>CABUUB010000082.1 GCA_902494625.1 uncultured Collinsella sp.
AAAATACGACCTCGTCCGCACCTTCGCGATCGTAGACGCGCGCCAGCTCCACCGGATCGCCCGCATCGCGCAGGCTCACAAAGTTGACGCCCTTGACCACACGGCCGTCCTTGACGTCCAGGCAGGGAATCACACGTTTGGTAAGCATGGGCTACTCCTCCCCTCGGGCGGCGGCCAGCGCCTGTACCAGCGTAAAGTTGCCCTCGTAGAGCGCGCGACCGGTAATAGCACCTTCAACCGCGCCCTCACCCACTGCGGCCAGCGCACGGATGTCGTCGAGCGTCGAGATGCCACCCGATGCCACGACGGGAAAGCCCGCGACCTCGGCCACATGGCGATACGCCGCCACATCGATGCCCGTCTGCATGCCATCGCGCGCGATGTCGGTATACACCAGATGCTTAAAGCCCAGCTCGGTGAGCTGTGCCACGGCATCGTCGAGTGCCACGCCCGCGCCGTCGCGCCAGCCGTTCACCTTGACCTGGCCGTCGCGCGCGGCGATGTCCGCCACGAGCAGCTCGCCAAAGCCTTGGGCCGCCACCTCGGCAAAACCCGGCTCGGTCACGAGCACCGTGCCCAGTGCGATGCGACGCGCGCCGTAGCCGGCCAGCTCGTCGATGCGTGCAAGCGAGCGAACGCCGCCGCCCACGTCCACAGACAGACCGTCGATGCCGCAGATGCCCTTAATCGCCGCCGAGTTGGCAGCACACGTGTCCTCGTCCTCGCCAAAGGCAGCAGACAGGTCGACGACGTGCACCCAGCTCGCACCCTGCTCGGCGAACGAGCGGGCGACTGCCACGGGGTCGTCGGAATATACCTTGCAGCGGCTCCGGTCGCCGCGCTCCAGGCGCACGACCTTGCCGCCGATCAGATCGATTGCGGGAAACAGAATCATCGGCCGGCCCCCTCGACGATGCTCACGAAGTTCTTAAGGATGCGCTGACCCAGCGCGGAGGATTTCTCGGGATGGAACTGGCAGCCCCACACGTTGCCATGGCGCACGATGCACGGGAAGCTCCGTGTATAGTGCGTGCGCGCCAGCACATCGGCGGCATCGGCGTCGTCGGCCACCGCATAGCTGTGGGTGAAATACATGTTGGCACCCTCGGCAAAACCGGCGAGCAGCGGGTCGGCCGCACCGGCGGGCGTCATGTGCACCTGGTCCCAGCCCACGTGCGGCACCTTCAGGCGGCTCGACTCCAAGCGCGTGCACGAACCGCGCATAATGCCCAGGCCATCGACCCAGGGGCCGCCGGCCTGCTCGGAGGCATCGTCGTCCGCGTCCGCGCCCTCGTCCGCCGGCACACCCTCGTCGCCGCGCTCAAAAAACAGCTGAAGGCCCAGGCAGATGCCGAGCAGCGGAGTTCCGGCGGCAACGGCGTCGAGCACCGCGTCCGCCTCGCCGCTCTGGCGCATAAAGGCGATCGCGTCATAGAACGCGCCCACGCCCGGGATGACCAGGCCGTCGGCGTTGCGGATCTGTTCCGGATCGTCCGACGTGCAGGCGGCGGCACCGGCGCGCGCAAGCCCGCGCACGACGCTCGACAAGTTGCCCTTGTGGTAGTCGACCACCACGATCTTCGGTTCGCCCACGCGACCCTCCCTTATCTCATTCAAAACCTGTCTTTTTTGGCAGGTTACAGCGAGCCCTTGGTGCTGGGAATGCCCTGCACGCGGGGATCGAGCTCGCAGGCGCGGCGCATCGTGCGGCCCACGGCCTTAAAGGCGGCCTCGATAATGTGATGCGAGTTGCTGCCCGCCAGCTCGCGCACATGCAACGTGAGCTTGGCATCGCGCGCAAAGGCATAGAAGAACTCAACGGCCAGCTCGGTATCGAAGCCGCCCACGCGCTCGGTCGGCACGGGCAGCTCGCAATAGGCCTGCCCGCGGCCCGAGATATCCACGGCGGCCATCACGAGCGTCTCGTCCATGGCGATCGCCGCGTCGGCAAAGCGCGTAATACCCGCCTTGTCGCCCAGCGCTTGGCAAAACGCCTCGCCCAGCACAATGCCCGTGTCCTCGACGGTGTGATGTGCGTCGACCTCAACGTCGCCCACCGCGTGTACCGTCAAATCAAACAGGCCATGGCGGCCAAACGCGTTGAGCATATGGTCGAAAAACGGTACGCCGGTCGAGATATCGCACACGCCGCTCCCGTCCAGGTCAATCTTGACGACAATGTCGGTCTCACCCGTCTTGCGGGTCACCTCGGCATAACGGCCCATCTACATCTCCTCCTTCACCAGCGCTGCAAACGCAGCCAGCACCTCATCATTTTCCCGCGGGGTACCCACGGTAATGCGCAGACAGTCCGCAAGCCCCGGCGCGTAGCTAAAGTCGCGCACCAAAATCGAATACTCGTCGCGCAGACGCTCGCGCACGCGCGTGGCATGTGGCGTACGCACGAGCACAAAGTTCGCCGCGCTCGGCCATGCCTCCACGGGCAGGCCCTCGGCAGCCATCGCGCGCAGGGCGGCCAGCTCGCGCTCGCGCTCGGATGCAACCTGTGCCACCACGGGCGCGTACGCATCGCGGGCACGCACGCAGGCAAGCGCCGCCGCCTGGCTCAGCACATTAACCGAATAGATCTGACGAATCGCCGCGAACACGTCGATAACCTCGGGCGCCGCGATCACGTAGCCCAGACGCGTGCCGGCGGCGCCAAACGCCTTGGACAGCGTATGCAGAATCACCAGATTGGGATGCTCGGCGATAAGCCCCTGCGCCGTGGTGGCCGCGCCAAACGAATCGTCGGCAAACTCAACGTAGGCCTCGTCGACCATCACCATGCCGGGGCAGGCATCGCACAGGGCCGCGACAAAGTTGAGCTGCGCCACGTCGCCCGTGGGGTTATTGGGCGAGGTCACGATCGCCAGGCTGCACTCGGGCGCCGCTGCAAGCACGGCAGCCTGGTCGAGCTCAAAGGTCGCCGGGTCGCGCCGCACGTCGCGCACCTCGGTCTGACAGAGCGACGCAAAGAACGCATACTCGCTAAAGCACGGCGGGCAGTTGAGCAGGGTCCGCCCCGCGCCGCCAAACGCCAGCAGGTAGTTATAGAGCAGCTCGTCGCCACCGTTGCCCACGCAGATATTCTCGCGCGTCACGCCATGCCAAGCGGCAAGCTCGTCGCGCAGATCGTTGGACATGGGATCGGGGTAGCGGTTGAGCGGCGTGGCAGCCAGGGCCGCGTCGACCGCCTTGCGCACGCCAGCCGGCACGGGATAGGTGTTCTCATTGGCCGAAAGGTTGATGCGCGTGGGCGTAAAGTTGGGATCGTAGGGCTCAATACCGGCCAAGTAGGGCTGGACGAGCTCCTTCATGCGAGGCGTGAGTTCGGCCATGTTAGGCCTCCTCGCCGGCCGGGTTAGCGGCACCGCCCGCAGCCGCCGTCAGGTCCACGCCCTCGGCAACCGTCGTCACGGCATCGCCCGGCCAGGCGACCTTGGTCAGGTCGGCCGCGACCAGCGACTCGGCGCTCACGGCATCCTCGCCCTGCTCCAGCACGCGGCGACGCAGAGCGGCGGAAAGCGCGTGTGCCCACAGACCCTCGGCCTCGGCCAGACGCTGCGTAGCGGGAGCGTCGGAGAGCAGGCCCTCGGGCGTATAGCAAATGACGCTCGAGCGTTTGACGAACTCTTCGACCGAAAGCGGGTTGGAGAACATGGCCGTGCCGCCGGTCGGCAGCGTGTGATTGGGGCCGGCAACATAATCGCCGAGCGGCTCGGAACTCCAAGCGCCCACAAAGATGGCGCCGGCGTTGCGAATACCGCCGAGCAGGCCCATCGCGTCCTTGCAGTGCAGCTCCAGGTGCTCGGGCGCCACGGTGTTCACCGCCTCGACGGCGGCAGCCATGTCGGCGGCTACCACGATAGTGCCCTCGTTATCGAGCGAGGCACACGTGATCTCGGCACGCGGGGACTGCGCCACCAGGATGTCGATACCCGCCTCGACCTCGCGCGCAAACTGCTCGTCGCAGGTCACCAGATAGCAGGCTGCCAGCGGGTCGTGCTCGGCCTGCGCCATCAGGTCTGCCGCGACCACCATGGGCTTGGCCGTGGCATCGGCCAGCACGCAGACCTCGGACGGGCCGGCGACCATATCGATACCCACGTCACCCGAGACAATCTGCTTGGCAGCGGCAACAAAAGCGTTGCCCGGACCGGTGATTTTATCGACGCGCGGAATGGTCTCGGTGCCGTACGCCAGCGCGGCCACAGCCTGAGCGCCGCCCACCATATAGATCTCGTCCACGCCGCCGAACTTTGCCGCGGCGAGTGTATAGGGGCTGATCAGGCCGTCCTTTTGCGGCGGGGTCACCATGACCACGCGCTTGACGCCGGCGACCTTGGCGGGAATGGCGTTCATGAGCACGGTGGAGGGATATTGCGCGCGACCGCCCGGTACATAGATGCCGGCCGCCGCGAGCGGGGTCACCTTAACGCCGAGCATCGTGCCGTCCACACGCGTGGTAAACCAGCTCTGCTCGACCTCGCGCTGGTGGAACTCGCGAATCTGGCGCGCGGCCTTCTCAAGCGCGGCGACAAAGGCCGGGTCAAGGCCTTCGAGCGCGGCATCGATCTGCTCCTGCGGCAAGCGGAAGCTCTGCAGCTCAACGCCGTCAAAACGCTGACAGTAATCGCGCACCGCGGCATCCCCGTTGGCACGCACGTTGGCCACGATATCGCGGGCGGCGTCGATGATGTTTTGCGGCAGCACACCCTTGCGGTTGAGCTGGTTGGTAACGAGGCGCTCACCGGGAGCAAGCTTGATGGTCTTCATATCGGTATCCCCTATCGGTCGAGGTTGTGTTCGAAAAACGAGAGGCCGGGCGGCGGCGCCAGTCGGCCCGCAGCCCGTACGTTGGGGCGCCCGTGCGCGCTCGCGCTATTGTGCCGAGCCCGCGACGGGCTCAAAATGCTTGTCCTTAACGGCCGCGGCCAAGCGATCTGCCAGATTGCGTACGCGCGGATCCAGGCGCGCAGCACCCGGATTGACAAAGAAGCGGGCCGTGCAGTCCATGATGCGGCCGGTGATGACCAGGTCGTTGTCGCGCAGCGTGGCGCCCGTGGCGGTGATGTCCACGATGCGATCGGTCATGCCGACGATGGGGCCCAGCTCGATGTTGCCGTGCAGCGAGACGATATCGGCATTCACGCCGCGCTCGGCATACCAGGCGCTCGCGATGCGCGGATACTTGGTGGCCACGCGAAGCGAGCCGCGGCGGGCATAGTTGCGCTCGGCCTGGCCGGCGCGCCACGCGGGCTCCGCCTCGATAAAGGTGCACAGACCATAGCCCAGGTCGACCAGCTGCAGCAGGTTGAGGTCTGCCTCAATGAGCGAGTCCCAACCGCAGATGCCGCAATCGGCACCACCGCAGCCCACAAAGGCAGGCGCATCGCTGGGACGCACGATGACAAACTCGATATCGCCGACCGCGCCCTTGCCGGCACGCGTGTCGCGGCCGCGCACGATCAGGTGACGGCCGGGGTCACGCAGCTCAGAGACGTCCAAGCCCGCGGTCTCGAGCACGTCGAGCGTGTCGGCCTTAAGCGAGCCCTTGGGCACAGCGATGCGCAGCGGGCCCTCGGCGCCACGGCCCGCGGCGTGATCGCCGTCGGAAGCGGCATCCTCGGCCGAGGTGCGCGCGGCCTCCAGGCGCTCGAGTGAAAAGGCGAAGCCCGCCGCCGGCACCTCGATACCGTCGCCAAATGCGCCGGTAAAGATGGAGTCATAGCGTCCGCCCGAACCGACCGGATCGGGCAGTCCGCCGGCATAAGCCTTAAAGACCAGGCCCGTGTAGTAATCGAAAGAGTTCATGATAGAGAAGTCGAACGACAGCACCTGGGCGTCCTCGGGTGCCAGGCCCTCAACCAGGGCACGCAGCTCGCGCGTCAGCGGCGCGACGATACCGGCGGCCTCCAGCAGCGCGTCCACGCGGTCGAGTACCTCGGCACCGCCGTGCAGACGCGGCAGCTCGCTAATGGCGGCCTTGACGGCATCGGACTCGGTGCTTGCCGCCACGCGGGCATCGAGGCCCACAAAGTCGTTGGCGTGCACGCAGCGCAGGGCCTCGGCGGCCAGCTCGCGATCCTCGCACGCCGCGAGCAGCTCCTTAAACGGACGCACGCTACCTGCGATAATGCGTGCATCGGGCAGTGCCAGCTTGCGCACCGCCTCGGCCACGAGCGAGACAATCTCGACATCGCCCGCGGTATCGCCCGCACCGATAAGCTCAAAGCCCAGCTGCGTAAACTGGCGCGAGCCACCGGCATTGCGCTGACACTCGCGAACCACCGGCGCCTCGTAGCGAAGGCGTAGGGGCAGGTCGGCCGCGCGCATGCGGGTCGAAACCAGACGCACGATCGGCAATGTGTTGTCGGGACGGACCACCAGCAGGCGGCCATCATCGTCAAAGAGCTTAAACGGCGTGTCCGCAATGCGGCCGCCCTCCTCGAGCGAACCCTTGTCCTCGAGCAGCGGCGTTTCGACCGGCAGGTAATGATGCTCCCTAAAGCAGCCCTTCACCGTCAGCGCAATCTCCTCGCGCGCCTGAGCCTCCTCGGGCAATATGTCCCGGAATCCCCACGGTGTGGCCGTCATCTGGTGAGCCTCCTCATGCTGTGTTTCATATAGAGCAGAAGACCGGCATAGCTCCGCCGGTCTTCTGGGTACTTTAGCATACTAGAGTGCTTGCGGGGAAAATCCGTCGCAGCCGCTCACACCGTATTCATTTGGAAACATAGGGTCGGTTGTCGCAACCCAACCCCACCTAGACGCCAATCGCACGACGATACTCTGCCATTACCTGCGCATCGGCAGCTGCGGGGTCGGCAAAATAGCGCCAGTCATAGGTCTCGGCCGAAACAACTCCGCGATAGCCGCGCGCCACCAGCCTATCAAGGTCGGCGCGCATATCACGGTCGCCGTCACCCCAGGCAAGATGCGTCGTGCCATCTGCCGCAACATCGACAAAATGCACGTGGGCGACATCATCGCCAAGCAGATCGAAATAATCGTCGATGGTATCCCCCGCCACCGCCATGGCGCCCAAATCCAGACACGCCTTAAGTGCCGGATGATCAACCGCCTCGATCATGCGCTTCGTATCGGCCGCCGAGTTCACGATCATCGACTCAACCGGCTGTAGGGCCTCGAGCACCAGCCGCACGCCGCGCTCTCCCGCATGCTCGGCAATCGCACGCAGCATCGAGGCGCTGCGACCCCACGCGTCCTCGATCGGCTCGTTCAAAAATGCCCAGCCGCTCGAGACCATGACCTGCTCGGCTCCAAGTTCCGCCGCGATATCTACAACGTTCTTAAAGTACGCGAGCGTGCGGGCACGCGCCTCATTCCCGCGCGCCGCGATATTCCACGGCTTGGGGTTGTTCTGTTCGGGACAAAGCCCCACAATCCGAACCCCATACCGCTGTGATAGCTCCCGCACCTGCTCGAGCGAATCGTATCCATGGCAATCAACATACAGATGCATCGCCCCGGTCCAAAGCTCGCAACACGTGTAGCCCGAAGCCGACGCCGAAGAAAAGAACTCCTCAAGGTCAAAATAACGATGGCTGATATTCATGACGGCAAGCTGGGGATAGCTCATAATTACTCTCCAACCCAAGCGAGGCCCCGTTCCATATAGGAGCGAGGCCCAATTACACAAACGTTATTTGCTCTTAGTAGTCGAACTGGTGATAGTAGCGACGGTAGTTGAGGTTGTGCTTGGTGACCGTCTCGTAGTAAGCTGCAAGGCGATCGGTGATCAGCGAGGAGAGGATCCACGGAGACACGATGACGCGGAACTCGTCGTCAAGGCCGGGGATCGCGAACTCGGCGGTGTCGATGACGTTGATGTCGGTGTCGCCGGTCACGCCGCGGGTCAGGAACGCGCGGACGCGCTCGTCGAG
>CABUUB010000083.1 GCA_902494625.1 uncultured Collinsella sp.
CTCCTCGCCGGTGTTGTCGATGAGCTTGCCCTGATACTCGCCGGTCAAAAAGATCGTCTGGATAATAACGTGACCGTCAAAGCTTGCGAACGTCTCGATCTGGTGCTCGACGTCGTAGGGGCCAACAGGCTGGTCGAGCAGCTGGATAAACGCCGGGTCGACGGTATCGAGCTTAAGAATGTTGTCGTCGACCATCATGAGCGCATCGTGTACCTGGGGACGGTCGGCGCGCGTGCCGTTGGAAAGCACGGCTATCTTGGTGTTTGGGGCAAGCTCGTCGCGCAGCGCGACGGCGCCGGCGATGGCCTGCGGAAATTCGGGTGCGGCGGTGGGCTCGCCGTTGCCTGCGAAGGTGATCACATCGGGGAGCTCGCCCTCGGCTGCCATCTCGCGCAGCTTTGCCTCGAGCGCGTCGAGTACCACGGCAGCTGTGTTGTACGGCTCATGGCAGGGGCGCTCGGCGTTGAGGCCGTTTTCGCAGTAAATGCAGTCGAACGTGCAGATTTTGCCGCTGGCCGGCATCATGTTGACGCCGAGCGAGAGGCCAAGGCGACGGCTGCGAACGGGCCCAAAGATGGGGCTGGCATTCAAAAACGTAGACATAGGCATATGCTCCTCAAGACAATTGTGCCTAAGCATAGCATCGGCTCCAAAGCAAGGCGCGGGCTCTTGCTTTACAAGTTTCGTTTTTTCACGTCGCTCATTATGCCGTGCCATGAAAAGCCTCGGGTCGGGTACAGTTAATCTGTTAACAAGGCGTAAGGCAATGCGGGTCCATCCAACCGCACTGACGTGCAACTGGATGGGCGTTGATGATGGGGGCACAACATGGATTTTACGGTCGAGAATGCGGGCACCACGATTGCCTGTCGCGAATATGCCGGCCCGGATGTGTCATCTGATGCTCCTGCCTTGGTGTGCGTGCACGGCGCTTGTGTCGACGGCACATTTTTCGACGGTATCGCTTGTGAGCTCAGCCGCAACTACCGCGTAATTGCCTACGACCGCCGCGGCTGCGGTGGCAGCAGCGATGCGGCAGACGGCAGCTATGATCTTGCCGCTCAGGCCGCCGACCTGCAAGCCGTGATCGAACACGTTGGCGCTCCGGCAAATGTGCTTGCGCATAGCGCCGGTACGTTGGTGGCGCTGGAGCTTCTTCGCACCGAACCCCATCTCGTCGCCCGTGCGATTCTGCATGAGCCGGCTGTGTCGGCCGAAGGCGTCGGTATGGGCGCAGCTCCGGTTTTGCTCGATATGATTGCGGCTGGAAAGGTTTCAAGGGCGCTCCGGCTTTTCTTGGGAGCTCTCGGCGACTTGGACCCCGAGGCTCCTGGGACGACCGAAGCGGAAGTCAAACATGCCCTGCGCAATGGTCGTTGCTTTATGGCGAACGAATATGGAACAAATATGACTTACGTTCCCAATTGGGATAGTGTCTGCGCATCGAAGTCCGTTGCTGCTGTGCTTCTCGGCGAGCTTTCGGTCGGTACACCCCGCGAGGCTGGTACGCGAGCGGCTGCCGAATATCTCGATTGCCCCCTTGTGACGATCCCGGGCGCGCATAACGGTTTGCGCGATCGTCCCGTTACGGCGGCAAACACCGTTCGCGATGTCTTGGAGCGTTAGCACGCTCGATGACCTGCGGGGAGAGGGGCTGTTAGCGTTTCGTCATTGTTAACGAATGTGCCCATAACCGCGCGCCCGCGGCTCCATTACCGCCGTTTGCCAGGTCATAAAAATGCAACGATAATCGCGCGTTTGCCTTCAGCTGTTAGATGCTACCCTTGTACCAATTGATATGCACCGTTGCCGTGCGTAACGATAGAAAGGGCCCCATATGCTCAATAATCACGAGGTCAATCTAACCGACGAGGAGGCTGCCGCTGAGGTCGCCCGCGTCGCGAAGACCTACCCCGTGGTGCGTTTGCTGTCGGCCGATCAGATTAAGAGCGAACCTAACTGCCTGCTCGCCGGCAATCGGTGCCCTTGTCTGCGCCAGTCAAGTCTTGAGGCCTTGGCAGGTTCCGATGATGTATCGGAGCAGCTGCTCAATGATGGTACCGAGTACCGCGCTCGCCTGCGCCCTCTGAAGGTCGAGGGCGAGCCTCACGTCCTGCTGATGGTGTGTCCGATTGATGAGCAAGAGGCTGCAGAAGAGGACCTTGTCTACACCGACGTGCTGACGAGTGTGCGCAATCGCCGATATTACGAGGAAAAGCTCCGTAGCGCCCGCATGAATGCCGGCGTTGCGGTGATCGACCTTGATGATTTTAGGGTCTTCAACGATACGTGTGGCCGTCATGCCGGCGACCTTGCGCTCGGTGCCGTGGCGACAGCCATACGCAGCGGAATTCGTTCGACTGACGAGCTTGTGCGCTATGGCTGCGACAAGTTTGTGGTCGTCATGCCCGATATTCCCTCCGATGACTTTACCCGTCGCCTGCATCAGGTGTCCGATGCCGTTCATGCCACGATTGTTCCGGGCTATGAGTACGTGAGCTTGACGGCATGTGTTGGTGGCGTTCGCATTCATGGCGAGACGGTCGATGAGGGAGTTGGCCGCGCTGTCCAGTTATTGAGCCGCGCTAAGGCAAAAGCCGGTACGGTCGTGACCGATGCCGATTCCATCGAAGCCTTCCAAAGCGAAAAGCCTTTGGTGCTTATTGTCGATGACTCCGAGATG
Organism: uncultured Collinsella sp.; assembly: GCA_902494625.1. Taxonomy (GTDB): domain Bacteria; phylum Actinomycetota; class Coriobacteriia; order Coriobacteriales; family Coriobacteriaceae; genus Collinsella. The sequence goes on from CABUUB010000083.1 coordinate 2,684, forward strand.
AACCGAGCCATTCTCAACGAGATGCTCAAGGACGAGTATTGCATCCTCGAGGCCGCCAACGGTCGTACGGCGCTCGACATGGTCGACCGCTATGGCGATGAGTTGTCGCTCGTGCTGCTGGATATTGTCATGCCGGGCATAAGCGGCTTTGAGGTGCTGGCCGATCTGTCGCGCCGATCGGGTATCGACGATCTGCCTTTCATCATGATTTCGAGCGAAGATTCCGATGATATGGTTCTGCGCGCGTACGAGCTGGGCGCCTCGGACTATATCAACCGCCCGTTTGACTCCCGTGTCGTGCGCCGCCGTGTAAGCAACACCATCCGCCTATACGCCAAACAGCGCCGCCTGACGAGTCTGCTGTCCCAGCAGTACAACGAGCGCGTCAAGAACAGTCGCATGCTCATCGACATCATGGCCGGTGTCATGGAGCTTCGCAACGGCGAGAGCGGCAGGCACGTTACGAACATCGAGAAGCTGACCGAGCTGCTGCTTGCCTGCTTGGTCCAGCGTAGCGGCACGATCTCCCTCGACAATGAGGAACGCTCCACGATTGCCCTGGCTTCGGCGCTGCACGATATCGGCAAGATGTCGATTGACGATGCGATTCTCAACAAACCCGGGCGCCTTACGCTCGAGGAGTTCGAGATTATGAAGACACATACCACGATCGGCGCCGACATGTTGCTTGAGCTGGGCCGCCATCACGTCGGCAATGCGCTTATGGAATATGCGTACCAGATTGCGCGTTGGCATCACGAGCGCTGGGACGGCAAGGGCTATCCCGATGGCCTTAAGGGCGACGAGATTCCCATTGCCGCGCAGGTGGTCTCGGTGGCCGACGTGTATGATGCGCTGACGAGCGTGCGCGTGTACAAGGACGCTATCCCGCACAAGGAGGCGATCCAGATGATCCTGGACGGTAAGTGCGGAACCTTTAACCCACTGTTGCTCGACTGCCTGCTCGAGGTGCAAGACCGTATTGCCGAGACGTTGGCACGCCCCGCCGACGTTGTCGCGTTTCCCACGATTTAGTTTGACCAAAGGAGTTTTAATCCATGATTTCCATGCGTGAGGCGTATGAGAAGATCGGCGCTAATTATGATGACGCGTGCGCTCGGCTGATGGGCGAGGAAATGCTTGCCCGCTTTGCCCTCAAGTTTTTGGATGACGAGAGCATGGACAAGCTGGAGGCCGCCATGGCGGCAGGAGACGCCGAAGGTGCGTTTATGGCAGCGCACACGCTCAAGGGCGTGAGCCAGAACCTGGGATTCGATAATCTGTACGAGCCGGCGGTCGTGGTAACCGAAGCGCTGCGCGGCGCCGATGCCGTTGACGGCGCTCGCGAGGGGATGCATGCGTTGCAGCAGCAATATGCGGCCACGTTGTCGGCCCTGCGCGAGGCGGCTGAATAAGAGCTTGCGAGCCTTGATGACTATGAGAGTGGATAATCTCCCGTTTTAGGCCCGGTGGCGGCCTCAAAGTGGGAGATTATCCACTCTCGTTCGATACGTGTCCAAAAATCCACTCTCACCCCTTCTGATTAGTGAATTGCCTATGCACACTGTCGGGGCTTTCCGCATGCAATCCATATCGTTGTTCGATAAACTGTTCGAATAACGATAGAGTCGATGAGGGTGAGTGTATGTCCAACAGCGTTCAGCGTATGGCCAAGGCGGGCGAAAATATCAGGAAGCTTGGTTTTTGCATGGCAGCCGTTTTTGCAGGGATGCTCGTCGCTTTTGCCGCGTCGGTTGTTTACGTGATTTGGTATGCGGTTGAAAACGTTGCTTCTGTCGATTCTTTTGGTGTCGTGACGCTTCTCAATGGCGGGTGCATCGTTATCCCAAGCGGACTGTGCCTGGCACTCGTTGTGGGTATTTCGCTTGTCGTTTTGTGCGGAATCAGCCGTAATATCTCGCGGGGCGTCTCGCCCTTTACCAGGGCACATGTGCGGCTTATCCGTGTTCTTGCACTTGCCTTTGCTGTTAACGCTGCGGTTTCGTTTGTTGGTGCCTATGGATCGGTCAATCTCACCATTGGCGGACTGGAGCTTTACATCGTGCCTCATTCCTTCGTTATTGAGATTTGCCAAGGCGCTACCTTTGATGCGGGGTCGTTTATCGGCGCAGTTGTCTGCTTGTTTATCTCGGCGATCTGGAGTTATGCCTCGCTGCTCCAAGAGCAGTCTGACGAGCTTGTGTAGGAGGAAACATGAGCTATCTCATCATCGAGCTTGAGACGCAGCTGCTTAAGACCGGAAAGACCAGCGCTGATCTGATTCGGGCGACGGGGCATACTCCGGCTAATATTTCAAAGCTTAGAAACGGAAAGATAAAAGCTATTCGCCTAAAGACGCTTCTCGATATCTGTGATGAGCTTGATTGTCAACCGGGAGATATTATTCAGCGCGTGAGCGAGAAAGAACTTGAGGAGCTTATTGTCGAGCGCGCAAAAAATGTCGTGAGACAGATGCGGGACGGCGGAGGCAATGAGGTATCGCTTCCGACATCAGTCTTCGCTGTCGATTTGAGTGACGAGTAGCTTAAGGCAAACAACTAAAACGAAGTATCAGCGTGAAGGGACCCGTGTCTAACACGGGTCCCTTTTTTAGATTATCTTGACAAATAAGAGTTATCGAAAAACAATAACAACCATGGAAAACGATAAAGGAAAGAAGGAACGATATGAGCGGTTTTTCTATCAAGCAGAACGGGGGTCCAATGAACGCATCAGCGATAAAGCTATCAAAAGTTTCAAAACGCTACGGGAAACGGCACGTTTTGCATGACGTTTCCTTCGAGGTGCATCAGTCTGAGCTCTGTGCCCTTGTCGGTGCAAACGGTGCGGGCAAAAGTACGCTTATTAAAATCGTCTTGGGCCTCTGCGAGCCATCTTCGGGGAGTGTGGAGCTCTTTGGAGGCAAATCAAAAAGAGAGCTTGGTCTGATGCGGACGCGTGTCGGCTATGTGCCAGATTCCAGCGGAGCATACCAATCCCTCAGTGCGGTTGAGAATCTCCAAATCCGATGTTCGGAATGGGGGCTTGATGCGAATCGTGAGATTCCTCGCGTTTTGAGCCTAGTCGGGCTGAACGTCGAAGAGAAAAAGAGCGTGAGCAGTTTTTCTCTGGGAATGAAACGGCGGCTGGATATAGCTACAGCTTTGTTGGGTGACACTGATCTGCTTATTTTTGATGAGCCAGCAAACGGGTTGGACCCGCTGGGCATCGAGAGTATATGGGCCCTTATCGGTCGATTGAATCGAGAACAGGGTAAGACCATGCTCATCTCTAGCCATGATTTGGATGAGTTGGCATCAGTTGCAACAAGTTGCGTGTTTATCCATGACGGCGAACTGCTGAAAAAGGAACCGATGGACGTCATAAGGGATGAGGCATCGTCCCTAAAAGAGTATTACAGGCGCTTGATGAAGGCGGTCTCGCTATGAAGCGGGCGATCCATCCCATAAAGGCAGATATGATGCGTTTGCACAGGATGTTTCCGGCGAAGTTTGGTCTTACGCTTATGCTGGCGTTCGGCCTTCTCTTCTGTGTCTTTCTAAAAAACGGAACAACGTTGTTCGCCTTTGGCAATAGCGTTTTTGGGGAGGATATTGGCTTCTGCTGGAATGTAATCGATCCTTCTGCACCCGATGAGTCCCTTGTGCGTAGCGCCTTTGCCGGCACATCTCTGTTTGTGCCGCTCATCGTTTGCCTGGTAATTCTACAGGAGCGTGGCTATGAAGAGGGCTGCCGAATTTCTTTGGCAAGAGGTCTCAATCGCTTTTATGGGGCTCTAGCCCATGCATTTTCGTCTGCTTTAATAATTGGCGCAGCATATAGTGCGCTTTGCCTTCTTCTTTTTGCAATAGCGATAACACGTGGAGGGCAAAACTATGCGCATAGCATGCTGGCTGCATTTTTGCCGGCAATGATGATCAACGCCGTATTGGTGATATCGGTTGCGCTGGAGACGGTGACCATCTATCGGATAACAAGCAGCGCTGTATTGAGCGGGGCTGTGCTAATAGTTGGATTTGTCATGAGTTTGACGCTCTACGGAACCTTCCTTCAGGCGCCCATACCGTCCTTGCGATGGATTTTCCTTCTTCCGGGGCCGTATCTTGGAGTCGGATGTGCCCTTGGGTATAGCGATATGGGGCAGCTGACGCTTCTGGGATATGGCGTGGCAGCCAGCTGTCTATCGGTATTGATTTACGCTCTCGTGAGCTTTCGTGCTGGGGGGTGTGCTCAATGGCTCGTCAGATTAAAAGACTTCTCCAGTCAGAATTGAAGCATGTGAGCAAATGGGCGTACGCCTTAATCCTGGTAATTTATGCGTGCATGGTGGTATTGCAGCTTAATTCTTTCCCGATGTGGTTCTGTAGCCTCCGTGAGAACAGTTTCTTGGGCTTTTTCCCAGACCCGACGCTCCGGCTGTCGGCAGAGGATGTCCTTCTATTTGGTAATGCAGAGGTTTTTCGTGGGCTGCAGTTCAACGTAGCCCCGTTGGCTCATGCATTGTTCTTTCCGTTCATCGCGGCTTGCATTGTGCCGCGCTTTGTCAGCTCGGGCTTTGTCGAGGAGCCGTGGGGGTTGTCGGAGGCTCGGGGAGGGAAGCGTGTGTGCGCTATCGTTGCGCGAGTGGTGCTGTCTTCTTTTGCCCTTTTGGGCGCGTTTATCCTGACGAGTGTCGTTTTGTACTGTCTTAACTGCGCGATCGTTTTGGATGCTCAGCAGTATTTCAACCTGAATATTTTTTGCTATCGACTTGTTCTTGCCGCCGCTGCCTGCCTTGCATACGTGGTTTCTTGCGTAATCGTTGTTTCCTATTTTGGGTCCGGCATCGGTCCGATTGGCATGCTGCTGCTTGTCAACGTCGTGGCGATCTACATACAGCTCGGGGCCAATTCCATGCTTCCGCTTCCGTCCTCGATGCTCATGTGGATTTGCGGCGTGACCCCGTTGGGGGACGGTCAATGCGTTTCGATTTTAATTGACTGCCTAATTAACGTAGCAAGCGTTTTTACCATTTGCTTTACCGTAGACCGATTGTGGTCGAGATTTCTTTGATTGTTTGTGAGGAATAATCATACCGAGCATACCAAATACAGGGGGGGGCACCGTGCTGGTGTCAGCCCC
>CABUUB010000084.1 GCA_902494625.1 uncultured Collinsella sp.
AGCGCGGTGACGATGGCGGCGCCCGTGGGCGTCACGAGCTCGCCGGCGACCGGTGCAGGCGTGAGGGCGATATTGCCCGCCTGGCATAGGTTGACGACAGCGGGGACGGGAATGGGCATGAGGCCGTGGGCACAGTGGATGGTGCCGTGGCCCTCGGAGAGCGACTCGACGACAATATCCTCGATGCCCAGGTCATCGAGGCAGATGGCGACAGAGCAGACGTCGACGATGGAGTCGACGGCGCCCACCTCGTGGAACATGACGGTCTCGGGCGTTTTGCCGTGAGCCTTGGCCTCGGCGGCGGCGAGTACGGAAAAAATGGCGAGGGCGCGACGCTTGGCGCCATCGCTTAGCTGCGAGCCATCGATGATGGCGGTGACGTCCGCCAAAGAACGGTGGTGATGGTGGTGGGCGTGATGATGGCCCTCGTGGTCATGCTCGTGGCGGTGTTCGTGTTCGTGCTCGTCATGGTCATGATGGTGGTGCTCGTGCTCGTGCGTGTGCTCGGCAGCTGCTTCGTTGCCGTAGAGCCAGGCCATATCGTGATCGTGGTTCTCGAGTTCCTCTGCAAGCTGGACGTCGAAATCGCAGGCGTCGATGCCATGCTTGTTTGCTCGCGTGACGGCGATCGAAAAGCCGTCGACCGGCAGCGTGGCGAGCTGTTCGCGCAGGTGCCCCTCGCTGGCGCCCAGGTCGAGCAGGGCTGCGACGGTCATATCGCCGCTGATGCCCGAGGTGCCGTCGATGATAAGCGTGTGCTGATGGTTGGACATGGAATGCTCCTTAACGGGCGCAGGGTGTGCCGGCGCTCAGATGATTGATAAGACTTGCCTGGTAGGCGGCACCGAAGCCGTTGTCGATATTGACGACCGAAACGCCGCTGGCGCAGGAGTTGAGCATGGCGAGCAGCGCGGCTACGCCACCAAAACTCGCGCCGTAGCCCACGCTGGTGGGAACGGCGATGACCGGACAGCTCACCAGACCGCCGATAACGCTCGCCAACGCGCCCTCCATGCCGGCGATGGCGATGACCACCTGTGCCTGGGCAAGTTCCTCGGCATGCGCGAGCAGACGGTGCAGGCCGGCGACACCTACGTCGTAGAGGCGATCGACTTCGTTGCCGTAGAACTCGGCCGTCAGCGCCGCCTCTTCGGCGACAGGCAGGTCGCTCGTGCCGGCGCAGGCGACGACGATGCGTCCGTTGCCGGTAGGGGAGGGCTTGCCGCCCACGAGGGCGAGCTGTGCGTCTGGGACATATCCCAGGTCGATGCCGTTGCCGAGGAGCTCCGAGGTGCGGTCTGCCTTTTCGGCATCCAGGCGCGTGACCAGGATGCGCTCCTGGCCGGCATCGCGCAGTGCTCCGATAATGGCGGCAATCTGCTCGGCGGTTTTACCGGCACCGTAGACAACCTCGCCGGCTCCCTGGCGCACCCCGCGCGAAAGATCGAGCTGTGCAAAGCCCAAATCGGCGGTCGGAGCCGTCTGGATGCGCGTGAGGGCGTCGGCAGGGGTGACTGCTCCGCCGGCAACATCGCTCAGCAATTGCTCAAGATCTCGCTTATCCATATATGTTCCCTTCGACGGCGCAAAGTCTAGCACTCAAAGGGTATGTTTCCGAACACTAAGACAAAATTGTTCGGAAACTATAGGACAGACTGATTCAATTGTTAGACGGATCGACTAGTCGCGCAGGATGATGTCCATGGCGAGCATCAGGTTGCGCTCGTCGATGGCAAACGGGGCGGCTTCGCGCGTCTTGGGCTTGGCGCAAAACGCGATGCCCGTGCCCGCGGCCTGAATCATGGGGATGTCGTTGGCGCCGTCGCCGATCGCGACGGTGTGTGCCATATCGACACCGCACTCAACCGCCCAGTCCAGCAGCTGGATGAGCTTGGACTCCTTGGTCACGATGTCTGCCGCCAGCTTACCGGTAAGCTTGCCGTCCACGACCTCCAGGCGGTTAGCCAGGCAAAAGTCGATGTCCGCGGCGGCCACGATCTTATCGGCGACCTCGTGAAAGCCGCCGCTCACCACGCCGACCTTCCAGCCCTTGCTGTGCGCCGAGCGCACAAGCTCCAGCGCGCCGGGGGTAAACGTCACGCGCGTAAAGGTGCGCTCGAACACGCTCTCATCCAAGCCGGCAAGCAGCCCCACGCGTTCCTCGAGCGCCTGCTTAAAGTCGAGCTCGCCGCGCATGGCGCGCTCAGTGATCCTTGCCACTTGCTCGCCTACGCCGGCCTCCTCGCCCAACAGGTCGATGACCTCCTGGTTGATGAGTGTGGAGTCGATATCCATAACGATGAGGCGTGCAGTCATGGCGGGCCTTTCCGAGTGCAGTTGTATTGGGGCACATTGTCGCACGTGGCACGCCTTGGCGACGGCCGCGGTGCACCAATTGTTTCGTCTCCGTCAAGTCTTTGGGCATGAGCTACTTTTCCGCGGCACATCGACACAGGTGCGATAAGATAGAACGCCATGTCCGGCTGCGCGGTTTACGCAGGCTGGGCAAATCTGTACGACGCCGCCCGGAACGACACGGGGCGGCACAGATCCATAAAGGAGGATCACTGGTATGAGCCAGACCCGTCCCATTGACGAGCATTCCATGCACACCCGTACCTGCGGCGAGCTTCGCTTCGAGAACGTGGGCGAAGAGGTCACCCTCACCGGTTGGGTGAGCCGTCGCCGCGACCACGGCGGCCTTATCTTCTGTGACCTTCGCGACCGCGAGGGCATCACACAGCTCACCTTCGACCCCGAGCACTCCGATGGCGATGCCTTTAAGATCGCCGAGACCATGCGTCCCGAGTGGCCCATCAAGATCCACGGCGTCGTGCGCGCTCGTGGCGAGGAGACCACCAACACCAAGCTCGCGACCGGCGAGATCGAGGTCCTGACCGACCACGCCGAGGTGCTCAACACGTCCGTCACCCCGCCGTTCCAGATCGAGGACGGCATCGAGACTAGCGAGGACACCCGTCTGCGTTATCGCTATCTGGACCTCCGCCGTCCCGAGATGATGGCAAACCTCAAGCTGCGCTCCGACTTTACCTTTGCCATTCGCGAGGCGCTGCACAACCGTGAGTTCATGGAGGTCGAGACGCCCTCCCTGTTCAAGTCCACGCCCGAGGGCGCTCGTGACTTCATCGTCCCCAGCCGTATTCAGCCGGGTAACTTCTACGCCCTGCCGCAGTCCCCGCAGCTCCTGAAGCAGCTGCTCATGGTCGGTGGCGTCGAGCGCTACTACCAGGTTGCCAAGTGCTTCCGCGACGAGGACCTGCGTGCCGACCGTCAGCCCGAGTTCACCCAGGTCGATATCGAGATGTCCTTCGTGGACCAGAACGATGTCATGAGCGCGCTCGAAGAGGTTCTTGCCGATGCCTTCGGTCGCATGGGTGTCGAGATGCCCACGCCGCTGCGTCGCATGAACTACTGGGATGCCATGGACACCTATGGCTCCGACAAGCCCGATACCCGCTATGGCATGCACCTGGTCGACCTGACCGACATCTTTGCCAACTCCAAGTTCAAGGTCTTTGCGACCGCCGCAAACGAGGAGGGCTCTGTCGTCAAGGCCATCAACGCCAAGGGCGCCGGTGCCTGGGCACGTGCCAAGATCGATAAGCTGGCCGGCGTGGCCTCCACGTTTGGCGCCAAGGGCCTGGCCTGGATCGCTTTCCGTGAGGACGGCTCCATCAACAGCCCCATCGTCAAGTTCTTCTCGGACGAGGAGATGGCGGCTCTGCGCGAGCGCATGGACGTCGAGCCCGGCGACCTTGTGATGTTCGCCGCCGGCCCGCGCCTGCTTTCCGACGAGATCCTGGGCGGCATGCGTTCCCACATGGCCAATGCACTCGAGATCAAGCGCGAGGGCCATGACTTCCTGTGGGTCGTCAACTTCCCGCTGTTCCACTGGGATGAGGACCGCAAGGCTTACGCTGCCGAGCACCAGCCGTTCACTCTGCCGACCGAGACCGACATCGCCAAGATCGAGGCCGACCCGTTGGCAGCCGGTTCTTGCACCTACGACTTTGTCATGGACGGCTTTGAGGCCGGCGGCGGCGGTATGCGTATCCACAACGCCGAGATGCAGATGTCCATGCTCAAGCTCCTGGGCTTTACCGAGGAGCGTGCCGAGTCTCAGTTCGGCTTCCTCATGGAGGCCCTCAAGTTTGGTGCGCCCCCGATGGGCGGTTTCGCTCTGGGCCTGGACCGCGTGTGCATGCTGCTCACCGGTTCCGATTCCATCCGCGACGTCATGGCGTTCCCCAAGACGGCTAGCGGCTCCGACCTTATGTCGGGCGCTCCGAGTGCCGTTTCCGGCGCCCAGCTCAAGGACGTCAGCCTGCGCCTGATGTAGGCAAGCGGCTACATATTGCCTGTAACGAGGGAAGGACGTGTGCCTTCCCTCGTTTTTTATGGGACGGGGGTGCGCCGGTAACGTACAATAACTACCACGTGGCTGGGTTTGCTGGCCGAATGTGCGATGCCGCGGGAGGGGACATGGTCGAGTTTACAAAGACGATTAAAGATCCGTTGGGATTACATGCCCGCCCGGTTGCTCTGCTCTATGACATCATTGCCAAGCATCGTAGCGACGTGTCAGTCAGTATCGGCGATCGCCACACGGATGGCCGCGACGTTATAGGGCTCATGGCACTCTGCCGCGAGTGCGGCGAGGACATCATCTTCCGCGTTTCGGGCGTGGATGAGGCCTCCTGCGTCACGTCGATCAGAAACCTCTCGCTTTAACCTCAACAATGTGACAAAGGGGCAGTCCCCTCTGTTGCATAAATTGGTATCAATAGGCACTGCAAAGAGACGGTCTTTGCGGTGCCTTTGTTTCGTATAGGAAACTTTTTCGAAATCTGAATGGGGACCCTTTCCAAAAAGTTAACCACGTGTTAGTTTACTAAAGCGAACATAGGCGTGGTTAACTTTTACCGCGTCGATGTTGAGGACGAACTGACGTTAGGAGCCACTCATGTCTTGCGGACCGCAGATGCCGGCAATGCCGCTTTCGATGGTAAAAGCGGGCGAAACCGTGCGCGTGTCTCGTGTAAAGGGCAATGAGGATATGAAGCACCACCTCAAGGACCTCGGCTTTGTCGAGGGCAGCGAAATTCACGTGGTGAGCTCGAGTGGCGCCAATATCATCGTCACGGTGCTGGGCGCACGCTTTGGCATCGATTCCAAGGTTGCCATGCACATCATGACCGTCGGTTAGTCCGCAGCATTTCATAAAAACCGAAAGGGGGACAAGAGGATGAAGACGTTGGGTGACGTTAAGGTGGGCGAGAGCTCCACCATCGTCAAGCTTCACGGTGAGGGTGCGCTTCGCCGCCACCTTATGGACCTGGGGCTCATCAAGGGCACTTCGTTCAAGGTCGTGAAGGTTGCACCGCTCGGTGATCCGGTCGAGATCAACGTGCGCGGCTACGAGCTTTCCATCCGCAAGGAGGAGGCCGCCGTCGTCGAGGTTCAGTAAGGACTCGCGGCGCGTATTTCTGCAGATAAAGTTAGGTTTTTCTAACTTAATGCAGCATCTTTGAAGCACATTATCCAGCCTGCGCGGAGAAAGCAGCGCAGGCACACAAGGAAGAAGGATTGAATGGCGGATTCTCAGATCCATGTCGCGCTGGCGGGTAACCCCAACTGCGGCAAGACCACGCTTTTCAACCTGATCACCGGCGCCAACGGCTACGTTGGCAACTGGCCCGGCGTCACGGTTGAGAAAAAGGAGGCCAAGCTCCTAAGCGACAAGAACGTTACCATCACGGACCTCCCTGGCATCTACTCGCTTTCCCCCTACAGCCCCGAGGAGCAATGCTCGCGCGATTACCTCATGAGCGGCGAGCCCGATGTTGTCGTCCAAGTCGTCGATGCCACCAACTTGGAGCGCAACCTGTACCTGGCACTTCAGGTCATCGAGACCGGCCTGCCCGTGGTCGTTGCCCTCAACATGGCCGACCTGGTCGAGAAGAACGGCGACAAGATCGACACCGACAAGCTTTCCAAGAAGCTCGGCTGCCCGGTTATGATGATCTCCGCTCTTAAGAACAAGGGCATCAAGGAGCTCTTCGAGCAGGTCAAGAAGTCCGCTGCTTCTAAGGGCCAGGTGCCGGAGCACAAGTTCGACTCCTCCATCGAGGACGTTCTGGACCACATCGAGAATAACCTTCCGGCGAGCGTTCCCGCCAACAAGCGCCGCTACTACGCTGTCAAGCTGTTTGAGCGTGATGCGGACGCCTGCAAACTCATCAACCTCACCAAGGAGAAGGCCGCTCGCGTCGAAGATCTGGTCGCCCAGTGCGAGCAGGATTGCGACGACGATGCCGAGTCCATCATCACCGGTGAGCGTTACGGCGTCATCGCGCACATCATCGACGAGTGCATGACCAAGGCTCCGGCCAAGATGAGCACCTCCGAGAAGATCGACCGCGTGGTTACCAACCGTATTCTGGGCCTGCCGATCTTTGTGGTCATCATGTTCTGCGTGTACTACATCGCCGTTTCCACTCTGGGCGGCACGGTGACCGACTTCACCAACGACCAGCTCTTCGGTACCGACGGTTGGTATGTGCTCGGCCAGGGCCGCGACGCCTACGATGAGGCTGTCGAGGCCGCGGGTGACGACGCCGACTCGGTCGACCCGGCGCAGTATGGCCCGTATGTTCCGGGTATTACCACCATGGTCCACGACGCCCTTGTGGCGGGTGGCACCGAGGACGGTGGCTTGGTCGATTCGCTGGTCTGCGACGGCATCGTCGGCGGTCTGGGCGCCATCTTCGGCTTTGTGCCGCAGATGTTCCTGCTGTTCGTCATGCTGTCCTTCCTGGAGGACTGCGGCTACATGGCTCGCGTCGCCTTCATCATGGACCGCGTGTTCCGCCGCTTTGGCCTGTCCGGTAAGTCCTTCATCCCCATGCTCGTGTCCTCGGGCTGCGGCGTCCCCGGCGTCATGGCTACTAAGACCATCGAGAACGAGAAGGACCGCCGCATGACGGTCATGACCACCACGTTCATTCCCTGTGGCGCTAAGCTGCCGATCATTGCCCTGCTCATGGGTTCCATCATCGGCGATTCTTCCACCACCGCCGCGTGGATCAGCCCGCTCTTCTACTTCCTGGGTGTCTTTGCCGTCATCGCCTCGGGCCTCATGCTCAAGAAGACCAAGCTCTTCGCCGGCCGTCCGACCCCGTTTGTCATGGAGCTCCCCGCCTACCACTTCCCGGCGATCCGCTCTTGGGCACTGCACGTTTGGGAGCGCTGCTGGGCCTTTATCAAGAAGGCCGGCACGGTCATCTTCGCGTCCACTGTCGTGGTGTGGTTCCTCTCCAACTTTGGTAGCTACAACGGCACGTTTGGCTTCCTGCCTGCTATGGAGGGCATCCCCGAGGAGTTCATGGACTACTCCGTGCTTGCCATGCTGGGCAACCTGGTCGCCTGGATCTTCGCCCCGCTCGGCTTTAGCACCTGGCAGGCAACTGCGCTGACCGTCTCGGGCCTTGTGGCTAAGGAGAACGTCGTCGCCACCGCCGGCTCGCTGCTGTCCGTCGCCGACGCGGGCGAGACTGACCCGAGCCTGTGGACCGCGTTTGCCGGCATGTTCCCCACCATGGGCGCTTGCG
>CABUUB010000085.1 GCA_902494625.1 uncultured Collinsella sp.
TACGCGAGCGACGGTTTGAGCGACAAGATGGGGTACTTCGGGGCTGCGCAGCGTCAACGTGACCGCCGTTCGGTAGAACGGCGGAACAAGGTTATTCGCCCGGGTTGATGTTCGCGTAGAACTCCGCCCCGTCGTCCAGGCGCAGGATGCCCACGCGGCCGAACTCGGAGCCGGTGGCGGCGGCGCAGTCGATGTCGATGCGATCGGGCACACCGGCAGTGTCCTCGCCGCCCAAGCGCACGATCTGCCCGCGTCCCGATTCCTCATCGAGCCCCGCCAGACCACCGACCTCGCAATAGCGCCCAAGCGATACCGTGGGCGTGTGACCGCTCACCACGACCGGGCCCTTGCCCTCGGCAGAAAGCAGCCCGGTCGGCACATCCCAATAGCCGTGACGAATCCATAGCAGGTCATCGGACGACTGCACCGCGAGCATCTGCTGCAGCAGCTCGCGATCGGCATCCACCGCTCCGACGCCATCGGCACAATCGACGCCATGCTCAAGCAAAAACGCACGCGCCGCCTCGGTCTGAATGCCGGCGTGCACCAGCAGGTACGGCCGCTCGGCAGTCTCGACCACCGCGTAGAGCGGCAGCGCGGCCATCCATCGCACGAGTTCCTCGTATGCCTCATATTCCATGTCGTTGAGCTGCTCGCGCGTCGTCCAGCCACCGTTGATATCCCAGGTCTCGGCATCGAGCGGATCCTGGCCAATGATGGCATCGAGCATGATCTGCTCGTGATTGCCCTTGAGCACGCGGGCGTTGGGCAGCGAGCGCACGAGCTTAATAACGCCGACCGGATCGGGCCCGCGATCGATCATGTCGCCCAGCACGTACAGCGTGTCGTCGGAAGTCAACAAGATCTTAGACAGGGCCTCGTCAAGCGCACGCACGTGCCCGTGAGCATCAGATGTCACATAGATCGCCATGGTACGTCTCTCCTTGCATTGCGGCCGAAGCCCGGCGCCGCAACTAAAACTTCAAGTTGAACTTAAACGTTACCCATTGTACTCCGTTGCAATAAAGCTGGAAAGGGTTTCCGAGCAGAGGCAAAGACGGCAGCCGTCTATGACGATATCGCGCACGCCCGCAATCCAACCCCATAAACCCACCATCTTTGGGTACAAATAACCGCAGGCAACTGACCGTGCCACGCCAACCACCCAGGAGCGGACACTATCCATGAACCAGATCCTTCTCTTTATCGGCCTCGTCATCATTTTGTGCCTGACCATCAAACCCGTCGGCAAAAAACTCCCCTTCCCCACCCTGCTCATCTTTATCGCGCTCGGCATGCTGTTGGGTGTCAACGGCCCGGCGCATATCGACTTTAGCGACTACGCACTCACCGAAACCGTCTGCAGCACGGCGCTGCTGTTCATCATGTTCTACGGCGGCTTTAACACCAATATCGACCGCGCCAAGCCCGTCGCTGCGCCGGCGGTGCTGCTGAGCACGCTCGGCGTCGTCATCACTGCCGGCATCACCGGCGTGTTCGCCCACTTCGCGCTGGGGTTCGACTGGATCGGCGGCCTGCTGCTGGGATCGGTCGTGGCATCCACCGACGCGGCAAGCGTCTTTAGCGTGCTGCGCGAGCACAGCCTTTCGCTGAGGGGCGGCACCGACTCGCTGCTCGAGGTCGAATCGGGCTCCAACGACCCCGTCGCCTACATGCTCACCGCGGTGCTCGCGACCCTTGCGGCAGGCGGCGACATCAACATTCCCGCACTGCTGGCCAAGCAGATTATCCTGGGCGCGGGCCTGGGCCTTGCCATCGGCTGGGCGGCGGGCCGCCTGATTGAACGCGCGCACGCAACGGCCGAGGGCGCGCAGACTATCTTTTTGTTCGCCGTGGCCATCGTCGCCTACGCACTACCAAGCTACCTGGGCGGCAACGGCTTTTTGGCTGTATACCTAGCCGGCATTGTGCTGGGCGCCAGTGACATCACCGGCAAAGTCGAGATGGCGCACTTCTTTGACACCCTTACCGAGATGGCCGAGATGACTATCTTCTTTTTGCTCGGCCTGCTCGTGACGCCCGCGCGCCTGCCGCAAACGCTGTTGCCGGGCCTGGCGCTCATGGCGTTTATGCTCTTCGTGAGCCGTCCCATCGCCGTCGGCGTGCTCTTGGCGCCCTTTAAGACGAATCCCCGCCAGGTCGCGCTCGTAAGCTGGGCGGGCCTGCGCGGAGCCGCTTCGGTCGTCTTTAGTCTCTTTGCCGTGGTGGCCGGCGTTCCCGGCGGACACGACCTATTTGACCTGGTGTTTGTGATTGCCGTGTCGAGCATTGTGGTGCAGGGCTCGCTGCTGCCAGCGGTGGCGAAAAAGTTCGACATGATCGATGCGGCAGGCGACGTACGCCGCACCTTTAACGACTACCGCGACGAGGACGGCATGTCGTTTGTAAAGCTCAAGGTGGGCGTTGGACATCCGTTTGCCGGACGCTCGCTCGCGGACATTGGCAGCGCGACGGACATGCTTGTGGTCCTGGTGCTGCGCGACGGGGCGCACCCGGTGCTGCCCAACGGCGATACCGTGATCCAGGAAGGCGATCTGCTGGTGATGGCCGCCCCAACGTTCGAAGAGCGTGCCGAGGTTACACTGCGCGAGGTCACCGTAACCCCCCACGGTCGCCTGGCCGGCCAGCGTCTTCGCGATGTGCCGCAAGGCAAGCATCCTTTTATCGTCGTGATGCTCAAACGCGACGGCCAGACGATCATCCCCGATGGCAACACCCTCATATACGCCGGCGACGAAGCCGTCATCGCCACACTGGCGTCGTAGTGACCAGGAGGTAGCTAATTTGTGGCGAAGAGATCAAGCGCCTAGAGAACCTCATGCCTTCGCTCGCAGATTTGGATTTGCCTGAGGAGTAAAGCACCCCTCCCCCATGTAACCATCCTGTAAATCATAGCGGCGCACTCGGGTTTTGCTGTGATGCGGTCGCGCCCGGCGCTCCACTGTGCTAAAGTATCCCGAACGTTCAAACGACTACGAGGGGAACTAGAAGATGGCACGTGTGCACAACTTCTCAGCTGGCCCGGCCGCACTGCCTACAAGCGTGCTCGCCGAGATCGCCGACGAGATGATGGACTACCGCGGTTGCGGCATGTCCGTGCTCGAGATGAGCCATCGATCTAGCATGTACCAGCAGATCATCGACGACGCCGAGGCAACCCTGCGCCGCCTGCTGAGCATCCCTGACAACTACCGCGTCCTGTTTTTGCAGGGCGGCGCCACGCTGCAGTTTGCGGGCATCCCAATAAACCTCATGCGCCGCGGCCGCGCCGGCTACATCGTGACCGGCAACTTTGCCAACAAGGCGTACAAGGAGGCCACCAAGTACGGTGAGGCCGTGCTGCTCGCGAGCTCCGAGGACACCAACTTCGACCGCATCCCCGACATGGCCGACATCAACGCGCGCATTGCCGCCGAGGCCGCGGGCGACGGGCTCGACTACGTCTACATCTGCCAGAACAACACCATCTTTGGCACCATGTACCGTGAGCTGCCCGCTTGCGGCGATGTGCCGCTGGTCGCCGATGTCTCGAGCTGCTTTCTGTCGCAGCCGCTCGACGTTGAGCGCTACGGCCTCATCTACGCCGGCGCGCAGAAAAACGCCGGTGCCGCGGGCGTGACCGTGGTCATCGTGCGCGACGACCTCATCGCCGACGGCCCCGCTTTTGCGCAGACGCCGCAGTACATGGACCTTAAGACCCAGGCCGCCAAGGGCTCTATGCTCAACACGCCCAACACCTTTGGCATCTACGTGTGCGGTAAGGTGTTCCGCTGGGTCGAGGAGACCGGCGGACTTGCCGCCATGGCCGAGCGCAACTGGGCCAAGGCCAACCTGCTCTACGACCTGCTCGAGCACAGCGTGCTGTTCCATGGCACCACGCAGGCCGACAGCCGCTCCATCGCCAACGTCACCTTCCGCACCGGCGACGCCGAGCTCGATGCGGCTTTTGTCGCAGGCGCGGCAGAGCACCAGATCCAAAACGTCAAGGGCCATCGCCTGGTGGGCGGCATGCGCGCCAGCGTCTACAACGCCGTAACCATGGAAGATGTGCAGGCGCTGGCCACGTACATGAAGGACTTCGAAGCGCAGCGTAGTTTGAGCCCGCGATCTAACTAGCCCGCAACGCGCGGGCCGACCAGCCACTTCAAACCACTTGTTTTAGACAAACCTGCTAAGGAGTTTTCCATGCGTAAGATCAAAACCATCGACGACATCACCAAGGACGGCAAAGTCGAGTTTGGCGAGGGCTACGAGTTTGTGGGCACCGCCGAGGAGGCCGACGCGATCCTGATGCGCTCGACCGACCTGCACGGCTACGAGCTGCCCGAGGGCATCCGCGCCATCGCCCGCTGCGGCGCCGGCGTCAACAACATCCCCGTCGAGGAGTATGCCAAGAAGGGCGTCGTCGTCTTTAACTCCCCCGGCGCCAACAGCAACGCCGTTAAGGAGCTCGTCCTAGGCATGCTGGTGCTCTCGAGCCGCGGCGTGGTGCAATCGATGAACTGGGTGCGCGACAACGCCGACGACCCCGAGATTCAGGTCGATGCCGAGAAGGCCAAAAAGGCCTTTGTGGGCCGCGAGCTCAAGGGCAAGCGCATCGGCGTCATCGGCCTGGGCAACGTGGGCTCCAAGGTCGCCAACGCCTGCGTCGACCTGGGCATGGACGTTTACGGCTACGACCCGTTCATTTCCGTCGAGCACGCGTGGGTGCTGAGCCGCGAGGTGCAGCGTGTGGGCACGCTCGAGGATCTCTGCCGCGGCTGCGACTACCTCACCGTACACGTGCCCAGCAAGGCCGACACCATCGGCATGATCAGCACCGAGCAGATTAACCTGCTGGCCCCGGACGCCGTGCTGATCAACTACGCACGCGAGACCATCATTGACGAGGACGCCGTCGACGCTGCCCTGCGCGAGGGCAAGCTGAGCTGGTTTAGCTGCGACTTTGCCACGCCCAAGACCGTCAAGATGCCGAACACGTTTATCACCACGCACTCGGGCGCCGGCACTGGCGAGGCCGAGGCCAACTGCGCCGATATGGCCATCAGCGAGCTCAAGGATTACCTGGAGAACGGCAACATCGCACATAGCGTCAACTACCCCGCCTGCAGCATGGGCAAGGCGCGCGCCGCAAGCCGCATCGCCTGCCTGCACGCCAACGTGCCCAACATGATCGGCCAGATCACGGCCATTCTCGCCAAGGACAACGCCAACGTGCAGCGTATGACCAACGAGTCCGCTGGCGAGAACGCCTACACCATGTTCGACACCGACGAGCACCTGGACAGCAGCACCATCGAGGCGCTCAAGCAGATTCCGTCGATGTATCGCGTGCGCGTAATCAAATAGCGCCGGCTGATCTGACGGGCAGTTCCCCATGTGGCCTGCCCGTCGCTGACATTGAATGCCCGCGGGGGCGCCTTTCGCACGAGAGGTGCCCCCGTTTTTGTGAGCACTCCATTAAATGCACCGAGCCGCTTCTTGGCATACAATCTGTATGTTGACCTAACTATCTGTGAGGTGCCTATGGTTGATACAGATTTTGCTTGGCGGCTTACGCAAGGACTCGTGCGGATCGACAGTTCCGACCCAGGTGCGTATGAGGGCGAGATTGAACGCTATATCAAAGCGTTGGTTGAGGAACAGTTGGCGCAGCTGAGCCATCCGGTACTCGATGCCGTGCAGATTGCAGAGCACGAAGTACTCCCCGGACGCCGCAACCTTATGGTCACCGTGCCGGGCCAAAGCGACGAGCCGCGACTCGTCTATATCTGCCACATGGATACCGTCACCCTGGGAGATGGCTGGGACGCGGACACGCCGCCGCTCGGGGCGACCGTGCGGGACGATAAGCTCTATGGCCGCGGCGCCTGCGACATGAAGGGCGGCCTGGCTTGCGCCATTGCCGCACTGGTCCATACGCTCGAGCGCATGGCGGGGGATGGTTCGCTGCCCCGCCGCGGCTTTTCGCTCATCTGCTCGGTCGACGAAGAGGACTTTATGCGAGGCTCCGAGGCAGCCATCGATGCCGGCTGGGTCGGTTCGCGCGAATGGGTGCTGGACACCGAGCCCACCGACGGACAAATCCAGGTGGCGCACAAGGGGCGTACGTGGTTCGAGATTGAAATGGCTGGTGTGACGGCGCATGCGAGCCAGCCTTGGAAGGGCGCCGATGCCGTCGCCGCCATGGCCGAGGTCGTGTGTTCGCTTCGTCGCGCGCTTGCGGCGCTGCCCGCGCACGATGAGCTGGGGCCTTCGACCATCACGTTTGGCCAAATCGAGGGCGGATATCGCCCCTACGTCGTACCCGACCGCGCCAAAGTCTGGGTCGACATGCGCCTGACCCCGCCGACCGATACGGCCGCTGCGACGCGCATGGTAGAGCAGGCCATCGCCGTCGCCGAAGCCGCCGTTCCCGGTTGCCATGGCAGCTACACCGTGACGGGCGACCGCCCCGCCATCGAGCGCGACCCGAACTCTCCCCTTCTAGCAGCGCTCAAGCGTACCGCGGATGACGTGACGGACGCGAACACGATCGTCGGCTTCTTTACCGGCTACACCGACACCGCCGTCATTGCCGGCAAGACAGGTAACCGCAATTGCATGAGCTACGGTCCCGGGTCGCTCGCGCTCGCGCACAAGCCCAACGAATATGTGCCCTATGCCGATATCGTTCGTTGTCAGCAGGTGCTCATCGCGCTCGCCGATAACGTGCTCTGGGACGCGAGCGGCCAAGTTGGGGCATAATAAGCCGCGAACAAACCGACTCGTGCGTTAGGACCGCCCATGAAAGCACTTCCGTTTCCCTGCATCCGCCCAGCTCAGGACCGCGTGCTCGAGGCGCTGCCTGCAATGGGCAGCATCCTGAGCGGCAACGATGCTCTGCGTGTATCCATTGCCGATGGTCTGATGCTCAAGGACCCGGGTGCGGCGTATTACGTGTACGAATGCTCGGGCGAGCCGGGACGCGTGACGGGTGTCGTGGCGATCTGCCCGACGAGTGTACTTGCGGGCGACAAGGGCGATGCCAGCGCTGACGTGGCCGCCGCCGCGCGCGCGATCGCCGAACTTAAGGTGCAGCCGCGCCCCGTGTCGCTCTCCTACGAGGCGTCGACCGTCATGGACATCATCCTGAGCGCTGCCAAAGAGGGCGCGTCGCTCTACGCCGTCACCGACCCCGCGGGCATTACGCACCGCGCGTGGGAGGTCAAGCGCGAGGACGCCGTCGGGGCCATCCGCGCTATGCTCGACCAAGCACCGGAGCCGGCA
>CABUUB010000086.1 GCA_902494625.1 uncultured Collinsella sp.
GAGCCGAGGCAACCATGATGCAGTTGTCCCCGCGCACGATGCGTCCCAGGGCCTCGCAGCGCTGCGCCACCACGGCGTCGTCGGGCGCCTGCTCGCGCCACGGATAATCCTTGCGCTCAGGAAAACGGCACACGTGCGCCAGGCCCACATAGGCGGCAAGGCTGCGCGCGGCGCGATCGGCCGCATCCTCGCCACTCACAACGTAGACCGTGGGGCGCGGGCGGCGCGCAAACTGAGCGGCCGCCATAAGCGTGCGACCCGACTGCGACACGGCCAGCGTCACGTCCTCGCCGGCATCGAGTCCGGCCTCGACGGTCTGCAGCGCCTCGGCAGTGTAGAGCTGCGCGGCTATACGGTGAATGAGCATGCTGTTCCTCCGGCATCGCAACGCCAAAAGCCCGCCGGGGCAAGCTCGGCGGGTCGTACGTCAAATACATTGTCTGTCATGGTAGCGCATGGAGAGGACTCCGGCTCAAGGGCAAACCCAGCCCCGCAAAAAACGCCAGACGAAGATGCGTTCCGCCCTACCCCGCTACGCGCACGCTGGGGCACAAATCTGCCAGCGGACAATCGTCACACTTGGGTTTGCGGGCATCGCAGATCTCGCGACCAAAGGTGATCCACTGATGGTTGACCGACTCCCAATACTCGTGCGGCAAAATCTTGAGCAGATCCTGCTCGGTCTTGAGCGGCTCCTTAGCATGCGTCTTGGGGCTCAGCATCAGGCGGTGTGCGATGCGGTTGACGTGTGTATCGACCGCGATGCCCTCGACAATGCCAAACCCCACGTTGAGCACGATGTTCGCCGTCTTGCGTCCCACGCCCGGCAGCTTCACGAGTTCCTTCATGTCGGCCGGCACCTCGCCGCCATAGTCGGCGACGATCATCTGCGCGGCCTCGACGGCATGCTTGGCTTTGCTCTTGTAGAAGCCGAGTGACTTGATGGTGTCTGCCACGTCAGCCACGCTCGCCCCGGCCATGGCCTCGGGCGTAGGCCACTGGGCAAACAGCCGCGGCGTCACCTTGTTGACCTGCGCATCGGTCGTTTGCGCCGAGAGCAGCACCGCGATCAGTAGGCGGAAGGGATTCTCGTGGTCCAAAAAGCACTCGACCGGGCCATAGCGACGGTTGAGACGCTCGCACACCTCAACGGCGCGCTCGCGTTTGGCGGCATTGGTCTCGCGTGGCATAACGACTCCTCGGCTCAACGGCACAATAAACTTATGGGCACAATTGTCCCACGTCCGAAACGCTTACGCCTCCAAGAATGCGCCGGTCTGACGGCTCCACAGGCTCGCGTACTCGCCACCCGCCTCGACGAGCTGCGCATGCATGCCATCCTCGACGATCTCGCCATCGGCCAGTACCACAATGCGGTCGAGCGCCGCCACGGTGGACAGGCGGTGCGCCACCACAATGGAGGTACGTCCACGCATCAGGTTTTCGAGCGCCTCCTGCACCAACGCCTCGGACTCGCTGTCGAGGGCAGAGGTCGCCTCGTCGAGCACCAGAATCGGCGCGTCGGTTAGGATGGCGCGGGCGATAGCCACGCGCTGACGCTGGCCGCCCGAGAGCTTGACGCCGCGCTCGCCCACCATGGTGTCAAAGCCACGAGGCAAGCGGTCGATAAACTCGGTCGCATTAGCCAAGCGAGCCGCCTCGCGGATCTGCTCGTCGGTGGCGTCGGGGCGGCCGTAGGCGATATTCTCGCGAATGGAGCGGTGGAACAGCAGCGCCTCCTGCGGCACGTAGGCAACCTGACGGCGCAGGCTCTGCTGCGTGCAGCGCGAGACATCCTGACCGTCCACGAGCACGCGGCCGCCCTGAACATCGTCCAGGCGCAGCAGCAGCTTGGTGAGCGTCGTCTTACCCGAGCCCGATTTGCCCACCAGGCCCACGCGCTGACCCGCCGCCACATGGAGCGTCAGGTCATCGAACACGCCCTCGCCCGACACAGCGTCACGGTACGCAAAGCTTAGGTGCTCAAAATCAATCGCGCCCTCGGTCACTTTGAGCTCAGGGGCGTCCGGGTCGTCTGCCACCAAACGTGGCTCGTCCAGCACGCGCGTCATCTCGGCCGCATCACCGAGCGCGCGGTTGATGCGCTGCATCATGGAACTTACGTAGTTCAGGCGCATGGTGAGGTTATAGGTGTAGGTAAAGATCATGACGAGCGCGCCGGCCGAGATGCCAAACCACGCGTTGCCGCCCGCCACGAACGCACTCACCACGGCCATGGTGATGACGATAAGACCCGAGGTCGTAAAGTTGCGCTGCATCATGGCGTGCATCGAGACCGTCTCGGCATCGCGCGCGGCACGATCGGCGGCGTCGAACAGATCGCGTTCAAAGTCCTCGCGCCCGCAGGTCTTGACGGCCAAGATGTTCGTGACCGCGTCGGACAGCACGCCCGACAGCTTGTTCTGCGCAGCGGACGTCGCGGCCGAAAGCGGCATGATGCGCTTGTACATAAGCCAGACAAACGCGATGTAGACGACCATGATGCACACCAGGATCACGGTAAACGTCGGCACCACCGGGGCGAGTGAGGCCACGGTGCAGATGACCGAGGTGATGGTGGGGACGAGCGAATACACCGTCACGTCCACCAGCCCCGTATAGCCGCTCATAAAACGGCTCGTCTGGCTCACAAGCGATCCGCCAAAGCGGCTGGTATGGAATGTCATGGATTGGTTGGAGAGCGTGTCGAAGCATAGGCGCGCCAGGTGATAGTTGCCTGCGATCTCGAGCTTGTAGACGGTGTAGTCCTGTAGCTTGGAGAGGATCTGACCCACCAGATTAACGAGTACGAGCGCCAGGATATAGGGGCCGAAGACCTCAAACACCTGGTCACCCGCCACGGGACCGGCTTGAACGCGGTCGACAATGAGGGCCATCACATAGGTATTGGCAAACGTCAGCAAAAAGATGTAGCCCGCCGACGAGAACACCGAGAGAAAGACAATCAGCGGCTGCGTGCGCGTGACACCCCAAAACCGCTGCAGCGTGCGACGCACGGTGGAGCGGCTGAGCGGGCTGGTGCTTCTCTGAGACATGGGCTTCCTTTCGCGTCTGATAGGGCGAAACGCCATTGTTGCACATTGAAGCGCACTTCAGGCAAGCGCGATGCGAAAAGTAGCGGGGCACCCGCGTTTACGCCGGCGCCCCACCGTCTTGTTGCAATTAGTCCTCGTCTTCTTGGTCTGTGGGAAGGCCCGCGGGCGTGAGTCCCAAGATCTCATCGGCTTGGTCGGCGTCTTCCAGCGCGTCGATGTCCTTGAGCTTGCGCTCTATGACGTTGGTGCGCGTGGTAATGATGCCCTCGACCGTTTTGCCCGCGGTCTCGATCTGCTGCTGGGCACGGCGCAGCGCCTTTTGATAGCGCGGCAGCTCGGCCTTGACAGCGGAGAGCACGCGCAGTACATCGTCGGTGCGTTTTTGCAGCTTAAACGTTTGGTAACTCATCTGCAGGCTGTTGAGAATGGCCGCCATGGTGCTAGGGCCGGCAACGTTGACGTGATAGTCGCGGCCCAGGGTCTCGATAAGCCCGGGGCGGCTGACGACCTCGGCGTACAGTCCTTCAAACGGCACGAACATGATGCCAAAGTTGGTCGTTGCCGGCACACTCAGGTACTTTTCGCAGATGTCCTTAGCCTCGCGCTTAACCATGGTATCGAGCGTCTTACGCGCTGCGGCGACGGCCTCAGCGTCACCCGACTCCTGGGCGTCGAGCAGATGCTCGTACGCGTCGCCCGGAAACTTGGAGTCAATCGGCAGCAGCACGGGGTCGCCCTCGTCCACCGGCAGCTTGACGGCAAACTCAACGCGCTCCGAGGCGCCGGGCTTGGTGGCGACGTTTTCCAGATACTGGTCGGGTGTAAGGATGTCCGCCAGAATTGCACCCAGCTGTACCTCGCCCAAAATGCCACGCGCCTTCACGTTGCCCAGCACGCGCTTAAGGTCGCCCACGCCGGTGGCGATGGATTGCATGTCGCCCAGGCCCTTGTACACGGCCTCGAGCTGGTCGCTCACCTGCTTAAACGATGCCGACAGGCGATCGTTGAGCGTGCGGGAGAGCTTCTCGTCCACCGTCGCGCGCATTTGATCGAGCTGCACGTTGTTGTCTTTGCGGATGGCGCCCAGCTGAGCATCAACCGTCTCGCGCACCTTGTCCAGGCGATGCTCGATGCCCTCGCGATTGGCGCCGAGCTGTTGGGCCGTCTCGCGGCGCAGGTCATCCATCCGGTCACCAGCTTGCGAGAACTCGCGTGCGATGGTCAGGTAACGTTGCTGCTCCACGGCCGCATCGGTCGTCTGCTGCTGCGCGATGGCATTGGCCGTGCGGCGGGTTTCGGCCAGCGCGACGTTCAGGGCATCGAGCGCGTTGTTGGCCTGCTCGAGCGCTGCCAGCGTTTCCGCGCCACTGTCGCCACGCTCCCGCAACTCGGCACGCAGGCTCTTGAGCTGGAGGGCGCAAGTCACAGCAACCCCCACCGCCACCAAGGCGATCACAACAAGCACAATATCAATAGCAGACATAAACTCCGCCCAACAGACTCAATCGGCCATCAATCAAAACCGCGATCAATCTTACCCCGTCACACGCACGGATCACTCACTGCCTTGCAGACAAATTTCTCTTAGAGCCGCGGACGCTAAAACGCTAGCTCTCCCAGCCGGCGCGGATTGTTGTTATGACATCGCCTAGGCGCTGGCCGAGGGCTGACAGATGTTGGAGCACTTCGCCGGGCGAAGCACCGTTGAGGATGCAGGTGAGCGCATACGAGACCAAGAAAATCGCCGCAAGCCCTAGCGGAATGAGCACGATCATCGCCAATGTGCGCAGGCGCTGGCCCACGCGGCGACGACGCGCACGACGCTTGTCGAACGCGAGCTCCTGCGCATATGAATCTTGCTGTACGGAATAGGCCTCTGGCGCCGATTCGCACCCGGGCACAGCTGCAGGTACAACAGCGGGCACGACATTTTGCGCAAAGGGCTGGGCGGCTACCCCTTGCATTTGCATCTCCATGAGTCGTTGCTGCTGACGCAGCCTGCGCTCAGTTTGTTGCTGCGGAGTCTCAAGAAACAGATCCATGCTGGCCTCCAAAATCGGAGCATTCGACGCTTACGACCAGCATCCCGCACCGCCATGACCGCGACAACGCAATCGCCGGCAATAGCCACAAAGTTTCTTTTGCTCAAAAGCTGTCGAAAAGCTCAACAACTCCCCTACCAGCACTTTCTCTGAGCTTTTTTCGCCAGCAATCTTTTGGCCTTCCACCCTTACGCCAACTGACCAAAATCTAACCAAAAGCTTGACGAAAATTGTGGAGACCGGGACCCCACACAAAAAGTGCCGCCCCAAAGGGGCGGCACACAAACCAATCTATTAGCCAAAACTCGTTGGCAAGCCCGCGTCGTCAGACCCGCGGCGCATGCCTTTGCCTCGCGTGACTCTGCGAAGCCGTGAGCGAGAGGGAAAGGGATGCGCCGCGGGTCTGACGTCCGGAGCGGTGAAACCAGCAGTTGCCCTGCGCTCCGTGGTCGGTGAGGACAGACTACATGCCCGCGAGACCGCGGGCGGCGGTGGCGCACATAAACGCCAAGGCTAAAATCACGAGCGAGCCCGCAATGTCTGCCAGCACGCCCATTGCACGACGCTCAAACAACCAGCTCTCAAAGTGCGGGGCGACGTTGCGCCAAACACGCCACAGCAAGATGCCCATACCGATGACGCCTGGGATATTGAGCAGTAGGATCTCGGAGCACAAAAGACCGATCAGGTTGCCGGCGGCAAAACCAGCGTCGCCCTCGCAGTATTTGCGATAAATCATGTACAACATGTACGCCACAAACGGCTGCAGGCACGCAGAGATAAACGTAACCACCATCGAGGGGTCCTGAGAAAAGACATCGGTGAGTTTATCGACACTCGTGGCATCTTTCGAAGCCAAGAACAAGCCAATGACCACCACGGGCACCACGCCCAAGATAACCTCGACCAGAGTAAACAACTTAGCAGTCAGATCCTCGCTAGCCGTATTGAGGTGAGGCGCCCACTCAGGATGAGCATGCGCGCCAACCTTCTTGTCCTTCTCGACACGATCGACCTTTTTACCCTCGGCAACCCGACGACCAGGATCCTTGCGAGTTCCCGCCGCAGCAACCCGAGCCCGAGACTTCTTACCCATACAAAAACACCCCATCAGGTAGTAGATAAACTAAAAGTCGCCACCCAGTGTACCCCACCCATGAACGGTGCCGTCCCAACCAGTCCCCATACAAAAACGTGCCGCCCCGATAGGGGCGGCACACAAACTTATTATCAGCTTTTCTGTAGCGAGCACGCAACGACCCAAAGCGGGCCGGGAGGGCGGGATTGCCTTCCCTCAACGCGACCCTGCGAAGCCGTGAGCGGGGAGGGAAGGCAATCCCGCCCTCCCGGCCCAGCTCATGTCAGCGCCAAGCGCTAGTAGTTCACCACCTGCTCCTCAAAGTACGCCTTCGGGTGGTTACAAACCGGGCACACCTCGGGCGCCTCGGCACCCACATGCAGGTGCCCGCAGTTCAGGCACTTCCACACCTTCACGCCCTCGCGCTCAAACACCTCGCCCGACTCAATGCGCTCGACAAGCTTGTTGTAGCGCTCCTCGTGAGCCTTCTCCACGGCACCGACGCCACGGAACTTCTCGGCGATCTCGGTAAAGCCCTCCTCCTCGGCGGTCTTGGCGAACTCGTCGTACATCGTGGTCCACTCGTAGTTCTCGCCCGCGGCGGCGTCGCGCAGGTTGTCCAGAGTGCCCGGAACGGCGCCGTCGTGCAGATACTTAAACCACAGCTTGGCGTGCTCGGACTCGTTGCCCGCCGTCTCGGCAAAGATATTCGAGATCTGAACGTAGCCGTCCTTCTTGGCCTTAGATGCGTAGTAGCGATACTTGGTGTGCGCCTGCGACTCGCCGGCAAAAGCGGTCTCGAGGTTCTTCTTGGTTTGGGAGTTCTCAAAATCCATAGGTGTACTTCCCTTCAACATATGCCGCCCGTAGGCTTCGAGCGGCCTTTTCTTTAGGATGCCCTCATGTCGAAAATCTAAACCTTACAATCCTGTTTTTCAGATTCGGGCGGGCTACACGCTTAGCCAGCGGTCGCCCTCCACGCGACAAAAGCCCTCACGCTCCAAGTCGGCCAAAATGCCTGCGACAAGATCGTGATTGACCGGCTC
>CABUUB010000087.1 GCA_902494625.1 uncultured Collinsella sp.
CATTTTGCCCTCCAAACGGCACTACCGCCGGCAACATCCAGCAGATACGCTGAATCTAGTCGTATAGGCCCTATGAGAACGGGAGCAACCATGGCAGCCTTGTTCACGACCCCCAAACGCAATGACACTACCGCCGGAACCCATGTTGCCGAACCCGACGTTCGCCGTCGCATAGGACTCGCGCACGGCAGCTGGCGCCGCGTGACGCGCCGCATCGTCGCGGGCGCCGTGTGCGCGCTCACGGTGAGCTCGCTGCTCATGCCGAGCGTCTCGCTCGCAGCGGAATGGGTCAAGGTCGGCGGCAACAAGTACAACACCGCGGCGGGCGACGAGGCCGGTACCTGGTCGTGGGACGGCGCCGACGACTTGAAGCTCAACAACTATAACGGCGGCGAGATCCAGGCCGCAGGCAAGCTCAACGTGAATTACTCGGGAACCAACATCGTCACTGCCGAATGGATCGAAAGCATCAACGTTTCTCATGGCACTAACGAGAATGCCGAGCTCAATATCCAAGGCAACGAGGGCGGCACGCTCAGCGTGACATCTACTGAGGACGCTATCCTCTCCACGGGTAATATCAACATCGACGGAGCCGGATCCGTCAACGCCACGAGCACTGGGTTTGATGCCATCAATGCCGGAGGTGATCTCGCTATCAAAGGTTCGGGCAACGTCAACGCCACGGGTGCATCGGATGGCATCAGGGCAAACGGCAATATCACGATTGACGACAGCGGAGCCGTCACCGCCAGGGCTACCAAGGACAAGGGTATTGGAGCCGACAAGAACCTCACCATCAAGGGTGACGGGACGGTCGAGGCAAGCTCAGCCGATGGTGAGGCCCTTTGGAGCGGCGGCAATATCAACATCTCGGACGGCAGCCAGGTCAAGGCAAACGCCGAGGGATATCTTGCCGTCGACACTGAGGGCAGTCTCGCGGTCACGAACGCCTCCCTTGACGCAAGCGGTGTTGAATATGGCGTCTATGCCCACAAGGGCGTTACGCTCGATCACGCGACCGTGACGGTCCGTACCAGCGCGAACGGCGGCCAGGCCATCGCCCTCATCACTGACGGGGGCGACATCGACATCAAGAACGGCTCCACCGTGGACGCGTTTGCGGAAGGCGAGGTTTCGGCTGCATTCTCCACCAGAAACGATCGACCCAACGAGAAGGGCGGCCACATCTACATCAGCGACTCCGTTGTCAAGGCCATAGCCCGCTATGTCGAGAACGGCGACGGCCCCATCCCCTACAGCGAAAACCAAGATGGCGAGACGAGGCGCGAACCCCAAGGCGAGAACATCGGCATCATCGCCCAGACCAGCGAGGGCGTCACACCCGCAGTCATCTCGATCATCCGCAGCAAGGTAACGGCCGAAGGAGATACAGCGGCAATCTTTGCCCGTGCCATGAGCGCTGACGGCAAGACAATCGGCACCATCAAGATTGAGAACGCCGCCATCCAGACGCCCGAAGGCGGCAAGGTCATTGACTATCGCAAGCTCCGTGACGGCATCTACGAGGCAGGCCAGGCCATCGGCACGGGCGACGCCACGGTCGACTCCCTCTATATCAAAGCAGTCGCCAAAAGTACGACCATCGCACCTCCCGAGGTAGCCAAGCCGGAAGACCCCAAGCCCGACGAGACCAAGCCCGCAGAAAGCAAGCCCGCGGAGTCCAAGCAGAACCCCAAGCCTGAGGGCTCAAAGCCGACCAAGGCCGTTGCGGCTTCAACCACGAAAGCCAAGACTACCGGCGTGCTCGCGGCAACCGGCGACACCTCGGGTGCGGCCATCGTGGCAACCGTCCTTGCGGGAACAGCCGCTATCGCCGCAGGCACCATGGCGAGCCGTAAGCGTTCTTAAACGCCTCTGCGCACATGGCAGCTCCCGCGAAGGCCCCGAGCCCCAGCACCGTTTAACAACGCCACCGCCGAGCTCCCCTCCGGCGGTGGCGTTTTCCATATGCGTCCGCAGGGGATGCACGAGATTGTCTTTGGTCTAGCCCAACCGGCATACGCT
This sequence comes from uncultured Collinsella sp., assembly GCA_902494625.1. Taxonomy (GTDB): domain Bacteria; phylum Actinomycetota; class Coriobacteriia; order Coriobacteriales; family Coriobacteriaceae; genus Collinsella. The sequence continues at coordinate 2,029 of CABUUB010000087.1, forward strand.
GGCGTGCGACAATTGGGGCTGCCGATATCACAACACTGAGAGAAGCCCGTCATGGAAGCGCATCAAAAGCAGATAACCGTTTATTCGAATCATACGGAAAGCGCGCCTGTCATCTACCTTCCTGTGGTCGTGGGCGACGGCAGCGAGGTTTATAAGTGTTGCCGAGAGCTCGACTGCCCACCGTTCACCCTTGTCGCCATTGGCGGGCTCGATTGGAATCGCGAGCTGAGCCCCTGGGCATGCGACGGGACCGTACGCGATGCCGAGCCTTTCGGCGGCCAAGCTGCCGGTTTTCTCGATGAGCTGCTGAATCAGATAATCCCCCAGGTCGAGTCGTCGCTTCCTCAGCCGCCCACCTGGCGCGGCGTTGCCGGCTACTCGCTCGCGGGCCTCTTCGCGCTTTGGTCCCTCTGGCAAACCGGTGCCTTAGACCGCGCCGCGAGCGCATCGGGGTCGCTATGGTTTCCCGACTTTGTCGATTGCGCCAGCACGGCGCCATTTGCCGGCAGCCCGCAAGCTGTCTATCTGTCGCTCGGCAAAAAGGAAACCAAGACGCCCAACCGCATGATGAGGCACGTGCTCGACGACACGCGCGCAATGGAAGAGCTACTCATCGAGCGCGGCATCCCAACAACGATGGAACTCAACCCCGGCAATCACTTTGCCCAAACCGACTTGCGCATGGCCCGCGGCATACACTGGATACTGACGCATTAAATATGGCGCCCACGCGTACGCATGGGCGCCATATTTTTGATTTAGCTGAACACAACTACTACTCGACAGTCTCCTCAAGCTCAGAAACGTCGAACTCGAAGTCGTTACCCGGCAGAATCGCGTTGAGCACGATGCCCACCAGTGAGCCCACGGCAATGCCGGACAGTGAAATGGTCACGCCGCCCAGCTCCAACACGATGGCGCCGGCGGCGCTGTACGCGATGCCGAGCGAAAGTACGAGTACCAGAGCGGCCACCAGCACGTTGCGGTTGTTCTGGAAATCGACCTGGTTCTCAATGAGGTTGCGCACGCCTACGGCACTGATCATGCCGTAGAGTACGAGCGACACGCCGCCGATAACGCATGGCGGCATGGCGGCGATGACCGCGGCGAACTTGGGGCAGAACGAAAGCACGATGGCGCAGCACGCGGCAATGCGAATCACGCGCGGGTCGAACACGCGCGTCAGGGCAAGCACGCCGGTGTTCTCGCCATACGTGGTGTTGGCCGGAGCGCCAAAGAGCGAAGCCAGAATCGTGGCGAGACCATCGCCGAGCAGCGTGCGATGCAGGCCGGGATCGGCAATGTAGTTGCGCTCGCAGGTGGAGCCAATAGCGGAGATATCACCGATATGCTCGATCATGGTTGCAAAGGCCAACGGCATGATGGTGATGATGGCTGTCGTGGCAAGACCGCTATCGAACTGCGGCCCAAAGAGCGCAAACACGGTGTTATCCCACACGATGGGCAGACCGACCCAGGGAGCGGCTGCGACGCCAGAAAAGTCGACCTCGCCCAGCGCAGCCGCAACGGCATAGCTCACCACAACGCCCAGCAGAATCGGCACGATCTTGACCATGCCGCGACCCCAAATGTTGCAGATCACGATAACGGCAACGGCAATAACAGCCACAAGCCAGTTGGTCTGGCAGTTGGCAATAGCGGAGCTCGCCAGAATCAAGCCGATGGAAATGACGATAGGGCCAGTCACCACCGGCGGGAAGAAGCGCATGACGCGCTTGGCGCCAAAGGCGCGGAAGAGCGCCGCCAGCACCGGATAGAGCAGGCCGGCACAAGCTACGCCCAGGCAGGCGTAGGGCAAAAGCTCGGTCTCGCCGTTGGGCGCGATTGCGGCATAACCGGCAATAAAGGCAAACGATGAGCCCAAAAATGCCGGCACCTTACCGCGCGACAGGAAGTGGAACAGCAGCGTGCCCAAGCCGGCAAACAAAAGCGTTGCCGATACCGAGAGGCCGGTGAGCACGGGCACCAGCACGGTGGCGCCAAACATGGCAAACAGGTGCTGTAGGCCGAGCAGGAACATGCGCGGGCGGCCGAGCGACGATGCGTCGTAGATGGCATCGCTGACGGCGGGCGTCGAGGACTGGGACATGGATGTCCTTTCGAATGGAAGGGCGATCAGGCATATCGGATAACCTGCCCGAACGATACGATCCGAACCATTGTACGCGATACACTATGCCTCGCACGCGCCGCCACCTGCAAACACTAGCGCTATTTCCAAACGCGCTCGGCAATGCGCTTGACCAGCGCGATCTTTGCCCATTGCTCATCCTCGGTCAGCTTGTTGCCAATCTCGCAGCTGGCAAAGCCGCACTGAGGCGACAGATACAGGTTCTCGAGCGGCACGTACTTTGCGGCTTCACGGATGCGCTCGACGATAACATCCTCGTTCTCGAGCTCTGCCGCCTTGGTGGTTACCAAGCCCAGCACGACCTTCTTGCCCGGGGCAACGTACTTGAGCGGCTCAAAACCGCCGGCGCGCGGCGTATCGAACTCCAGGTAAAATGCATCGACATCCTCGTTTGCGAACAGGTACGGCGCGATGGGGTCATAGCCGCCCTCGAAGGCATAGGTGGAGTGGTAGTTGCCGCGGCACACATGCGTGTTGATGACCAGATCGTCGGGCTTGTCCGCGATGGCGGCATTGTTGAGCGCCACACCCAGCTCGCTTACCTTTTGCAGATCGACCGGGCTCATGCCGGTTTTGGCGACAAAATCGGTGTCGCAGTAGATGCCCCAGGTGCAGTCATCAAACTGGATGTTGCGGCAGCCTGCTGCGTACAGGTCGGCGATCACCGTGCGATAAGCGGCTGCGATGGCGTCGGCAAGTTCCTCATCGGTCTTATAGACAGCGCGCAGGCTCTCCTGCTGGCCGTCGCAGCGGTCGAGCGTGACTTCGGAGAACGTCTGGATCGGCGCCGGAATGGTTTGCCGCGCGACCTGGCCCTCCCCCTCGAGCGCCTTGACAAATTTAAAGTGCTCGACGAACGGATGGTTCTCGCCGCTAATGGGGCCGGTTACCACGGCGGTGTCGGCTGTGGTCTCCTCGTCGTGGAACATATAGCCCGTACGCGAGGTACGGCGTTCAATGCCGTTGAGCCCCCACATAAAGTCGAGGTGCCAGTAACTGCGGCGAAACTCGCCATCGGTAATCACCTGCAGGCCAGCGGACTTTTGCTTGTCCACCAGGTCGCGAATGGCCTCATCCTCGACGGCCTTAAGACCGGCGGCGTCGAGTGTGCCCGCAGCATAGGCGGCACGGGCGTCCTTTACGGCCTGTGGACGAAGAAAGCTGCCGACGATATCGGCGCGAAACGGCGCGTTCAGCGTGGTTAAAGCACTCATAGATATCTCCCTTTGCATTGGTTGCTTTACTGGGACAAAGTATGAGCGCTCATATAGCCATCGTAAAATATACGTTTATAACAGTTTGATATAGAGGCTTCCTATATCAGTTGGGACTGCCATGAAGAGATTTGACCTGTACAGGACGCAGCAGTCTAGATATGCTGACGGATCGCGTCGATATAGGCTTGACCGTAGCGCGTAAGCGTCGTGTTCTTGCGCGTGATGATGCCGATCTCCATGTACTCATCCACATCGAGCGGAATCGAGATAATGCCGGGGCCGTTGAGTTCGTGGCTAATTACGCCCGAGCACACCGTGTAGCCGTTGAGGCCCATGGCCAGGTTGAACAGCGTCGCACGGTCGCGCACGCGGATATTCTTGCGACGCTCAAACGTCGAGGTCAGCTCCTCGGAATAGTAAAACGAGTTGTAACTGCCCTGCTCGTAGGACAGGAACGGGTAGTCTTCCAAGTCCTCGAGCGTCACGCTGGAGCGGGCCGCCAGCGGATGGTCGGCGCAGACGAAGACATGCGGCGTGGCGCAGAAGAGCCCTTCGAACACGAGCTCGTTGGCCACCAGCATGCGCTCGATGACCTCGCGGTTGTGCTCGGACAGATATAGGATGCCCAGTTCGCTTTTCATATGCGCGACGTCCTCGATAATCTCGTGAGTCTGCTCCTCGCGCAGGGTAAAGTCATAGCGCGCGGCATCGAACTCACGGATCACATCGACAAACGCGTTGACGGCAAAGGAATAATGCTGGCAGCTCACACTAAAGTGCGGCACCTGCTCGGACGCGCCCTTGTACTTGCCTTCGAGCAGATCCGCCTGATCGAGCACCTGGCGCGCGTAGCCCAAGAAGGTCTCGCCCTCCTCGGACACAATGACACCCTTGTTGGTGCGCTCAAAGATGTGCACACCCATCTCGTTTTCGAGATCGCGGATCGACGCGGTAATCGAAGGCTGCGACACAAAGAGCCGGCGCGAGGCTTCGGTAATGCTGCCGCATTCGGCAACTTTGACGACATACCTGAGCTGCTGAAGCTTCATAGCGCCCTCCCTAGACGTTCGTGACGTCGAAACCCGTCGTGCTCATCTGACGCATAAACGACGGCATTTCCCCCGTCGCGGCGCAGGAGGCAATCTGATGCAGAGCCCCGGCGACCGCATCGTCTGCCGCAGCGCCGATATGCCAGCGCGCGGCAGCCGTGACAGCCTCGTTGGCATTGGCGACTGCAACGGAGTTGGGAACGGCATCGATCATGGGCAGATCGTTATCGGAATCGCCAAATACGGCCACCTCATCGGGCGTCAGGTCCAAAGCGCGCGCCAACTCCAGCGCAGCGCAACCCTTGTCCCAACCTGCTGGAAGGATGTCAAACAGGCGCACTCGGTTGTTGGGAAACACGAGCGAGAGTTCCGGCACCTCAGCGGCAACGCGCTCGCGTAGCTCCGCGAGCTCCTCACGCGAGCGGGCGCTCCAGATATTCGCCTTGTATACCGGCGCGCCATCGACGACGGGACGGCACGGGGCCTCTTCGCCTTTGAGCCATGCGTTGCCGCGCGACTCCATGGCGCGACGAACGCGCTCGGGGTCGCTCGTCACGCAATAGGCATCGTTATCCCAAAAGTCGTCACCCAGGCTGTAGACCTTCAGATACGTATCGTCGGTCTCTTGCTCCAAGTAGTCAGCCAAGCGCATAAGGGCGGCGTTGTCGATCGCATGCGAGGCTACCGCCTCGCC
>CABUUB010000088.1 GCA_902494625.1 uncultured Collinsella sp.
CCCGCATACGCGCCCGCTTCGCCACAGACCCCCGCTCCCAAAAAGAGCGGCACCGGGCCGCTTATCGCCGTTATCGTTGTGCTGGTGGCGATCATCATCGCCCTGGTCGTTTTCTTTGTGATCAAGCCTTTCGACAACGCCGCCACGCAGACGACTGCCGAGGTAGCTAAGCTGCACCATGACGTCGACGACGATGACCTAAAGCCTCTCGGCGATCCCAACAGCCTGTACGACGATGATGACGATGACGATGACGACGAGGATGGCGGCGGAGCAACGCTCTCCGAGCAGAATCTCTACCGCCGACTGAGCGAATACTACGACTTGCTCGAAGACCTCGACAGCTACGTCCGTGGCTGCGCGCAGAACTTCAACGGCAGCTATCTGGAAGAGGATCGAACCACCCGTCAAAATCTCGCCGACGTCGCCGAGCGCACGGAGGACACCATCGAGCAGTATTACGACATCGTCGAGGACCTAGACGTTCCGACGAGCTCCAAGAACTACAGCTCCTGGAAGGACATCATCGCCCTGTACGACGACCTGGATCACCGCATTGACGCAATCTGTGATGCCTGGGAGATCAGCCTGAAATACGCCAAGCCTGCGGACCACAAGAATGAGATCGTGGCGCCGCTGTCACGCGACAACGTGGCGGGCACCAATGACAATAAGTACCGCCTAGACTTTGAGGAGCGCTATCCCGGCGCCAAACCCGTCGAAGTGAACTAGTCGCATGCGACGTTCTTAAACGACTAGTAATTAAAGACCATCCCCAATGACTACGCAAAAACGAGCGAGGATCATGAGGTCCTCGCTCGTTTTTGTTTTGGGCAATGTTTCGACTGCGCCGCTACTTGTCGGCGGCTGCTTTCTTGGCAGTCGACTTCTTCGCGGTCGTCTTCTTGGCGGCAGTGGCTTTCTTAGCCGTCGTCTTCTTGGCCGCCGTTGTCTTCTTGGCCGTGCTCGCCTTGGTCGTGGTCTTGCGACCGCGGGCGGGCTTCTTCTCCTTGGTCGGGCAGTCCATGTTCACGCAGATGCGCCACGGGCCGCGCGCCGTGTTGACCACCACGATGGGGGCGCCACACTCGGGGCAAGTCTCACCCGTCGCCTCGAGCTTACCGCGCGCCGGCAGAGGATAGCTCACGCCGCAGTCATCGTAGTTGGTGCAGCGGATAAAGCGCTTGCCGCTCTTCTCGCTCTTGTGCGCGATCAGGTCGCCATGACGTCCGGCCTCGGCGCACACCTTGCACTCGCCCACCTTAAGGTCAGGCTCGTAGTTGGTGGGGCACGTTGGGTTCACGCAAATCTCGAAAGCCTTTTGGCGGAACGGCTGGCACTTAATGCGCGGCGCGCCGCACTCGGGGCACACGGCGGCCTCGCCCTCGAGCGGACTCACCTTGACGCCGCTCGGCACCGGATAGGTCACATCGCAGTCGGGCCAGCCCATGCAGCCAATGAAGCTGCCACGGGTCTTGGCGCTCGTCTTCATAACCAAGTCCTTGCCGCACTTGGGACAAGCGCCCACGCGCGCATCGGCCGTGACGGCGTCGCTGATGGCGTCGCCCAGCTCCTGCGTGTGCTTGAGCAGCTCGTCGAGCACGCCGGCCAGCAGCGCGCGCGAGTGCGTCACGACATGCTCTTCGGTATCCTCGCCGCGCTCGACGCGGGTCATATCGCCATCAAGCTCGCTGGTCATATCGGGGCTCGTGATGCGCGGGGCAAATTGCGTCAGCGCGTCGATGATGGCGATGCCCAGCTGGCTCGGCTCAACGGGATCATTTTTGAGATAGCGCACGGCATACAGGCGCTCGATGATGCTCGCGCGCGTGGACTTGGTGCCCAAACCGCGCTTTTCCATCTCCTGCACGAGCTTGCCCTGGCTGTAGCGCGCGGGCGGCTCGGTCTGCTTTGCCTCGAGCTTAATGTCGAACACGTCGACCGTATCGCCCTGCTCAAGCGGCGGCATCTGCTCGTCGCGTTTGAGTCCATACGGGTATGCCTCGCGGAAACCCGGGGTCACGAGCACGTCGCCCGAAGCCACGAACGGCTCGCCGTTCACATCGAGCTCGAGCTTGGTGTTCTCAATGGTCGCAGGACCCATAAGCGTCGCCAGAAAGCGGCGAGCGATGAGGTCATAGAGCTTGCGCTGGCCGCCGTCGAGCGTGGACGGATCGCCCTCGCCCGTGGGGTAGATAGGCGGGTGGTCGGTGGTCTCGACTTTGCCGCGCGTGGGCTTCATGGGGCCGGCGAGCACCTTTTTGCACACGGGCGCCAGCGCCGGGTTGATCTTTGCAAGGTCACTCACCACAGCACCCAAATCGAGCGTCGCGGGGTACACGGTGTTGTCGACACGCGGGTAGCTGATGAGGCCCGCCATGTAGAGGGACTCGGCGATGCGCATGGTGCGCGCAGGCGAGATGCCCTCGGCTGCGGCGGCAGCCTGCAGCGAGGTAGTCGCAAACGGCGTGGGCGGCTGCTGCTTGCGCGAGCGCTTGGTCACCGCGGCGACGGTCGCCGTCTTGGCGCCGTCGACGTGACCATACGCCGTCTCGGCAGCATCCTTGTCAGTAAAGCGCGCCGTCTTGTGAGCGATCTTAAAGCGATTGTCCTCGGCAGCGCCCTGCGCGGCACCCATGCCGCGAATCTGCCAATAGTCCTCGGGCACAAACGCCATGCGCTCGCGCTCGCGCTCGACCACCAGGGCAAGCGTCGGTGTCTGCACGCGGCCGGCGGAGCGCACGTTGCCAAAGCCGCCGAACTTGGCGAGCGTCAGATAGCGCGTGAGCACCGCACCCCAGATAAGGTCGATGTGCTGACGGCTCTCGCCAGCGTCGGCCAGGTTCTGGTCGAGCGAGACGAGATTATCGAAGGCCTGCGTGATCTCGGCCTTGGTAAACGAAGAATACTGGGCGCGAGCAACCGGCAAATCGGGCGCAACCTCGCGCACCTTGTTGAGGGCGTCCGAACCAATCAGCTCGCCCTCGCGATCGAAGTCCGTGGCGATGATGACACTGTCGGACTTCTTAGCCAGGTTCTTGAGCGAGCGAATGAGTTCCTTCTCTGCCGGCAGTTTAATGACCGGTGCCCACGTGAGGTAGGGCAGGCTCTCGAGCTTCCAGCCCTTAATGGAGATGCCGTCGGCAAGGAACGGCTTGCGCTTGGTGTCGTAGGGCGGACGGGCCAGGCCGTCGGGCATGTCGGCCGGCAGCATCTCGCCGTCCTCGGTCACCGAATACCAACCCAGCTTTTTATCGAACAGCACGCTGTCGCAAAAATCAGGCGCTAGGATGTGACCGGCAAGGCCGATGGTCACGCACTCCTCGCCCTTCCACTCAAAACGGTAGATGGCGGTGTTGTACACCTTGTCCTTTTTGGGTTTGCCTGTGGACAGACGCTCGGCGATCTGACGTGCGGCGTCGTTTTTCTCGGCGATGATGAGCTTCAAAAGAGGCTCCTATCTCGTGTCTCTGCGGCTACGCCCGCCCGTATGGCGGCCGATTTACGCCCTTGCTTGCTCGATCTGCCCGATGAGCCAATCGCACCAGGCATCCATGCCCTCGCCCTTGCGCGCACTCACGGCAAATCGCGGCGCCTGTGGATTGAGGTCATCGAGTGTCTTAGTATACCTATCCATGTCAAAATCGAAAGCCGGGGCCACATCGACCTTGTTGAGCAGCTGTGCGCCAGCGTACTGGAAGATGCCCGGGTACTTGACGGGCTTGTCGTCGCCCTCGGGCACCGAGAGGATCATGATGGACAGGTTCTCGCCCAGGTCAAAGTCGACCGGGCAGACCAAGTTGCCCACATTTTCGATAAAGATGACGTCGATGTTTTCCAGACCCACCGCCTGGTCGAAGGCGTCAACGGCCTCCATGATCATGTTGCCCTCGAGGTGGCACAGGCCGCCCGTGTTGATCTGGATGGCGGGCATGCCGGCTTCCTTCATGGTGATGGCATCGACATCCGAGGCGATATCGCCCTCAATGACGGCACAGCGCAGGCCAGCCTTGTCGCGCAGGCGCTCGTTAGTGCCCAGGATCGTGGTGGTCTTGCCCGAACCGGGACTCGACAGCACATTGATCACATAGGTGTTTGTCTCTTTAAATCGTTGACGCAGCTGATCTGCCAGGCGCTCGTTGCGCGACAGAATCGGCGATGCGATATCAATCGTTTTCTCGGCCATACTTAGCGCTCCTTACTTTGGCCCCTTTATACCCCATCACCAGATGGCTAGCGGGCTAATCGTCGGGGGTTTCGATTTCGATACTCGCGATATCGAGCTCGCGGCCGTGCAGTAGGCGCACGTTGGCACCACCACACTGAGGACAGCGACAGTGGAAGCGATCGTGGTCGAAAACCTCGCCGCAGTCCAGACACTCGCTTTGTGGATGGACCTCCTCCACGGCAAGCTCGCAGCCTCGCGTGAGCGGGTCCTCGTCGCGAAATGTCTCCCACGCAAAGTCGAGCGCCTCGCGTACGACCTCGGTCATATCCCCGATACGCAGCGTTACCAAAACGGCGCGCGAGGCCCCCGCCCCACGCGCCGCGCGAATCACTGTATCGAGTATGCCGTTGACAATGCCAACCTCGTGCATACCGATTTACTCCTCGCTGTCCTCTTCGTCGTCCGAAAACAGGTCCAGACGGCTCACAAACAAGCCCTCCTTGCCCTCGCGCGCGGTAATGACCACGCGGGCGATGGCGAGCGAAATCTCGTAGAGCGAGAGCAGGGCGCCATACATGAGGCCCAGCGTAACGGGCGAGCCGTCGGGCGTAATCACAGCCGAGCCCACAAGCAGGCCAACGTATACATAACGCCAGGCACTGCGGAAAGCAGCGTAGGACACGATGTGGAAGACGGACAGGTAGAAGATGATGAGCGGCAGCTCAAACGCCACACCAAAGCCGATCATAAAGAGCAGCTCCATGTTGACGTAGTTCTCCAGATCGGGCAGCGCCGTGGCGACGGCCGAGGTCTCGCCGATGAGCCACTCAAAACCTGCCGGGATGATGATGAAGTAGCAGAAGATGGCGCCCAGGAAGAACAGCACCGTCGAGGCGAGCACCGTGGGCACGACCCATTTGCGCTCGTTGGGACGCAGTGCCGGCAGGAAAAATGCCAGAATCTGCCAGATGATCATGGGCGTGCACATGACCACGGCCATCTTGATGGCCAGCGAGAAGCGCAGGCCAAAGCCGCCGAGCGTGGTGGTGATGTAGAACTTACCATCCGGCACAAAGGAGCGGATGGGGTCTTCCAGGATGTCGAGCACCACGGGCGTGGCGAAATACAGCACGATGGCGGCGGCAAACACCGACACGACCACGATGGTCAGGCGGCGACGGAGCTCGCCCAGGTGATCGAAGAGCGGCATGCGCGCAGGTCCGATAGGCATTACTCATCGCCTCCCTTCGGGGCATCGGCGGTGGCAGCCTCGGCAACGGCCTCGTCCTCGGCCTCGAGCTCGCGAGCGAGCTGGTCGACGACGGCCTTGCGCTTGCGGGGACGACGGGCGTAGAGGTCAGCCGTCGTGGGCTCTGCCGGCTCGGGCTCGGACTCCGGCTCTGCAGCAGGCTCGGGCTCGACGACAGGCTCGGCGGCAGCGGCAGGCTCGGCGCCCTCGGCCTCGGACTCCTCAGCAGCACCCTCGCCCTCGGCGGCAGCCTCGCTCGCGGCCTTCTCGGCGGCAAGGCGGGCACGGCGCTCGGCAAAGGTCTCCTTCTTTGCGGGCGCAGCCGTCTCGACGGCATCCTCGTCTGCATCGGAATCGTCATCGACGGCAGCCTTCTTGGGCTTGACCGGAGCCGAAGCGGCCTCGCTCACCGGATCGATAATCTCGGACTGAACAACGGCCGTCATCTTTTCCTGCGTCTCGCGGAACTGACGGATGGCACGGCCGATCGTACGGCCCATCTGTGGGAGCTTATCCGGGCCAAACAGCAAAAAGCCGAAGACCACGATGATCGCGAGCTCACCCTCTCCAATACCAAACACACATACCTCCAAGGCTCGATGTGAGTCGAGCCCGCACCGCGCCATTCGGCCGGAACTCGTCTATTCATTCGGTCAAGTATAGCGCCCGGACGCCAAAACGTCCGAGCGCATCACAAACATATGCCAAACGGCACGCCCTTTTGGGGCAGGAATTATGCCGCCGTGATCGAGATCTCCTGGTCGACGCCCAGCAGCTGAACCACGCGCATCACCGGGGGCTGCACGTTAACGCAGCTAAAGCGCTTACCGTGGTCGACCGCGTGGTGTGCGGCGCCCACGAGCACGCCAATGCCCGTCGAATCAATGTAGCTCACCTGGGCAAAATCGAGCTCAACGGCCTCAGTGGGCTGCTCGAGCGCCAGGCCGATGGCATTGCGCAGGCTATCGGCGTTAGAGATATCGATCTCGCCGGTTACCTTAATGGTGTAGAGCTCTGGCGTGGGGTTGGTGGAAATACCCAAATCCATGTATATGCTCCTTTACGTATCGAAGGTGCGGATAGTACGGGAAGCCGCGCGTTAGGCGCGCTCGGCACGCGCAAGCTCGGCAGCGACGAGCTTAACGGCCAGCACCAGCACATCGAGCGCGGCCTCCAGGTCCTCGACCGTGGGATAGCTCGGCGCAATGCGGATGTTGGTGTCGCGCGGGTCCTTGCCATAGGGCCAGGTAGCACCGGCCGGCGTGAGCTTGACGCCCAGGTCGGCGCAAAGCGCGGCGACCTTCTGGGCCGAGCCCTCGGGACCATCGAAGCTTACAAAGTAGCCGCCGCGGGGGTGCGTCCAGGTGGCGCAGCCCGTGTCGCCCAAGCCCTCGGTGAGCTTGCGCTCGACGGCCTCAAACCGCGGACGCAGGAACTCGGCATGCTTTTTCATGTGCTCCTTGACCGCCTCGATGGTGGGAAGGAAGCGCACGTGACGCAGCTGGTTGAGCTTGTCGGCGCTGATGAGGCCGGCCTTCAGGCGCTTTGAGAACTCGGCGATGACCGCGGGGCTCGCACCGATAAAGCCGATACCGGCGCCCGGGAAGGTGATCTTGGACGTCGAGGCAAAGGCC
>CABUUB010000089.1 GCA_902494625.1 uncultured Collinsella sp.
CGTCCCTCTGTTACCCCCTGGGGTAAGCCGACGAAGGGCCTTCGTACGCGCAAGAAGAAGAAGGTCTCGAACCAGCACATCATTCGTCGCCGTAAGAAGTAATTTCGGATACCGAGTTTTAGGAGAAAGCACTTATGAGCAGAAGTCTCAAAAAGGGCCCGTTCGTGGAGACTCGCCTTCTCTCGCGTATCACCGCGATGAACGAGGCTGGCAAGAAGGACGTCGTGAAGACCTGGTCCCGCGCGTCCACCATCTTCCCCGAGATGGTTGGTCACACCATCGCCGTCCACGACGGCCGCAAGCATGTGCCCGTGTATGTTACCGAGTCCATGGTTGGTCACAAGCTCGGCGAGTTCGCGCCGACTCGTACGTTCCGTGGCCACAAGGCCAAATAGGGGGTTAACCGTAAATGGCAACTAAGTCTATTGAAACTGAGGCCACCGAGGTTCGCGCCGTCGCTAAGTACGTGCGTGTTTCCCCCAGCAAGGCCCGCCTGGTGGTCGATCTGATCCGCCGCAAGCCTGTCGCTCAGGCCTTCGACATCCTCCACTTCTGCGACCGCGCCGTCGCCGTGGATGTCGAGAAGGTTCTCCGTTCCGCCGTTGCGAACGCCGAGAACAACAACGGTCTGCGTGCCGACAACCTGGTTGTCGCCGCTGCCTATGTTGACGAGGGTCCGACGCTTAAGCGCATCCGTCCCCGCGCCAAGGGTTCCGCTTCTCGCATTCTGAAGCGTACTTCCCACATCACCGTCGTCGTTGCTCCTCGAAAGGAGGCGTAAAGCTGTATGGGTCAGAAAGTCTACCCCACCGGCTTCCGTCTTGGCATCACCGAGAACTGGCGCTCCCGCTGGTTCGCAGAGAAGGATTACGCTAAGACCCTCGGTAACGATCTCGAGATCCGCAAGTACCTCGAGAAGCGTCTTTCCCGCGCAGCTGTCTCCCGCGTCGAGATCGAGCGCGCTGGCGACAAGGTGAAGGTCATCATCCTCACCGCTCGCCCCGGCGTTGTCATCGGTAAGAAGGGTGCCGAGATCGATACCCTCCGCACCGAGCTCGAGAAGGTCGCTGGCGTCTCCAAGGGCCAGCTCTCCGTCGACGTTGTCGAGATCAAGCGCCCCGAGCTCGACGCCAACCTCGTTGCTCAGTCTATCGCCGAGCAGCTCGAGGGCCGCGTTGCCTTCCGTCGCGCTATGCGCAAGGCTGTCCAGTCCGCCCGCAAGGCCGGCGCTAAGGGCATCCGTATCCAGTGCTCCGGTCGTCTCGGCGGTGCCGAGATGGGCCGTCGTGAGTGGTACCGCGAGGGTCGCGTGCCTCTGCACACCCTCCGTGCCAAGATCGACTACGGCACGGCTGTCGCCAGCACCACCATGGGCGCTTGCGGCGTGAAGGTCTGGATCTACCTGGGCGAGAAGCTCCCGGGCCAGCCTGTTCCCAACCCTGCACTCGAGGGCTCTTCCCGTCCTCGTCGTCGTAACTCCGAGAGGAGGGGTCAGTAGTGCTTGCCCCTAAGCGTATTCTTCACCGCAAGGTGCAGCGTGGCTCCATGAAGGGCCAGGCCAAGGGTAATACCGAGCTGCATTTCGGCGAGTTTGGTATCCAGGCTCTCGAGGCCCATTGGATCACCAACCGTCAGATCGAGGCCGCTCGTATTGCCATGACCCGCTACATGAAGCGTGGCGGTCGTGTCTACATCACGATCTTCCCCGATAAGCCCATCACCAAGAAGCCTGCTGAGACTCGCATGGGTTCTGGTAAGGGTAACCCCGAGGAGTGGGTGGCCGTCGTCAAGCCCGGCCGCATCATGTTCGAGGTCAAGGGCGTGCCCGAGGAGGTCGCTCGCGAGGCTCTGCGTCTTGCACAGCACAAGCTTCCCATCAAGACCAAGATTGTTGCTGCCAAGAACGCTGAGCAGCGCATCGAGAAGGAGATGGCTGAGGAGGCCGCTCTCGAGGCCAAGTGGGCTGCTGAGGACGCCGCCGCCGCCAAGGAGGAGAACTAATGAAGCCCGCAGAGATTCGTGAGCTCTCGGACGCTCAGCTCGTTGAGAAGCTGAAGGAAATGCGCGCCGAGCTCTTTAACCTTCGTTTCCAGATGGCCACCAGCCAGCTGGACAACACCGCTCGCGTCAACACCGTGAAGAAGGACATCGCTCGCGTCCTCACGGAGCAGCGCGCCCGCGAGATCGCAGCGGAGAAGTCCGCTGTCGCCGAGTAGGACCTAAGGAGAGAACATGACTGATTCGCGTAACTCGCGTAAGGTCCGTACGGGTGTCGTTACCTCCGTCTCCGGTGCCAAGACCATTGTTGTCACCATCACCGAGCGCAAGCGTCACCCCAAGTACGGCAAGATGATGACCAGCTCCAAGAAGCTGCACGCTCACGACGAGGAGTGCACGGCTGGCGTGGGCGACACCGTCCGCGTTATGGAGACCCGTCCTATGTCCAAGATGAAGCGTTGGCGCCTCATCGAGGTCGTCGAGCGCGCTAAATAAGCAGTCGCTCTTACGACTTGTACGTTTCCGAAGATGTGCGTATGCCTGGCTTGCATACCACAGGCCGCATAAAGGCTGCGCACCTCTCTTCGGTTCTTAGTTCGGAGGAACATCTACCATGATTCAGATGCAAACCATGCTGAACGTCGCCGACAACTCCGGCGCTCGCAAGATTCGCTGCATCAAGGTGCTTGGCGGTTCCAAGCGTCGTTATGCAGGCATCGGCGATGTGTTCATCGGTGCTGTCCAGGAGGCTACCCCTGGCGCCAACGTCAAGAAGAAGGACGTTGTCCGTTGCGTCGTCGTTCGCACCGTTAAGGAGATCCGCCGCAAGGATGGCTCCTACATTCGCTTTGATGAGAACGCCTGCGTTGTCATCAACAACGATGGTTCGCCCGTCGGCACCCGTATCTTCGGGCCCGTCGCTCGCGAGCTTCGTGACAAGAAGTACATGAAGATCGTCTCGCTCGCTCCCGAGACCCTGTAGTTAGGGGAGATATATGTATATCAAGAAGGGCGATAAGGTCCAGGTTCTCTCTGGTAAGGACCGCGGCAAGCAGGGCGTTGTCCTGCGTGCTCTCCCTGCCGAGAACAAGGTCGTTGTCGAGGGCGTTTCGGTCGTCAAGAAGGCCGTCAAGCCCAACGCTGCCAACCAGCAGGGCGGCATCGTTTCGCAGGAGGCTCCCATCGACGCCTCCAACGTCAATCTCGTTTGCCCCGAGTGCGGTAAGGTTACCCGCGTCGGTCACGAGAAGGACGGCAAGAACAAGCTGCGCGTCTGCAAGAAGTGCGGCCACAAGTTCTAAGCTGCCCGCAACATCAAGTTGCTAGCATAGGCCCGGATGCCACGGCACCCGGGCCTTTTTCTATCCCTACTCATTGGGAACAGACTTAAATGAGTGGAAGTCGCTTGGCATTCATTGGGGAGCATTTATTGGGGACAGACTTAAATGACCAGTCGTTGGGGGACAGTCTCTATGTGCCGGCAGTTTGGGACGGTCCTTTGATGTCTGATGCCCCCAAAGGGGTGGAGTATCACGGCCTGCTCTGTTCTTTAGGGCTTTGGTGTTCCGCCTCTTTATGCTTCACAAGGATCGTCGCATGCGCATTTATACGCATAGTTTTGCGCGACAATGCGCATAACTGCGCAAACATCTGCCAACTATGGCTAAATAATGACCGATAAGCATATAAATACGCAAACACGAGCAGATACGCGCGCAATTGTGCGAATATAGGGTTGTTAGAAATGAAGGACTTCCGATGATTCAGGAGGCACATATGGCAGATTCCAAGCAGGCTCCACTCGACTCCGCGGCAGCCGCAAAAGCAGCGTTCGCTTCGGTCCAGGACAAGCCATTCCCCGATGATATCTTTACGGCTCCCGAGCTTCGTTGGGCTGTGATCGGGTGCGGCGTTATCGCCAACCAGATGGCCCAGTCTCTCGCTTTTGCCGGTCGCAAGCTTGCGGGCGTCGCCAACCGCACGCTGTCCAAGGCTCAAGCTTTTGCTGAGCAGTATGGCATCGAGAAGGTCTATGAAACGGTCGATGACCTCTACGCCGATCCGAACATTGACGCAGTTTATATCACCACGCCGCACAACACGCATATCACCTACCTGCGCGCCGCTCTGGCAGCTGGTAAGCACGTACTCTGCGAGAAGGCCATTACCCTCAATTCCGCTGAGCTCGACGAGGCGCGTGCCATCGCCGACGAGCACAACGTGGTCCTCATGGACGCCACTACGGTGCTCCACATGCCCTTGTATCAGGAGCTGCGCCGCCGCATGGATGCCGGCGAGTTTGGCCGCATGAATCTTGCTCAGCTCAACTTTGGTAGCTATAAGGAGTACGGCGACCTGACCAACCGCTTCTACAATCGCAACCTTGCTGGCGGTGCCATGCTCGATATTGGCGTCTATGCCCTGTCCGTTATGCGCTTCTTTATGGCAAGCCAGCCCGCTGAGGTCATTTCGCTGGGCAACACCTGCGAGACCGGCGTTGACGTTGCGGGCGGCATCGTCTGCCGTAATGCCGAGCAGCAGCTGGGTGTTGTGAGCCTCACGCTCCACTCCAAGCAACCCAAGCGCTCGATTATTAGCTTCGATAAGTGTTATATCGAGGTCAACGAGTATCCGCGCGCCGATCACGCGACCATCGTGTGGACTGCGGACGGCCACCGCGAGGAGGTCCACGCCGGCACCGAGGCTTACGCCCTTTGCTATGAGATGGCCGATCTTGAGAAGGCCGTTGCCGGCGACGACTCTAAGCGCGAGCTGCTGGATTATGCTTCTGATGTTATGAAGCTTATGACCAAGCTTCGCGCCGACTGGGGAGTCGTGTACCCCGAGGAGGAGTAAGCGATGCTAGCGGAAGATAGGCTCAACGCGATCGTGTCGATGGTTCAGCAGGCCGGCTCGGTTACCGTGCCGGAGCTTGCTGAGGCCCTGGGCGTGACGGCGTCTACCATTCGGCGCGACCTGCAGACGCTCGATCGAGCGCACCGCATCGCCAAGGTCCACGGTGGGGCGACGAGTCTTGAGCGCGCGCACGTGACGCGCGACCTAACGCTTAATGAGCGCAGCGACCTCCATAACGATGACAAGGAGCGTATCTGCGCCCGTGCGGCGGCGCTTGTGGAGCCTGAGAGCTTTGTATACATCGACTCGGGCTCGACGACGCTCAGGCTCATCGAGCATTTTCCACACCTTGAAGATGTCACCTATGTGACCGATTCCGTGCTCCATGCTCAACGCCTTGCTTTGCGCGGCATGCGTACCGTGGTGCTGGGCGGCGAGCTCAAACCCGAGACCGAGGCGCTCGTTGGCCCCGATGCCTTGGCAACCTTAGACCGCTACAACTTCAACTGTGGCTTTTGGGGCTCTAACGGCATTGCCGCCGAGCAGGGCTTCACAGCGCCCGATATCGAGGAGGCGCAAGTAAAGCGTATCTCGATGCGCCATACGGCCAAGCGCTTCGTAATCTCGGACGCCAGTAAATTTGGCATGGTGGCGCCCGTCAAGTTCGCGGACTTCCGCGACGCAACGATTATTACCGCAGGCGATGTCCCCGCCAAGTACCGGGCAATGGACAACGTCATCACGGTCTAACAGCAGGGGACGGGCAAGCGCCAAAACCACCGCGAAGGGGTAGGAACCTATGTGGTGGTTTTGACGTTTGTCCAGATAAAACCTGCCAAAATAAACCTGTCCCTTTTCGGCAGGTTTTAGGGCTCCCAGGGGCAGGGGGCTTCTATGTGGATGTGCTCGCCGGTTACGGGATGCGTGAAGGACACGCTGTGGGCGTGGAGCATCAGGCCGCAGGGGCGCGGCGTTCCGTACAGGTCGTCGCCAACCAGGGGATGATGCTCGCTCGCCAGATGCACACGGATTTGGTGCTTACGGCCGGTGAGCAACTCGACATCGATATACGAACGCGCGGGAAGGCCTCGGCGGCTCTTAAGGCGCTTGAGCACCTTCACGCGCGTCTGAGACGGCTTGCCGCTGGCGCCAACGCGCATCTTGCGGCTATCGTGGCGGTCGCGGGCGATGGGCTTGTCGATGAGCTTCTCGTTCCAGTCGATCTTGCCCTCGGCGAGCGCCAGATAGTGCTTTTCGAACGCGTGGTCGATAATCATCTGGTCAAAGGCGGGCTGCGTCTGCTTGTCGAGCGAGAACAGCACCACGCCGGTGGTGTCACGGTCCAGGCGATTGAGCGGCTGCATGTCGGTCGCGGCAAAGCCGTCGCCCATCGCCAGCAGCAGGTCGCTGGCGTAGTCGGAGAGCGTGCGCTCGCCGGTGCCGTCGCCGTGGACAATCATGCCGGCGGGCTTGTCGATGGCCATAAGCCAGGCGTCGCAGTAGAGGACTTGAGGTTCTTCGTTCACGTGTAAGCCTTTCGGTTAGCTAATTCCCACAAACATGCAGCCCGAGGTGGCGCCGCGCAGGCGGGCGGCGGGCTTGCGGCCGGCTTGAGCCGCCTCGACGGCGCGACGGACGCGAGCGACGGCACGGCCAATCTCATCGGCCTCGAGCAGGGTTCCGTCGACCATAAGATGACGGACGCCGGCGTCGAGCAACTGCGGTACCTGCGGCGTGAGGTCGATGGGGTAGGCGTCGTACAGGCGTGAGCGGCCGTGGATGTCGGTACGCACCGGCATGATCTTGCCGTCGATATTCTTGAGCGAGAGCTTGCGGGCACGCAGGCGGCAGTTGGCACAATCGTGGATACAGCCGTTGGCAACCTGCAGGATGCAGTGCTCGCTCGTCATAACGCGCGGGCGGCCAAAGACGGTGACGCCCAGAGCCGCGGGCGCGGCGGCGCCGAGCGAGACAATCTCGTCGAGTGTGATCTCGGGCGAGAGCCAAAACGCACCGGCTCCGCGCTCGGCAAGCGCCTCCATGCAGGGCGTGTTGTGCACCGGCAGGCAAGAGCGAATCTCGGCCTTGGCGCCAACCTGGGCGGCCAGGGCAAGCTCAGAGATGTTGCCAATAGCGACCGTGGCGCCGGCAACAACCCACGGGTCGACGCGTACGTGGTCAACG
>CABUUB010000090.1 GCA_902494625.1 uncultured Collinsella sp.
ACGTCAACCATCCGTCCGAGGTCGTCAAGGTCGGCGACGAGGTCGAGGTCGAGGTTCTGGACGTCGATCTGCAGCGCGAGCGCATCTCGCTCGGTCTCAAGCAGACCACCGAGGATCCGTGGCGCGCACTGGTCAAGAAGTACCCCGTCGGCGCTATCGTCGAGGGCACTGTGACCAAGCTTGTCCCGTTCGGCGCTTTCGTCGACCTGGGCGAGGGCATCGAGGGCCTGGTGCACATCTCCGAGATGGCCAACAAGCACGTCGATCAGCCTTCTCAGGTCACCCACGTGGGCGACAAGGTTCAGGTCAAGGTCATGGAGATCGACCTCGACCGTCGTCGTATCTCCCTGTCCATGAAGTCCGCTGCTGAGACTCTGGGCGTCGAGATCGAGGTTACCCCGCTGCCTTCCGAGAAGAAGGACGAGGAGACCGACGCCGAGTAAATCGGTTTGACGATCACTTGTTTTAAGGGATCCGTCCGCAATGGACGGATCCCTTTTTGCATTTGTTGCTGAGGTGCGCGATGCTGCCCGGGCTGTCCACTGACTATTGGGTTGTCGGTGCATGAAAAAATGCCGACATCCCGCCTCGGGGAGGAGGCGGGAACGCACCGAGTAGACGGAGGGGTGCGGAGCGCGGTCGCGTCTCGACTGACGACGTTGCCCATCGACGACACTATTGTACTGCATAGCGTGGTTCTTGGTTTATCGTGTCGAACGCTTGTGTTGTGCCATTGCCTGCGGCAACGGTGTGCTACACTCTTGCACTGCTGAGTGGGCCAGACGGTCGCGCGATGTGCTGCTTGCAGCGCGCGTGAGGAAAGTCCGGGCTCCAGAGGGCGGGATGCCGGCTAACGGCCGGGCGGAGTGATCCGACGGAAAGCGCCGCAGAAAAGAAGACTCCCACCTGCGCCGCAAGGCGTAAAGGGAAAAGCTGAAACGGTGGTGTAAGAGACCACCAGCGTCGTGGCAACACGGCGGCTTGGCAAGCCCCATCCGGAGCAAGCGCGAATAGGAACGCTATGGGCCGGCCCGGTCCGCGTTCGGGTAGCGTGCGTGGAGCTGCACGGTAACGTGCAGACAAGATAAATGACCGTTCACGACAGAACCCGGCTTATCGGCCCACTCGGCACTTTGTTGACGCTGCGAACCCGTCAGCGCGGCAATCTGCCTTTCAAGCCTTCGGGCATGACCATAAGGTCAATGCCCTCGTCTTTCAAGGCACCTTGCTCGCACTGACGGGTTCTCGCTGTTGGCGACGGCATCATTGGCGTTTCCGTTCTTGTTGGCGAGGACAATGGTACTGTCTTTGCCGTATTATTGAGGCTGTTTGTTGCTTTGCTTGTTGTTGAGGGGCTTTGTTGGACAGCTATTTTACTCTGCAATCGAATATTGAGGTTTCGGGCGAGTTTGTGGACCGCAAGAGCCGGTTTATTGCCCAGCTGGTCCATATTGAGTCCGAGGATGAGGCGAATGCCTTTATCGAGATGGTTCGCAAGCGTCATTACGACGCTCGACACAATGTTCCCGCGTGGATTTTGGTCGATGGACGCGAACGTCAAAGCGATGACGGTGAGCCGAGCCGCACGAGCGGTATGCCGACGCTCGAGGTGCTGCGTGGCGCGGGGCTCAAAAATGTTTGCTGCGTAGTGACGCGCTATTTTGGTGGCACGCTGTTGGGGCCTGGTGGCTTGGTGCGCGCCTATACCGCGGCGACGCAGGCGGCGGTGGCCGCGGCTCAGGAGGCCGGGCAGATCGTCGAGATGACAAGCGTCGTGCCGGTTGATGTGTATGTGGCCTATCCACAGTATGAGCAGGTGCTTCGCTTGGCGCAGGATTCGGGTGCCAAGGTTTCGGATACCGATTACGCGGATACCGTTACACTTCACTTGGTATTTAAGGCGGGGGAGCAGGAGCCATTTTGCGCCAAGATGCGCGAGCTTATGGCGGGACGCGAGGAGATCGAGGTCGGCGCTCCCGAATTTGCCGAGTTCTGACGGCGACGGCCGGCGTGCTTTTGGATGGATTCCAAGCGCGCCTGCCGTCGTTTTTCTGTTGCTGCCGTTTACTCGGCGAGCTGCTTTAGCACATCGCAGGCGATCTCGATGGCATCGTCGATGCAACCGGGGCAGCTGCGGAGCGGACCCTTATCCGATCCGATGCCCTTGAGCGTGCCGCAGACGGTCGTCGTGTTCTTCTCGCCAAAACGCTTGGCGATTTCGCGCGACAGCTTGTAGGTCTGGCCCTTGGTCTTGGGGTTTTCCATGCCGTCGCTCATCACGAAGCCCATGATGGCCACGGCGCCCGAGATGGCGCCGCAGGTTTCGGTCATGCCGCCCATGCCGGCACCAAAGCCCTCGGTGAGGGTAAAGGCGACCTGGGGGTCGAGTCCGACGGCAGGCGCGAGCGTGCAGGCGACGGCCTGGGCGCAGTTAAAGCCACGGGCGTGGTATTCGGCAGCCTGAGCCTGACAGGCGGTGATGTCGAGCTGGGCCGTATCGATTTGCTTCATCGTTGTCTCCTTGGTCACAGTGTACCCGCCTATGGTACCCGTGACGGGGCATGTAATCATCGAGAGCTTCATGTATGCCTCATTTTTATCTATCGAGCAAATGCCCAAGGCTTGAGATAAATACCCCTGATCAATTTGTCCCTTAACCTACCTTGGGGATGGGTTGAGAGGGGTGCAGGGTAGCGGTATCGTGAACCGAATAAACTAAAACCCAGGCAAGGGAGCTAGATATGAGCGAGCAGACCATCGGTACCACATGTGTTCAGGGCGGCTATCACCCGGGAGATGCCGAGCCGCGTCAGGTGCCCATCTACCAGTCCACCACGTGGAAATACGACACGTCCGAGCACATGGGCAAGCTGTTTGACCTGGAGGAGTCGGGCTACTTCTACAGCCGTCTGCAGAACCCCACGTGCGATCTGGTTGCCGCCAAGATCTGCGAGATGGAGGGCGGCACCGCTGCGATGCTCACGAGCTCGGGTATGGCTGCGAACTTCCTCGCGATCTTTAACGTGGCCGGTGCCGGCGATCATGTGGTCGCGAGCTCTGCCATTTACGGCGGTACGTATAACCTGCTCGCCCACACCATGGGCCGCATGGGCGTGACCTGCACGTTCGTCGCCCCCGACTGCACCGATGAGGAGCTGGAGGCTGCCTTTCAGCCCAACACAAAGCTCGTCTTTGGCGAGACGATCGCCAACCCCGCCCTTGCCGTGCTCGATATTGAGCGCTTTGCCAAGGCCGCACATGACCACGGCGTGCCGCTGATGGTCGACAACACCTTCCCGACACCCGTGATGTGCCGTCCCTTTGAGTGGGGCGTCGATATCGTCACGCACTCCACCACCAAGTACATGGATGGACATGCTGCCTACCTGGGCGGCGTGATCGTCGACCACGGCCAGTTTGACTGGATGGCCCATGCGGATAAGTTCCCGGGTCTCACCACGCCCGACGAGAGCTACCACGGCGTGACGTATGCCGAGAAGTTCGGTCGCGAGGGTGCCTTCATTACCAAGGCAACCGCTCAGCTCATGCGCGACCTCGGCCCCATGCAGAACCCGCAGGCGGCGTTCTTCCTGAACAGCTCGCTCGAGAGCCTGCACGTGCGTATGCCGCGCCATTGCGAGAACGGTCTGGCGGTCGCCAAGTTCCTGCAGGGCCATCCCAAGGTGCGCTTCGTGAGCTATCCGGGCCTGGAGGGCGACAAGTACTACGACATGGCTCAGAAGTACATGCCCAACGGTACCTGCGGCGTCGTGAGCTTTGGCTTTACCGGTGGTCGTGCGGCGGCCGAGACCTTTATGAAGAGTCTTAAGCTCGCCCAGATTGCCACGCACGTGGCCGATGCTCGCACCTGCTGCCTGCACCCGGCAAACGCCACCCATCGCCAGATGAACGACGAGGAGCTCATCGCCTGCGGCATCTCCGCCGACATGGTGCGCCTGTCGTGCGGCCTTGAGGACACGGCCGATCTGATTGCCGACCTTGAGCAGGCGCTCGAGCAGTGCTAGGCTAGCGTTCACACAAGGTGCCGATGCTGGCAGAAAGCCTCGGCGACCTTTCGTTCCGATTCCGTAGGCGGGACCCCAATCGCGGCTGTTCGCAGGCGATTGGGGCCCCGTTTTTGCGTTGCGCCACTCGAAAGGATGGATATGGAGAAAACTGCAGAGCAGCTGCGCCGCGAGCACGTTGCCCTAGAGGGCGACACCCATGGCAAGAACAAATGGGCGATTCTGTTTACCGTGCTCATCATGACGTTTATGGTGTGCCTGGATTCGACCGTCGTGACCGTGGCGCTGCCCGTGATGCAAAAGGAGCTGGGCGTGGGCCTCGATCGCATTCAGCTGGTGAGCTCGGTGTATCTGCTTGCGACGTGCGTGGCCATGTTGCCGTTTGGCCGTCTGGGCGACGTGCGCGGCAAGGTGAATGTGTTCCAACTGGGCGTCATTGTCTTTACGGTCGGCTCGCTGCTGTGTGGCCTTTCGGCCTCGCTCGAGGTTCTTATTCTGGCACGCATTGTTCAGGGTATCGGTTGCGCGGCGGCCATGGCTAACAACATGGGCATTATCACCGAGTCGTTTCCGGCGCGCGAACGAGGCCGTGCCATGGGTATTCTCGCGACTTTCGTGGCCCTCGGCATGATGTGTGGCCCCGTGCTCGGCGGTATGCTGGTGGCAAGCTTTCCTTGGGAGAGCATCTTCCTTATCAACCTGCCCATTGGCGTCATCTCGTTTATCGTGGGGCTCTACACGTTGCCACATGTTAAGCCGGAGGCCGGCGATCGTCCCATGTCGCTGGCGGAGGCCGCGCGTCGCTGCTTTGCAAATTCGGCCTTCACTATTAACCTTGCTTGCATGCTCATCGTGTTCGTTGGCATTGGCGCATCCGAGTTTATCCTGCCGTTCTATTTTCAGGACGCCCATGGCTTTAGCTCCGATATTTCCGGACTGCTCTTTTTGGCACTGCCGATGGTGAATGCCTTTATCGGACCGCTTTCGGGTACGGTTTCGGACCGTGTTGGCTGCGAGGGTCCTACGGCGGTTGGCCTGGGCGTGTACGTGTGCGGTCTTTTTGCGGTAAGCACACTCGACGAGCACTCTTCCATCCCTGTGATCGTGTGCTGTGCCGCGTTTATGTCGTGCGGCACGTCGATTTTCCAGAGCCCCAATAACTCGCTGTATATGGGCTCGGCTCCGCGCGAGGCGCTCGGCTTTGCGGGCAGCTTGGGCAGTTTGGCGCGCTACGCCGGCATGGCACTCGGCATTACGGTGGCATCGAATATCTTGTATGGGCAGATGAGTGTGGCGATGGGCGAGGCCGTGACCAGTTTTGTTGCAGGCCGTCCGGATGTGTTCCTGTTCGGCTTTCGCTCGGTGTTCTACGTGCTCATGGCTGTGGCCGCTGTGGGCTTTGCGCTCGCTATGGTGCGTTTGGTGAGGATGCGCGCCCGCCATTAGCTTGTGGTGGCAGGCTTGCCACGAATCGGGCCTATCTACTGGTCTTGCAGCTTTATGGTACGATGCGGCTTGTGGGGCGGGCGGGGGTCGGTCCGTGGTAGACTATCGAACAACGTTTATTAATCGCGCGGTATCGTTGCCGCGAGAAGGGGTTGCGCCATGCAGGAGCTTGAGGATCGTATTCGCCATGACGGCATCGTAAAGGCCGGTAACGTCCTTAAGGTTGATGCCTTCCTCAACCACCAGTGCGACGTTGAGCTGTTCGACCACATGGGTGCCGAGTGGGCCCGTCTGTTCGAGGGTGTCGAGATCAACAAGATCCTGACCATCGAGGCTTCGGGCATTGGTATGGCCTGCATCGCGGCTCAGCATTTTGGCGGCGTGCCGGTGGTCTTTGCCAAGAAGGCCCAGTCCATCAACCTCGACGGCGAGCAGTATGCCACGACCATCTATTCCTTTACCAAGCAGAAGGAGTACCCGGTCATCGTGGGTAAGCGTTTCCTGTCCGAGGGCGATAAGGTCCTGATTATCGACGACTTCCTGGCCAACGGTTGCGCGCTTGAGGGCCTTATTAAGATCTGCGAGGCTGCGGGCGCCGAGGTTGCCGGCATTGGCATTGCCGTGGAGAAGGGTTTCCAGGGCGGTGGCGATAAGCTCCGCGAGCGCGGCTTCCGCGTTGAGAGCCTGGCTCGTATCGCCGAAATGGACTGCGAGAACGGCGAGATCACCTTCGCCTAAGCGCGCAACACAAACGATTGGTATGCGATGTGACAAAGGGACTGTCCCTTTGTCACATTTTTTGTATGAGGGGAGGTGCTGATATGGATGAGAACAAGATGGGATGGCGCGAGTATGCGCGCTATGCCGAGATGTCAGTCGAGGAGTTGGCACGCGATTGCGAGGTGCAGGTGTTTCGCGCGACGGGTCCGGGCGGCCAGGGCGTGAACACGACGGACTCGGCGGTGCGCATGAAGCATGGGCCCACGGGGATTGTCGTGACGGCGCGTGAGAGCCGCAGTCAGTTTCAGAATCGCAGCTGCTGTCTGCGTAAGCTGAGGGCAGAGCTCGAGCGTCGCGGGCGTCCACCGCGCCGACGCGTCAAGACCAAGGTGCCTCAGCGATCGCGCCAGCGCAGGCTTAACGACAAGCACTTCAACGCGATTAAAAAGGCCAACCGTCGCAAGCCGGGCGGGGAGGAATGATCTTCTTAATAAGTTGCGGTGAAATAGGGACTGTTTTGCGGCTTTTGCTGCATAAACAGTCCCTATTTCACCGCAACTTAGGTGGGGTTAGCGGGTTGGGTGCCAGACCTCGAGAACGGCGGGAAGGATGTCGACCTCGATGCGCGAGGCGACGATGGGCTCGCCGTCGGCCTGGATGGGGTAGTCGGGCTCCTCAAAGGTGAGCTCGGCATGGCGGCAGCGGCGCATACGAACCGGCGGCAGCTTGGTGTGGTGGCCATCTTTGGCCGAAAGGAACATGGGTAGGGCGAT
>CABUUB010000091.1 GCA_902494625.1 uncultured Collinsella sp.
CCCGACCAGGATGCCGACGTCTTGGTGGTCGACCCGCCGCGCGCAGGCCTCGCCCCCGAGGCGATCGACCTTATCGCCAGCACGAGTGCTCGCGATGTCGCCTACGTGAGCTGCGACCCGGCCACCCTGGCGCGCGATCTCAAACGCTTTGTCGAAGAAAGCACCTTCTCCCCCGTAAAGATCACGCCAGTCGACCTGTTCCCACAAACCTTCCACTGCGAGACCGTCGTCCACCTCAGGCGCAACTAGCCACTTAATCATTGCTCAGAAAAATCATTGGGAAATCGAGCGTGGCAAGCGGAGGTCTTCGGGGTATAAGACGGCTAATTGTATGCCGCCTATGAAAGGAACCCCCATGCCCAGCGTTGCCGTTCTCGCCGCCGATGGCTTTGAAACTATTGAATGCTTGACCATGGTCGATGTCATGCGTCGCGGCGGCGTGCGCGCCACGCTCGTCTCGATCATGCCCACGCGTGAGGTCGTAAGCTCGCTGCAGATCCCCGTGACCTGCGATGCGCTCTTTGATGAGATCGACTTTGACGAGTACGACTGCGTCGTGCTACCCGGCGGCCTACCCGGTGCTACCAACCTGCGCGCCGATCAGCGCGTCTGCGACGTGGTCCGCGAGTTCGCCGCAACCAAGCACGTCGCCGCCATCTGCGCCGCCCCGTTTATCCTGGGCGAGCTCGACCTGCTCGAGGGGCGCCACGCCACGTGCTTCCCTGGCTTTGAGAAAAGCTTCCCCGAAGGCGCCTATACCGGCGAGAAGGTTACGCAAGACGGCAACATCATCACCGCTAGCGGCATGGCCCAGTCGCTCCCCTTTGCGCTTGAGCTGCTGCGCACGCTCGCCGGCGACAAGGCCGTCGAGAAAGTCGCCGAGGGCATTCAGCTATGATTTTGGCTTCGCAATCACCGCGCCGCATCGAGTTGATGCGCGAGGCGGACTATGACATTCGCATCATTCCTGCCGATATCGACGAAACGCCGTTTGATGGCGAGGCCCCGCTTACGCTCGTTGAACGCTTAGCACGCGCAAAAGCCGCCGCCGTTGCCGCCGAGCATGCCGAGCCCAATGAGCTGACGGTCGCGGCCGACACCATCGTCACCTTTGACGGCAAGATTCTGGGCAAGCCGGCAACCGAGGACGAGGCGCGCACCATGCTCCGTGAGCTTTCGGGCCGCACGCACCAGGTCGCAACCGGCGTCTGCATCGTTAAGGCAGGCGATACGGCCGCCCCGCATGCCGCCGAGAGTCTGTCCTTTGTCGATGTGACCGACGTGACGTTCTACGAGCTCACCGACGAGCAAATCGAGCACTACGTCGCCTCGGGAGAGCCCATGGACAAGGCCGGCGCCTACGGCATTCAGGGCACAGGAGGACGCATGCTCGTGCACGATATTTCGGGCGACTTCTATAACGTGGTGGGCCTACCCATCGCCCGCGTCGCGCGCGCGATTCAAAAACTCTCGTAATTGCATCTGGCGCTGGGTATCCCCCGGCGCCTACAATTTTGGCGTACCGTACGGATCCCGACCGGGCACAAGGCGCGGCGGAAAACCGATAGGAGTTAAACATGGATACACTGCTCGAGGCCATTGACGTCTGCGATGTCGATGGCTTTTGCTATGGCAACTATACGGACGAGGAGGCCGGCACCGGTTGCACCGTAATCGTGGCACCCGAAGGCGCCACCGGCGGCGTTGACGTTCGCGGCGGTGCCCCAGCATCGCGCGAAACCGACCTGCTGCGACCCGAGAACACCGTCGACAAGGTCCACGCCGTCTGCCTTTCAGGTGGATCGGCCTTTGGCCTCGAGGCTGCAAGCGGCGTCGCTCGCGAGCTTGAGAGCCGCGGCATCGGCCTTCCCGTCGGCCCCACGCAGGTGCCTATCGTGTGCTCCAGCTGTATCTTCGACCTCGCCTTTGGTAACCCCACCGTTCGCCCCGACATTGAGGCCGGCATCGCCGCGGTGCGCGAAGCACTCGACAACACCCCCACCAAGCTCGAACAGGGCAACGTGGGCGCCGGCACGGGCGCCACCGTGGGTAAGCTCATGGGCCCCGCCACCTGCATGAAGGCCGGCCTAGGCGCTGCTGCCGTGGCACTCGGCCCCGTCAAGGTGGGCGCCGTGGTCTCAGTCAACGCCTGCGGCAACGTTGTCGACCCCTTCACCGGCGAGTGGGTCGCCGGTATGCGCGCCGCAGCCGATAGCGACCAGATTGTCGACATGGAACTCGCAGCCTTTGCCGCCGCCGGATCCATGCAGATGCCGCTCGACCGCACCAACACCACCATCAGCTGCATCGTCACCAACGTGGAACTCACTAAGGCACAAGCCACCAAGGTCTCCCAGATGGCCGCAGACGCCTACGCACACGCCATCCGTCCCACACACACCACCAACGACGGCGACACCATCTACACCCTCGCCAGCGGCAAACTGGGCGCCCAGGCAAGCGCCGCCGTTCCCCTAGACTTACTGGGTATGCTCGCCGTAAGGGCCCTACAGACCGCCATCGTAAACGGAGCCAAAACCGCCAAAACCTCCCACGGCATCCCCGGCGCCGCGAAGTAAACTAGCTCGTCCGGTTGCCCGGTGGGGCTTGGTTATGTTTGCTGCTCTACAGTCCTGGCTCGCACGGAGAGCACATTAAGTGCTCTTCGGCTCGTGCGGAACTCGCGACAAACATAACCAAGCCCCACCGGGCAACCTACCAACCAAGTCTTTTCAGCCCAGGCCCCTGTGTACCGCGCATCGAAGATCTTCAAATTCAAATAACCTGACAATCGATTCTTATAGCAGAGGCCCCTTGGCCTTTAGTTTGATACAAGTTCCGAACGAGCCGGAAAGCACTTAATGTGCTTTCCGTGCGAGCAGGACTGTTCGCAGTAACAAACTAAAGGCCAAGGGGCCCAGTCAACCTATCAGCAGCGATTACTCAGCAGCTAGTTGAATTTGAAGATCTTTGAGGCAAGACGGTATAGGCCGAGTGTGGTTTTGTCTCCGGCCCGTCCACGCAGATTGGTGAAGAACCCGACCACGCCGTAGCGGGCACGACGATACATGCGCTCGTCGTAGGCCTTCAAATCATTCCACAGCGTCTTTAGGCGCTCGTCGGCGCAATCTTCCTCGGAAAGCTTGGTGAGCACCGAGCAGATCGCCATCATCATGGTGAAGTAGCCCATCATGTACGAACGCAGGCGCGACGACTCGACATCGCTGTACAGGTGGTACGACTCCATCATGATGCGCGTCACACGGAACTGCTGGTCCAGACGCTTGACCATCGTTGCCTCGTTGACGCTCTGGCCCTCGCGACCGATAAAGTAGCGGTAGAGGTCGATGTCGGCGTAGTACATGGTCTTGCAACGCGGCAGCGGCACGTAGGCGTAGATGTTGTCCACATAGAACGTGTGCGGCGGCATGGGAAGGTTGGACTCGCGCAGCACATCCGTCCGATAGCACAGGCTGTGCATAAGTAGGTTCTGGTCCAGGCGGAAATGACCGATCTGATCCCAAGAAAAGATCTTTTTGCGCGGCAGGGCAAATTTGTAGCCAATAGCGGTATGCGTGCCCTCGTAAACCTTCTCGTACACGTAGTTCGAGATAAACAGGTCAACGCGCTGGTCGCGCTCTTCAAAGCCACGCAGAATCGACAGCATGGTCGAAAGGGCAGCGCCGTCAAGCCAGTCGTCCGAATCAACAACCTTGTAGTAGGTGCCCTGCGCCTCGCGCAGACCCGAAAGGACGGCAATACCGTGACCGCCGTTCTCCTGGTGCACCGCGCGGATGATTCCAGGATAACGGGCCTCCCACTCGTCGGCCTTGGCGGCCGTCTCGTCCTTGGAGCCGTCGTCCACCACGATAATCTCGATATCGGTGGCGTAATTGCTCCCCTCCAAGATAGAGGTGATGCAATGGTCCATGTCCTTGGCGGCGTTATACGAGGGAATACCGAATGTTATGACTTTATGCATGGCAGGCGATAATCTCATCCGAAAGATCAAGGGCGGAATTGGTCACAGCGTCCATATCGTAGTAACGATACTCGGCCAGACGACCAACCGGGTGGAAGTTCGTCAGGTTCTGGACGCGCTCAAGATAGCGCTCATAGAGCTCACGGTTCTCGGGCTCAAGAATGGCGTAGTACGGCGTCTCGCCCGAGCCGGGCGTATAGGCCTTGGAGTACTCCTTCATGATGGTGGTCTTGCCGGGCAGGACCTGCCCAGTCATGTTCTTGAACTCGGTGATGCGCGTGTAGTCCTCGCTCGTGGTGTAGTTGACGGTGCCCACGGGCTGGAACTGATCCATATCGAGCGTCTCGAACTTCATGTCGAGCGTACGGTACGGCAGGGCGCCCAGGTCGAGATTGAACAGCTCGTCGAGCGGACCGGTGTAGACGATCTCGCCGCCATAGACCTTACCGTCGATCTTGACGGTGGTCTCGTCGATCTCGAAGAGGTCGCGGGCGTCCACGTCGCAGAACACATCAATCAGATCGTGGTCGAGCATATGCTCAAACAGCGCGGTATAGCCGTCCTGCGGCATGCCCTGGAAGGGAGCCTGCGGGAAGTAGCGGTCATCATCGCCCACAAAGACGGGAACACGGCCGGTGATCGAGGGATCAATCTGGTCGGGCGTCTGGCCCCACTGCTTCATGGTGTAATGCAAAAAGACGTTCTCGTAGACGTAATCAGCGACCTCGGCCAAGTCGGGGTCGTTCTTCTTACGCAGCTCCATAATGGGCACCTTGACATCCTTGCCAAAGGTCTCCACGAGCTTCTGATACAGCTCCTCGCCGCGCTCGTCACCAAAGGCGAGCTTGAGACTCGCGTGGTTGAAGGGCACGGGCATAAGGGTGCCGTTGATGTTGGCGAGCACCTTGTGCTGATAATCCGTCCACTTGGTAAAGCGCGACAGGAAATTGTGCACGCGCTCGTTAAAGGTGTGATAGATATGCGGACCGTACTCGTGGATCAGGATTCCGGCCTCGTCAGTGCAGTCATAGGCATTGCCCGCAATGTGGCTACGGCGCTCCAAAACGGCAACACGATAGCCGATGGTCTCGGCAAGACGGCGGGCGCAAACGGCACCGGCATATCCAGCACCGACGACAATCATGTCGTACGCGCCGGCGTTAAAGCCTTCAGGCAGGCCTGAGGTAATCTGCATCGATACTCCTTGTCAAAAGCCACGGGCTCGTTAGCTGGGCTTTTCTCGAACATTCTTCGAGACATATTTATCAGAGCGATTATAGCGCTAATGCGTCCTATAATGAGCTTGCCACACAAGGAAAGCTCAAGCACCGCGGCGTACATAATTGAAAGGTAAACCCGCTAGCAGCGGGTTTATTCGTGAACAGCCGGGCGCCTGGAGCTTAGTGAAACGCTTG
Source organism: uncultured Collinsella sp. (assembly GCA_902494625.1). Classification (GTDB taxonomy): domain Bacteria; phylum Actinomycetota; class Coriobacteriia; order Coriobacteriales; family Coriobacteriaceae; genus Collinsella. The sequence continues at coordinate 5,398 of CABUUB010000091.1, forward strand.
TAAGGAGTAACATGAGCGATTTCCTTAACCGTATGAAGTCTGCCGCCAAGGCCGACCTTAAGACGATCGTCCTTCCCGAGGGCGAGGATCCGCGCACCATCGTCGCGGCCACCAAGATCATCGAGGAGGGCCTGGCAAAGATCGTCATCCTGGGCAACCCCGACGAGATCAACGTTCCCGGCGCTACCGTCATCGACCCGCGCAATGCCGAGAAGCACGAGGAGTACGCGCAGAAGTTTGCCGAGCTCCGCGCCAAGAAGGGCGTCACCATCGAGCAGGCTCGCGCCCAGGTGATGGATGCCACCTACTTTGGCACCATGATGGTCAAGATGGGCGACGCCGACGGCCTGGTCTCCGGCGCCTGCCACTCCACCGCCGACACCCTGCGCCCTGCGCTTCAGATCCTCAAGACCGCCCCGGGCACCAAGCTGGTCTCGGCCTTCTTCGTGATGTGCACCGACACCCCGCAGTTCGGCACCGACGGCACGCTGATCTTCGCCGACTGCGGCCTCAACATCAACCCGTCCTCCGACGAGCTCTCCGAGATCGCCATCGCCTCCGCTCACTCCTGGTCCACCTTCATGGGCAACGTTGAGCCGCACGTGGCCATGCTCTCCTACTCCACCATGGGCTCCGCTGGCGGCGAGGTCGCCAAGAAGGTCCAGGAGGCTGTGAAGTTCTGCAAGGAGAAGGCTCCCGAGCTCGCCATCGACGGCGACCTGCAGCTCGATGCCGCTATTGTCCCCACCGTCGCCCAGCTCAAGGCTCCCGGCTCCTCCGTTGCCGGCAAGGCCAACGTGCTCGTGTTCCCCGACCTCGAGGCCGGCAACATCGGCTACAAGCTGGTCCAGCGCTTCGCCGGCGCCGACGCCTACGGCCCCATCCTGCAGGGCATCGCCAAGCCGGTTAATGACCTTTCGCGCGGCTGTTCTGCCGACGACATCGTGGGTGTCGTGGCCATCACCGCCGTCCAAGCTCAGATGGCTGAGTAGCTGACATATCCCCTCGGGGCCCTACAGGGTAAAGCTCTGAAAACGTCCTCGGACATGCATGAAACCCCCGCTGCGCACTTCGTGCGGCGGGGGTTTCATGCGTCCTGACGCTCCTATTTGGCAAGGTGTTTTTTAGAATCCATTTTGCGCTCGGCCTCGAAGGCTTGCCTGTCCCAATCGAGCGGAAGTCCGGCCTCGACCCATGCCTCGTAGGCCC
>CABUUB010000092.1 GCA_902494625.1 uncultured Collinsella sp.
CCCGCGGCACCGGCCATGATATCGCCGGGGTCGCCAATCCAGTGCACGCTGCCCAAGCGCACCACGGCGCCCTGGGACCAGCGCTCAACCAAAGGCTTGCAGCCCTCGTACCAATCGCATTCAAAGCCATAGATAAGCTCGAGCTCCGACGCGATCTGCGCGGCAAGCTTGCGGGCATCCTCAAAAGCCAGACGATGTGCCAGCAGGTCGCCCTCAGTAACCTGCACTTCGCAGTTGGCGTCCATGCTGGCGGGCAGGGTGAGATGGTCGGTCGAGATCATGGCACGGCACCCGGCCGCGGCAGCGGCACGGACGTTGTCCTCAAACGAGGCATGCCCGTCCGAAAACGAGGTGTGGGTGTGGCAATCGACCAGCGGGCAAGCAGACATGGCGGCTCCTTTGCGTCAAGCGAATCTGCTCCATTGTAATGGCGCAGCTCTCAACACGCCGGACACGCCGGGGGTCGAAATCGATTGGAAAGGCTGCGCGACGCGCGGTGCGGCCTCGCTTGCGCTCTCAAAACGTGTACATCAGCCTCCAAAAGCTGCAAAAAATGACATGTTTGGAGGCTGACGTACACGTTTGAGTGGAGCGGGCCGGCATTGGAGCGCGCCAGCACTTGCGCCCAGCAAAAGTCGCACCTATCCCATGACGCCGCCCCTGCGCCGCCCGCGATGTGCTAGCGTTTGGATGAACAAAACGAGCCCGCGCGGAAAGGAGCCGGACCGTATGCCATGCGATAGCACATCCCCGCTGTCCCGCGAGACCGATGCGCCCGAAACCATCGTCAAGCTGGAATGCGATATTGATGACGCGTCGCCCGAGGTGCTTGCCTACGCCGCCGACCGCCTGCGCGAGGCCGGCGCCCGCGAGGTGCACTGGCTACCCCTCTACTGCAAAAAGGGTCGCCCCGGATGGCAGTTGCAGGTGATCTGCTCGCACGAGGATATCGAGCGCCTACAGACGATTATCTTTTTGGAGACCACGACCAACGCCGTTCGTCGCCAGGTGATGGAACGCGTTTGCCTGCCGCGCCGCTTTGAGCAGGTGACAACGCCTTGGGGCGAGGTGGCCGTAAAGGTGGCAACCTTGCCCGATGGCAGCGAGCGTGCAGCGCCCGAGTACGAGGACTGCGCTCGCCTTGCCCGTGAGCACAATGTGCCGCTCCAGCGCGTGATGCAGGCGGCGCAAGCCGCGGCTCTGCAATTTGAGTGACACGGTCGGCGACGCGCCACACCCACCCCATCAACCTCACCGAAAGGACCACCATGAAATACCTCATCGCCTCCGACATCCACGGCTCGGCATACTGGACCGAGCGCCTGGTCACCGCCATCGATTCCGAGCAGCCCGACCGCATCGTGCTGCTGGGCGACCTGCTCTACCACGGTCCACGCAACGACCTGCCGCGCGATTACGCCCCCAAGCGCGTAATCCCGCTGCTCAACGCCCTGGCCGACCGCATCATCGCGGTGCGCGGCAACTGCGACGCCGAGGTCGACCAGATGGTCCTCGACTTCCCCGTCATGGCCGACTACGCCACGCTGTTTGACGAAACCGGCCGTGAGCTGTTCCTGACGCACGGCCACGTCTTTGGCGCCGGCATGCACAACAGCGTCGACCACGCGCCCGCGCTGCCCGAGGGCTCCGCGCTCGTCTACGGTCACACGCACGTCAAGGTCAACGAGGAAAGCGCCGCGCACCCGGGCCTGTGGCTCTTCAACCCCGGTAGCGTGAGCATCCCCAAGGACGGCTCGCACAGCTACGGCATCTACGAGGGCGGCGCGTTCCGCCACGTGGTCATGGAGGAGGAGTAGCCATGGCGCAGCACATGGCTCAGCAAAATGCCGAGGGCTCGCGCGATCTGTCCACGCTGGTAGACGCGTCGACCGAGCTGCAGCATCTGGTGCAGACCATCTGGCGTCTGCGTCAGCCCGATGGCTGCCCGTGGGACCGCGAACAGACGCACCGCAGCATTGGCAAGAACATGATCGAGGAGGCCTACGAGGCGCTCGACTGCATCGAGGCGGACGACGCGGTTCACCTACGCGAGGAGCTGGGCGACGTGCTCATGCAGGTCGTGCTGCATGCGCAGATTGCGGCGGACGCCGGCGAGTTTACGCTGGCCGACGTGGCGCGTGATATCAATGCCAAGCTCATCCGTCGCCACCCGCACGTGTTTGGCGATGTAGATGCCGACAGCTCCGACGAGGTACTCAAGATTTGGGACGAGGTCAAGCTTGCCGAGAAAGCCGCCAAGGACAAGGCCGTGGCGGCGGGCGAGGCCGCGCCCGAGGGCCTGCTCGACGGCGTGCCCACGCATCTGCCGGCGCTGATGCAGGCTCAGAAGGTGTCGCGCAAGGCGGCTGCCGTGGGCTTTGAGTGGGAGACGGTCCAGGACGTGTGGGACGAGGTCGCCGAGGAACGTACCGAGTTTGAGGCCGAGGCCCCTGGCTCGCCCGAGCGCGAAATGGAGTTTGGCGACCTGCTCTTTGCCTTGGTCAACGTCGCGCGCAAAGAGGGGATCGACGCCGAGAGTGCCCTGCGCGCCAGCACGGCAAAGTTCCGCCGTCGCTGGGCCGCGATGGAGCAGATGGCGTCCGATGCCCACGTGGATCTTGCCGAGCTTTCGACCCACGGCCTCAACGACCTGTGGGATGCCGCAAAGGCGGAGGAGTAAGACTGCGGGAACGACGGGCTGACACGCCTCATCGTTCCCGCTAAATTTTTCGAAAATCAAGTGTATCCCTCGGCTAACTTAGGGCATAATGCAAAAAGTGCGACATGGCTAACTTACGGAGGCGCACCGATGGTGCACGGTCAGCCGGTCGCCAAGCATTCAACCCGTTTCCAAGTGAGAGGGAGACAACATGAGCGATATTTTGGACGTCTACGGTCGCGAGGTGCTCGACAGCCGCGGCAATCCCACCGTTGAGGTCGAGGTCGTGCTCGAGGACGGCAGCTTTGGCCGCGCAATGGTGCCTTCGGGTGCTTCGACCGGCGCCTTTGAGGCCTGCGAGCTACGCGATGGCGACAAGGGCCGCTACCTGGGCAAGGGCGTTTCGCAGGCCGTCGAGCACGTCAACAACGAGTGCGCTAACGCCGTCGTGGGCCTCGACGCCTTCGACCAGCGCGCCGTCGATGCCGCGCTGATTGCCGCGGACGGTACCCCCAACAAGACCAAGCTCGGTGCCAACGCCATCCTGGGCGTGTCGCTGGCCGTCGCCCGCGCCGCTGCCGAGTCGGCGGGCCTGTCGCTGTACCAGTACCTGGGCGGCGTCAACGCTCATCTGCTGCCCACGCCCATGATGAACATCCTCAATGGCGGCGTGCATGCCGACAACAACGTCGACTTCCAGGAGTTCATGATCATGCCGGTGGGCGCCCCGAGCTTTGCCGAGGGCCTGCGTTGGTGCGCCGAGGTCTACCACACCCTCAAGGGCGTGCTGCACGAGGCCGGCCTGGGCGGCGGCGTGGGCGACGAGGGCGGCTTTGCCCCCAACCTTAAGACCAATGCCGAGCCGTTCGAGTACATCACCAAGGCCGTGGAGAAGGCCGGCTTTAAGCCCGGCGTTGACTTCATGTACGCCATGGACCCGGCCTCGACCGAGTTCTACAACGCCGAGACCGGCATGTACGAGCTCAAGGGCGAGGGCGTGGAGTACACGAGTGCCCAGATGGTTGATTACTGGGAGAAGCTCGTTGACACCTATCCCATCATCTCCATCGAGGACGGCATGGCCGAGGAAGACTGGGACGGCTGGGTCGAGCTTACCCGCCGCATTGGCAACAAGGTGCAGCTGGTGGGCGACGACCTGTTCGTCACCAACACCGAGCGCCTCAAGAAGGGCATCGAGCTGGGTGCCGCCAACGCGATCCTGGTCAAGGTCAACCAGATCGGTACGCTCACCGAGTCACTCGAGGCCATCGAGACCGCCAAGGAGGCCGGTTACGCCTGTATCGTGAGCCACCGCTCCGGCGAGACCGAGGACTCCACGATCGCCGACCTGGTCGTGGGCGTCAACGCCGGCCAGATCAAGTCGGGCGCCCCGTGCCGTAGCGACCGTATCGCCAAGTACAACCAGCTCATCCGCATCGAGGACGAGCTCGAGGGCAGCGCGCGCTACGCCGGCAAGGCCGCGTTCTACAACATTCGCTAGGCACGCGGAGGTCGCGGGGGCGGGGAAGACTCGGATTTGCCTTGCTCCAGCCGGGCGCTGTTGAGCACCATTGGGCGCTGGGCCATATGACTCAGCGCCTTTTTTATGTCGAGCAAAGGCTGGCGAAGGCGGTGCGGGCGCTCGTGCTATAACTAGAATACTTAGCGCAAACAAACCTCAACCGCACAAGGCGCACATGGATCAGATTTACGACAACAGGTACTATTCCGCCGGTTCGCGTGAGCCGTCGCCTCGTCGTGCGCGCACGGTGCAGCTCGGTGGGTCCGCCTACGCCGGCGCCGACCGCTCCATGCAGCGCCCGACAAGTACCTCGCGCCCCAATGCTCAAGTGAATACTTCGACAGATGGACCAGTGCGCCCGGCACGTTCGTCGTATGCTCAGCGCTCGTCGGCTCAAACGCACGATAGGTCGAGCAGGCCTTCGAACCGTTTTTCGGGCTCGGACTTTATGCACTACGCCAACGACAACGCGGTGGTCAAGGCGATCTACGACTTTACCCACGGTCCTCAGCGAGGGCTATTCATCGGCATTGTCGTTGCCCTGGTGCTCGTGAGCCTGTATTTCCCCGTGCGCGATCTGTACGTGGCAAAGCGTTCGAGCGATATCTTGGCCAAGCAGGTCGAGATTCGTCAGCAATACAATGATGAGCTGCAAAAAAGCGTCGACAAACTGCTCTCGGAGGAGGGCATTAAGGATGCGGCGTCCGAGGATCTGGGCCTGGTGATGCCCGGCGAGAAGAGGATTGAAGTGCAGGGCCTGGACGACGATTCGGATTCGTCTTCGAGCAAGAAGTCGTCGAACGCCAAGAAGGCCAGCGAAGTTGCCAAGGAAATCGAAGAAGTCGGTAAGGACGCCCCGTGGTACATCCAGGCGCTCGACATGCTGTTTGGGTTTAACGGTGTCGAGGGCCAGACGGTCGTGTCCAACGGCAAATAGCGCCCGGAGGGGAGCCCGCAATGGCAGATTGCAAACGCTATAAGGTGGCGGCGATCGATCTGGGAACGGTGTCGTCGCGACTGGTGCTGGCGCAGGTCGAGGGCGGGGCGATCGCGGAATCGTCCAAGCATACCGAGATTACCGACCTGGGCGAGGGTGTGGACGCGACGGGTCGCTTTTGCGAGGCGGCGGTCGAGCGCGTGCTCGCTGCATGCCGCATGTTTGTGGACAAGGCGCGTGCCTTTGGGGCCGCGTGCGTTTGCACCACATGCACGAGCGCCGCGCGCGATGCATCCAATGCCGCACTGCTGCTGGACGGTCTGCGTGAGCTGGGGCTCGAACCGCAGGTGATTCCGGGCGAGGTCGAGGCGCGCCTGACGTTTTTTGGCGTGGCACACGACTTTGCTGGCGAGCGCATCATCGTCGCCGATTCGGGCGGTGGCTCCACGGAGCTCGCGACGGGCGTCTATGCGCCTGAGCGCGGGGTCTTTGCGCTGGAGGGAACGCGCTCGCTGGACATCGGTTGCCGTCGCGTGACGGAGCGGTTTTTCTCGGCGCTGCCGCCAACGGACAGTGAACTTGCCGCCGCTGACGTATGGGCGGGCGAGCAGTTCGGGGCTTACTTTGAGGGCCTGCCTGTCGACTTTGAGCGCGCCGAGCGCCTCGTCGCGGTGGGCGGTACCGTTACCACGCTCGTGGCGCTGGTCCACGAACTGGAACCGTACGATTCGAGCTTTGTGCACCTGCGCGAGCTTTCGCTGGATCAGGTTTCGGCCGCTATCGAGCGCATGTCTGCGTTGGATGCGGACGGCATCGCCGCTCTACCGGGTGTACAGCCCAAACGCGCGGGCGTGATCTTGGCTGGTGCCGTGGTAATCCGCGAGCTTATGCGAGCCGGCGGCTACAAGACGCTCACTGTAAGCGAGAACAGCTTACTCGCCGGCATGGCCGCCACCATCAACGAGGCTCTCGACGGCGCCGCCCCCACCATCACCTGGACCCCGAGTCTGAGCGCTCTTTAACCGTCTCCCTTTGAGTTGCGGTGAAATAGTTCCTAAATAAGCTGGTAAACGGTATAAACAGGATCTATTCCACCGCAACTTAGAGCTCCGCCGGCGTGTAAAAGAAACGAGCCCGCATCCCTGGGGGACGCGGGCTCGTAAACAATACGTGGTAGGGGCGGTGGGACGTCTGCGTATTTGCTGCGCAAATACGCACCGGCTTCGGCCGCCTGTCGGCGCCCTCGCCGGCTCGCTACGGACGCTGCGCGTCCGCTTAACGCTCGCCCCCTCGC
>CABUUB010000093.1 GCA_902494625.1 uncultured Collinsella sp.
ATCGAGCTTGGCGCTCCCCGCCTTGTAATCCTCGTAGTGTAGACGCGGGTCGCAGCAGATCTGGCGCAGCTTGGTGAGCTCGGCGAGTACCTTGAGCTTGTCCTTCTTAAACTCCCCGGCCTCGCGGTGCTGCACCTGCTGGGCGATGCGGTCCTGATTTGCCAGGTAAAGCTTGCGCTGCTCACCGGCGAGCTGAGCCATGACCGTATCCTCGATCTTTTCGGGCAGATCGGCCACCACGTCTTCCTTGACACGGCGCAGCACAAACGGCGACACGAGTGCCTGCAGGCGAGCGGCGCTGTCGCCCTCGGAGTGCTCGACCGGACTTTCGAAGCGCTTTGCAAACGATTCACGCGTGCCCAGCAGGCCCGGCATCAAAAAGTCGAAGATGCTCCAGAGCTCGGATAGGCGGTTTTCGATGGGCGTGCCCGTCAGAGCAAAGCGCACGCCGGCAGGCAGGCGCTTGGCAGCGCGAGCCACCTGGGTGAGCGGGTTTTTAATGTACTGGGCCTCATCGAGCACCACACGGGCAAAGTTCTGCTCGACGTACTCGTCGATATCGCGCCGCATAAGGTCATACGACGTCACGACCACGTTATGCTCAGCCACGCCGGCAATCTGCACGCGGCGCTGCGCCTTGGCGCCCACGATTGCGCAAACATCGAGCGAGGGCGCAAAGCGCTCCAGCTCGGCAGTCCAGTTGTACACGAGCGAGGCCGGGCATACCACGAGCGTGGGCTTGATGTCCCCCGCCTCCACGCGCGCCAGGACATGCGCGATCATCTGGAGTGTTTTGCCCAGGCCCATGTCGTCGGCCAAGATGCCACCAAGGCCCAGGTGTTCGAGCGAGCCGAGCCACTGGTATCCGTCGACCTGGTAGCCGCGCAGCGTGGCCTTGAGCGAGGCAGGTACCGTAAAGTCCATCTTGCCGAGCGTGTCCAGGCGCTCGACGGTACGGCGGAACGCAGCGTCGCGATCGGCCTCAAGCGCCGGCGTGCGCGCAAGCATGCTGTCGACGAACAGGGTACTCGACGCGGGAAGCGACACGCCGTCGAGCAAGTCGACAGCATCGACCCCCAGATCCTCGGCAAGGCCAAACGCGGCGCGCGCCCCCTCGTCCAGGCGAATGATATCGCCCGACGTGAGACGCGCAAACGTCTGGTGACGCTTGTAGGAGTCGAGGTAGATGGCAAGGTCCGCAGCCGAAAGCCCGCTCGCGCCCAGCTCGACATCGAGCAGGTTACTCTTGACGGTCGCACGAACCGAGAGCTTGGGCGCAGGGCGGACCGAAATCTGGCGCAGACGGTCGCTGAGTATGACCTCACCCAGCTCGGACAGGGCAGACAGGCCCTCGGTCAGCAAGCGGAACAGGCTCTCGTCATCGCGCTCCTCAAACGCCAGACCGCCCTCGTAGAAATCGAAGTACAGGGCCGCCGTGTCCATAACGCGAAACTCCGCCACCTCGTCGCGGGGCGGCACGCCGGGGCGTTGCTCTTCGAAGGGACTGCCCGGAGCGCCCAGGCTAAAGAGATCCGCTGACCAATCGCCGTAGGTAACCGTAATTTTGCAGGTCACGAGCCCATCGTCGACGCCGATTGCCATAGCAAAGCTCGGCTCGGGTGCCACGGTATCGAGCGCGGCGGGCGCGGTGAGGTCGGTGTAGTCGCGCAAAATGGGCAGCGCCATACGACAGAACTCCCCCACCTGGTCGGCAGCGATATGGACTGGCGTGCGACAGGGCAGCAAGTGCGATAGGAACGGCGCCGCATGCTGGGCAAACGCTACATCGGTGCGGCGCGCACGGCGGGTGTCGACCAGATAGGCAACGTCGCCCGAAGCAAAGCAGTATGCATCGGCCGGCAGGCGCAGATCGTAGCTGCCACCAGCCGCCGGCGCAATTTTGGCGGCAAGGAGCGGTGGGTGCTTAGACAGAGCCTCGTCCTCCCCTTCCGGAGGCATCTCAACCGCCACGTCATAGGTGCGATGCGTCGTCGTCCCCCGCGACCAAGCGGGCTCAAAGGAGATGGTCTGGCCGCGCAGCAGGTCCAGCACATATACGATGCTATGCTCGGACAGCGGCAACTGACGCTCGGCGACAAAACCGCTGCGGGCAAAGTCGTACGACGCCGAACGCGAGTTTGTGATGTCATCGAGATAGGCAACTGTCGTCACAACAAGGTTGAGCAGCTTTGTCGACACGTCTTCGAAGGCTTCGGGCGTATGGACAAACGTGAGCTTCTTGCCGTACGAGAAGGTGCCGCCTCGGACATAGGCGTCGGCCATGCCATCGATGTCCTTGACCACGTAGGAAACCGATCCACAGCGAATGCGAAGCTCGAGCGCCCAGCTAAAGCGGTCGGCGAACAGCGGATTGTAGTACGGCACCAGCGAGGGCTCCAACACCGCCTTGGGGGCATCGGGATCCACACTGCCGGCGAGCTTGCGGCGCATGCTCGCCAGCTCATCCATGCGCGCGTCCGAAAGATCGGAGAGCGCCGCCATGAGGCTGGGACTCGTGGGGACAGGCGCCGGAAAGGGAAAGTTGGGGTTGACGGCCGGCGCTTTGGGCGCGGTGCGCGCGGGCTGTTTCGGCTGCGCCGTAAACGTGCGAACCGGTGTGCGCAGCCCCTCAACAGGCTCAATGCCGCTGGCGTCCAGGTATGCCAGCGCTGTGGCGATGGCGTGCTTGCACATGCCGGGGTAACGATAGGCAGCGGGACAATCGCAATCGTAGTCGATTACCTCGTGCTCGTCCATGTCGAGCGCCACGTGCGTCCTGTACAGGTCGCCGCGCGAGCCGCGCACCGAGCCCTCAACCGTCACGTTTTCGGAGAAGCGCGAGCCGCTGTCCTCGATCGACAGCACGGCGCCGTTGAGCATGAGCGAACGCCCCTTCATAAAGGTGCCGCTCAACGCCGCCTCTTTGCGAAGCGCCTGCACAAACGTCCCTTGCGCCATCACTTCCTCCAATCTCACCCGGGGTAGCTTAGATAACCGTCACGCGGCCTTGGTTGCCGACGATGGCCTTGGCCTCTGCCAACAGCGGAATCGAGCGTGCATTGACCTTGGCCGGCACCTCGGCACGCAGCACGCGCCCGTCGACTTGCTCAATAAAGATCTCCACGCGGTCGCCGCCCGGGTTGGTGGTGAGCACCGTGGCCAGGCGCGCCATATTGCCCTGGCTAAAGCGGCTGTTGGGCACCATGACCTCAAAGACCTTGGGCTTGTTTTTCTCCTCGCTAAGCTCCAGTGGCACAATCTCCTGCGCGATGATCTGGTCGCCGCGGTCCGAGCGCTCGAGCTTGCCCTTAATGCGCACAAACGCATCGGACAGCTGCGCGCCGGTCTCGGGATCGACCTCGCCGTACAGGTACCCCTCGGCCTCCTTGTAGGTCTTGGGGAACACCACGACCGTGGCCTCGCCTTCCATGTCCTCGAGCTGCACGATACCCATGGGATCGCCGTTTTTGGTCACGCGCTTGGACACACTCGAGACCATGCCGGCCCACCACAGCGCCTTGCCCTCGGGAATCTCCTGGTTGATGGTACCGCCCGTGGGGTTTTGCACCTCGTAGCCGGTGTCGATCTGCGAGAACGAGAAGTCGCGCGCTTTGCTAAGTGCATACTCAAACGGGCGCAGCGGGTGGTCCGAGACATAGATGCCCAGGACCTCCTTCTCCTGGCTCAGCTTAAGGTGGCGGTCCCATTCCTGGCCATCCGGATCGGGCACGCTGACCTCGAAGCCCGAGCCCTCAACGTCGCCAAACATGTCGAAGAACGACGTCTGGCCGCTTGCGCGATCTTTCTGACGCTTTACCGCGGCATCGATGATGTTCTCGGGGTTGTTCTTGTCCACAAAGTGCATCATCTGGCGGCGCGGATACCCCGTGGAGTCGAAGGCGCCTGCCTTGATGAGCGATTCGATCACGCGACGGTTGGCCTGGCTCGAGTCCACGCGCTCGACAAAGTCGTGCAGTGTCTTAAACGGGCCGCCCGCCTCGCGCTCTGCGATAATCGCCTGCGCCACGCCGGTGCCCACGCCGCGAATGCCGGCCAGACCAAAGCGCACGCCTTCCTTGGTAGCCGTGAACTCGGTGCCGGACTCGTTGACATCTGGCGACAGCACGGGGATGCCGTCGTGACGGCACGCCGAGACGTAGTGCACGATCTTGTCGGTCTTGCCCGTATAGGACGTCAGAACGGCCGCCATGTACTCGTGCGGATAATGCGCCTTGAGCCACGCCGTCTGCATAACCAGGATGGCGTAGCCGGCGGAGTGCGACTTGTTGAAGGCGTAAGACGCGAACTCGAGAACATCGTCCCAAATCTTCTGGGCGACCTCGCGCGTGTAGTTGTTCTTGATAGCGCCATTCATCCAGTGGTCGTAAGTGGTCTCGTCCGAGCCATCCTCCCAGTGGAGCACCGTCGACGTGAGCAGCTTAATCTTTTTCTTAGCCACGGGCTTACGGATACGCGAGTCCGATTCGCCCTTGGAGAAGCCGCACATCTCAACGGAGATGAGCATAACCTGCTCCTGATAGACCATGGTGCCGTAGGTTTCGCCCAGGATGTCGTCCAGACGGTCGTCGTAGGAGACCGCCGGCTCCTTGCCGTTCATACGGTTGATGTAGGACGAAACCATGCCGGCGCCCAGCGGGCCCGGGCGATACAGAGCGATCAATGCCACGACGTGCTTGTACTCGGTGGGCTTCATGTTCTTGATCGTGGCCGTCATGCCGGCGGACTCGACCTGGAAGACGCCGGCGGTGTGGCCGGAGCCCATGAGCTTAAAGATCTCGGGATCGTCAAAGGGGATCTCTTCCTCTTTGATGTCGATGCCGAAGTTCTTTTTGATGTTGGCCTTGGCCTTGGAGATAACCGTCAGCGTGCGCAGACCCAAGAAGTCCATCTTGAGCAGGCCCATGTCGGCAACGGTATGACCCTCGTACTGGGTAATCTCGACGCCGCCCTTGGTATCGAGCTTGGTGGGCACGTGCTCGTTGACGGGGTCGCGGCAGATTAGAACGGCGCACGCGTGCACGCCCTCGCCGCGGGTGAGGCCCTCGATCGAGAGCGCCGTGTCGATGATGCGGCGGGCGTCGTCGTCCTTTTTATAGGCCTCGGCAAAGTCAGGGTTAAACAGATCCTCTTTGCCGGGTTGTTTGTCGAGCACCTGCTTGAGCTTGACCTTGGGGTCGCTCGAGACCATCTTGGACAGGCGCTGGCCCATGTAGACCGGGTAGTCCAGGACGCGCGCGGCGTCGTTAATGGCCTGCTTGGCCTTAATGGTCGAGTAGGTGATGACGTGGGTGACCTTCTCGGGACCGTAGAGCTGGCGAACGTGCTCCACGACCTCGAGGCGCCGCTCATCGTCGAAGTCCATATCGATATCGGGCATCTCGGTACGCTGCGGGGACAGGAACCTCTCGAACATCAGGCCGTTCTCGAGCGGGTCGAACGCGGTGATGTTCATGGCGTAGGCGACGATAGCGCCGGCGGCCGAGCCACGGCCGGGGCCGACGCCGATGCCGTTGTCCTTGGCCCATTGCACGTACTCGGCAACGATCAAAAAGTAGGCGGCAAAGCCCTTGTCGCAGATGACCTTGTATTCGTACTCAAAGCGCTCTTTGATGTTGACGCCACCGATCTCGCGCGTGGCCCAGTCGTCGCCATAGTGCTGGCGCAGGCCCTTCTCGCACTCACGGCGGAACTGGCTCTCGTGCGTCTCACCGGGATCGAGCAACGGAAAGCGCGGCAGGATGATAGAGTCCCAGTCCAGCTCAACGTAGCACTTGTCGGCGATCTCGAGTGTGTTGTCGCAGGCCTCGGGGCAATACGGGAACATCGCCCGCATCTCCTCCTCGGTCTTCATGTAAAACTCCGAGCCGGTCATGCGCATGCGGTTGGGGTCGTCGACCTTGGCGTTCATGCCAATACACATGATGACGTCCTGCACGGGCGCGTCCTCGCGGCGCAGGTAGTGGAAGTCGTTTGTGGCGATGACCTTGACCCCCACCTGCTTGGCGATATCGATGAGCGTGCGGTCCATCTGCTCGTCGGTCAGGCCGTTGTCGGTGGTGATGCCGTGTTCCTGGATCTCGATGTAGAAGTCGCCGGGCTCGAAGGTGTCACGGAAGGTCTCGGCCCACTTGATGGCGCCCTCCATGTCACCGCGGTCGATGTACTTGGGAATGATGCCCGCGATGCAGGCGCTGGTGCAGATCATGCCCTTGGCATGGCGGCGCAGGTTGTCGAGCGTCACGCGCGGCTTGTAATAAAAGCCCTGCACGGCGGCCTCGGAGACCGTC
>CABUUB010000094.1 GCA_902494625.1 uncultured Collinsella sp.
CGTCTCGCTTTCCGGCGGGTCAGGGCGCGCAAGCATCGCCTCACCAACCACAATTGTGAAGGATGGCGACACCTACACCGCGACCATCACCTGGTCGAGTTCGAACTACGACAAGATGACCGCCGACGGCGTGGACTACGCGCCCGTAAACGACAGCGGCAACTCCACGTTCGAGATACCCGTCACACTCGACGAGGACATCGCCGTGTCGGCCGAGACCGTCGCCATGTCGACGCCGCACACCATCGACTACACGCTCCACTTCGACTCATCCACCATGAAGGAGAAATCGGGCGACGATGCAAGCGGCGGCTCCCCTGCGGGAACGGCTTCAAGCGCCGCGGCCGACTTCCACAACGCCGATTTGGGCTGCGGCTGGGAGCCGACGGGGGCGCTTCAGCTTGAATACGCCAAGCACTTCACTGTCGACGAGTTCGAAGGCGGCCTGCGGCTTATCTGCGTTTCGAACGGGGAGCGCTTCCTCGTGGTGCCGCAAGATGCGAAGGTACCTGATGGGTTGAGCTCCGACATCGCGGTCATAAGGCGCCCCGCCGACAAGGTGTACCTCGTGTCGTCGGCAACGATGTGCCTGGTCGACGCGCTCGATGCGAACGACAATATCTTAATGTCGGGCACGAAGGCCGACGATTGCTCGGTCGCGGGCTTCAAAAGCGCGCTCGAAAGTGGGGCGATCGCCTACGGCGGCAAGTACAGCGCGCCCGACTACGAGCGAATATCGGCCTGGGGCTGCACGCTCGCCATCGAGAACACCATGATCAACCACACGCCCGATGTGAAGGAAAAGCTGCAGAAGCTCGGGCTCGTCGTGCTCACCGAACAGTCGTCGAGCGAGCCCGAAGCACTCGGGCGCGTCGAGTGGATTAAGCTTTTCGGCGTCCTGTTCGACAAGGAAGACGAGGCCACGCACCTGTTCAACGAGCAGAAGGCCCGCGTCGAGCAAACGTCGGGGCTCGCGTCGTCAGGTAAAACCGTGGCGTATTTCTACATTAACTCGAACGGGGCCGCCGTCACGCGGCGGGCGGGCGACTACGTGGCGCAGATGATCGAGCTTGCAGGCGGCAGCTACGCGCTCGATGACGCGCAGACGGCGTCGACGTCAGGTTCGTCAGTAACGCTCGAAATGGAGCGCTTCTACGCGACGGCGAAGGATGCCGACATCATCGTCTACAACGGCACCATCGACGAATCGGTTGCCACCTTGAACGACTTCGTAGGCAAAAACGCGCTATTGTCGCAGTTCAAAGCCGTGAAGAACGGCAACGTCTGGGTCACAAGCGCCGACATGTACCAGCAGATGACTTCTACCGCCGACATTATCGACGAGCTGCACGAGGCGTTCACCGGCGATGACGCGAGCGACTTCCATTATCTGAGGAAGCTCGGCTAGCACCATGAGAAGCCGACTTTCCATGGCATACGACGAATCGGGGCGCGCCGCGCGGTGTCGCGTCGTGACGGCGCTGCTCGCTGTTGCCCTCATCGTGCTCGTCGGGGCCAACCTGTGCATCGGGAGCGTGCTCGTGCCCGCAGACCACATCCCCGGCATCCTTTCGGGCGGCGCGGCCAATTCCATGGAAAGCCAGGTCATCTGGGAGATTCGCCTGCCGCGCGTGCTTTCAGCCGTTCTTCTCGGCGGGGCACTTTCGCTCTCCGGGTTCCTTCTGCAGACGTTTTTCAACAACCCCATCGCCGACCCGTTCATCTTGGGCGTCTCCTCGGGCGCAAAGTTCATCGTCGCGCTTACGATGATCGTACTTCTAGGCGCGAACCAGGCCATGTCCTCGCCGGCCATGGTGGCCGCAGCGTTTCTGGGCTCGCTTATCACCATCGGCTTCGTGCTCCTCATCGCACGGCGCATAAGTTCCATGGCCATGCTCATCGTGGCGGGGGTCATGGTGGGATACATCTGCTCGGCGGCGACGAACTTCCTCATCGCCTTCGCCGACGACCAGTCCATCGTGAACCTGCACAACTGGTCTTTGGGTAGCTTCTCGGGTTCAAGCTGGGACGACGTCGCGGTCATCGCGGTCGTGGTGATCACCGTGAGCGCATGCGTATTCGCGATATCGAAGCCCCTTTCCGCCTTCCAGCTGGGAGAGGCCTACGCGAAAAGCGTCGGCGTGAACGTCGCACGCTTCCGCGTGGTGCTCGTCCTTCTAGCGAGCATGCTCTCCGCCTGCGTGACCGCGTTCGCTGGTCCGGTGTCGTTCGTAGGCATCGCGGTTCCGCATCTCGTGAAGTCGGCGCTAAAGTCGTCGAAGCCCATCCGCGTGATTCCTGCGTGCTTCTTGGGAGGCGCCATCTTCTGCGCGGGCTGCGATTTGATCGCGCGCACGCTGTTCTCTCCCGTCGAGCTTTCCATCAGCGCCGTCACCGCCATCTTCGGCGCGCCGGTGGTTATCGCGCTCATGTTGAAGAAGCGGGTGAGGTAGATGGGGGAATTCGTGCCGCGGCCCAAAACGCAGACTGACGGAGCGCCGCTTTTCCGCATAAGCGACCTGTCGGCGGGCTACGACAAGAAGGTCGTAGTCGAAGGCGTCGATCTGGAGGTTCGCGCGGGCGACGTCGTGGCGCTCATCGGGCCGAACGGCTCGGGCAAGTCGACCATCTTGAAAACCATCACACGCCATCTTGCACCGCTTGCCGGCGCGGTCGAGCTCGACGGGCGGGAGATTTCCCGATGGAAAACGGCGGAGTTCGCAAGGAACCTTGCCGTTATGCTGACGGAACGCCCCCGGACCGAGCTCCTCACCTGCCGCGATATCGTAGAGACGGGAAGGCATCCCTACACCGGGCGAATGGGCACACTCTCGCCCGACGACCATAGTCGGGTCGACGAGGCCATGAAAACCGCACATGTGGAAGAACTCGCCGAGCGCGACTTCATGCAGATAAGCGACGGGCAACGCCAGCGCGTCATGCTCGCACGCGCCATCGCGCAGGATCCGCGTGTGCTCGTTCTCGACGAGCCCACGTCGTATCTCGATATCCGCTACCAGATCGACCTGCTGCGAATACTTCGCCACCTTGCGAAATCGCGGAATGTGGCTGTCATCATGTCCATCCACGAACTCGAGCTCGCGCAGAAAAGCGCCGACAAGGTGATTTGCGTGAAGGACGGCCGGGTCTTCCGCGCCGGCGCACCCGAGGACATATTCACGCGCGAGACGATTGGCGAGCTCTACGACCTTCAACATGGCACCTTCAACGAGCGCTTCGGCAGCGTGGAAATTGGGCGCCCGCACGGCGATGCGCACACGTTCGTCATCGCCGGCGCAGGAGCGGGGTCGGCTGTGTTTCGCCAGCTCATCCGGCAGGGCAAGGCGTTCTACGCGGGCGTTCTGCACGAAGGGGACATCGACTGCGAGCTCGCGCGCGACCTGGCAACGGAATGCGTGGCCGAGCGCGCCTTCGAGCCGATCGGGGATAAAACCATAGCCCGCGCCAAAGAGCTCCTCGTCCACTGCGCGCGCCTTATCGTGTGCCCCGCCGCCTTCGGCACCATAAACGCCCGCAACGCAGAGCTCGTCGCCTTCGCACGCTCGCATGGTATCGAGGTCATGCAAGCGTGCGAAGGCGCATCGGAGGATTCCCATTTGGAGTGGGAAGGATAAACTGGACTTTCTTTTAAGGATCCTCAGGCTACAGCTCCTGCGCCGGCGAGGTCTCCAAGGCGCCGGAGAACCTCGTGAACAGGAATTTCCACGCCGACGAGCCCAACTAGGCCTAATCCAAGCGAGATTCCAGACTCGACAGACCATTGAGAGTCAGATCGTTGGCGACCTCAGAGACACGCTCGATAGGAACCGAGCCGTCAGACAGTGCCCACGTGCGATAGATACCGATAATACCCGACAGCAAAAAAGCCAGATAGTAGTCGAACATCTCGTCCTTGAGACCTTGGGGCAGCAGATCGCGCTCGGCAATCTCGTGTTCGAGCGGCGCACGAAGACGTGCCATGAAATCATCGAGCGGAATATTCTCGATCAGCTGACGATTGAGCACGAGCTTGTTGCATAGCGCCTCGTTAACGGTTTTAAAGAAAGTCGCCGCCGCGCCCAAGGCGCGCTCGTTGGTGTCACCGTCCATGGAAGCAAGCGTTTTCTCGACCGAGTCGACAATCATCTCCACCACATCGACGGCAATGGCATCGAGCAGGCCGTCAACCGTACCAAAGTGAACGTAAAAGGTCTTGCGGTCGACATTGGCCTCGCGCGCGATGGCACTCACCGTAATGTCTGCCAGCGGCTTTTCCATGAGCAGGCGCTCGAAAGCCGAAAGGATGGCATTACGGCTGCGAACGATGCGACGATCAAGACGCGGTTTGCTGGTTGCCATGGGCGTGTCCCTTCGATATGCGAGCATTCATCAACAGATGAGAGATAATCTACGTAAGAGGATTATCCCCCATACGGCACAAATATGCCCCGCATCATGAAGAACGCACGACTGCCCTACTGCGACTTAGGATGCTTCTTCTTATTGAGTGCCGACGGAGATACGCGAATACCATCGCCTGTCTGGCGCACATAGGCTTTATGAGCCGGCTTAGCGGCCCCAGAAGCCTTCTGAGCGTGCTTCTTGGGATCAACGATAACAGCATTCGTGGGGTGCGGCTTCGCGGCCACAGAGGGCATCTGAGGCGTGCGGCCGAGCTTGCGCATCACGCGATCCCAGCGCGCATGGATGCTCTCGTTGTGGGCGCTCTTAAGTCCCAGCAGGGGCGCAGCCAAAATGGTCGGCGCAATAAACGTAATGAGGCGCCACAGCAGATAACCGGCGGTCGAAGCCGACCCAAAGAAATGACCCAGAAACAGCGCGAAGCCGCCCTCGGCACCGCCGGTACCACCGGGCAAGGGGACCGCAGAGCTCAGCAACTGGACAAAGGCGCTCGCGGCCATGACCGAGAAAAAGTCGACCTCGTGGTGGCCAAAGGCAAGCATTAGGAAATACGGAACCAGATAGAAAAACGCGAGCTGCAGCATGGTGATAAACACGGTGAGCAGCATGGAAGAAAAATGTCCGGCTGAAAGCTTGAACTTCTCGGAGAAGGAGTAGATCTCGCCATCGACAAACGTGCGCCATCCCTCGATCTTAGTGGCCGAGACACCAATGCGCTCAAGCCAATTGATGATGCAGTGGGCGACGCGCGTGACGGTCTTAGGCATGAGCGCGACGGCGAAGATGCCAAGCAAGATGCAGCAGTGCCCACCAAAGCTAAAGACGCACAGTAGCGTCATGTCGCCATAGCGCTCGGCAAAAAACGGCATGCGAGCAAGCAGTAGGATAGCGCCCCAGGCAACGAGGCCAAACTGGTACACGATAAAGCGCGTGAACTGCGTGGCTCCGGCCTCGCCGACATTTTGGCCCGCTTTGGTCAGGCGGTAGATCTGAGCAGGAGTCGAGCCCATCATCATGGGCGTGAGGTTGCCAAAGAAGATGCCACTCGCCTCGACCGAGATCAGGTCGCGGATGCCGACGGGTGAATTGGGGTCGAGCCAGACAGCGATCGCATAGGCCACAATGCCAAAGAACAGATACATGAACATGCAAAGACACGCGACAACGAGCCAGGGCGCCTGAACACTCGACATAGCAGCCCAGAACTGCCCCATCTGCCCGGTTACCACCAGATAGACGATATAACCCACCAGCACGACGCCGATAAAGATAGCGCCGCGGCGTGCGCTCTTATTGTCATCTCCGCCCGAGGCCTCAACCTCGACCTGGGGCTTAGACGTATGCTGAGAGGACTCCGTCATGAGACTCCTTCTAACAGACAAAATATCTTGGATATTGTACCCGCAAGGACCATAAGCAGAACACAAAGCTCTGGTTCAAACGGGAATTGCAGACGGTTGTTTGAAAATAAAAAACCCGGCCTTCCATGGGAAGTCCGGGTATCAGATGCGTGGTAGCCCGTACCAGATTCGAACTGGTGATCTCCGCCTTGAGAGGGCGGCGTCCTAAACCGCTAGACGAACGGGCCATAG
>CABUUB010000095.1 GCA_902494625.1 uncultured Collinsella sp.
CCGCGAGTTCTTGGGCGAGCCGCTCTCGCCGCTGGCCGAGGAGCTGCTGCATACCGACCATCACGCATGGACGATGCCTAACGAGGGGACGTGCTAGCGATGCGCGCGTTTGATTTTGAGATGTCGCGCCGGGGGTTTGCCTCGGCGCTCGCCGCGGGCGCCCTGTCGCTTGCGCTCGCGGGCTGTGGCGGCGGGGCTGCTGGTGCCGGGTCCGCCGCGGGCTCGGCTGCCACAGACGGCGCCGGTGCTACTGCAGAGCCGGTCGAGGTGCACGTCGCCTCGCTCAAGGGGCCGACCTCGATTGGCCTGGTGCAGTTTATGGACCGGGCAGCCGATGGCGAGACGGACAATGAGTTCGACTTTGCGATCAATACTGCCGCCGATGAGATTGTGCCCAAGGTCATTCAGGGCGATATCGACATTGCCCTGGTGCCCGCCAACGTGGCGAGTGTGCTCTACAACAAGACCGAGGGCGCGGTGCAGGTCATCGACATCAACACGCTGGGTGTGCTGAATGTGGTGACGGGCGACGCGAATGTGGCCTCGTTTGGCGATCTGGCGGGTCGCACCGTCTACATGACGGGCAAGGGCACCACGCCAGAGTACGTCATGAACTTCCTGCTGGAGCGCGCGGGCCTGACCGGTCAGGTGACGCTCGAGTTTAAGAGCGAGCCCACCGAGGTGCTGTCGGCCCTGCTTGCCGACCCGTCCGCCGTGGGCGTGCTGCCCGAGCCGTTCAAGACCGCTGCCATCGCCAAGAGCGAAGGCAAGCTGTCAGCGCCGGTAAGTCTGACCGATGTGTGGGATGAGCTGGCGGGTGACACGGGTTCGCGCCTGCTGACGGGCGTGACCGTGGTGCGCCGCGCGTTTGCCGAGGAACATCCCGAGGCCGTGGCGGAGTTCTTGAGCTGCCATGCGGCGAGCGTTAAGGCTGTCAATGCGGCGCCGGCAGACTGGGCGCAGGCCGTGGTCGATGCCGGCATCGTGGACAACGCCAAGATCGCCGAAAAGGCGATTCCCGGGTGCATGCTCGTGTGCCAGACGGGCAAGGATATGAAGGCGGCACTTAGTGGGTATCTGCAGGTGCTGTCCGACGCGGACGCGAGCGCCGTGGGTGGTAAACTTCCGGCTGACGATTTCTACTACATGGAGTAGCCCGTGCGTGCGTTTGCTCGACAAATGACAGAGCGTATGAAGGCGGTGGCGGCAGCAAGTGCCGTTGCCGCCTTTTGGCTTGCCGTGTGGGTCTTTGCAGCGGCGTTGGTAGCGCAGCCGTTGATTTTGCCGGGGCCGGGTGCTGTTGCCTTGGCGCTGCTGCGCCTGGTGTGCGATGGCGGTACCTGGGCGATTTTGGTGGGCTCGGGCGCGCGGATACTGGGCGGGCTGGCGCTTGCCGCGGTGTGTGGTGGCGTGCTTGCCGGGATTTCGTCACGGTTGCGGGCGTTTGCGCGCCTGGTGGCTCCGGCACTTTCGTTTGTTAAGGCGACGCCGGTTGCCTGCGTGGTGGTCCTGCTGCTTATTTGGTTGGGATCGGCGCGCGTGAGCATCGCCGCGGTCTTTTTGATGGCGCTGCCGGGCGTGTATTTTTCGCTGGCCGAGGGCTTGGCACAGGTGAATAAACCGCTGGAGCAGATGTTCCGTCTGCATGGCGTGCGCGGCTGGCGCCTGTTTTGCGCCCATACCTGGCGCGAAGTCCTGCCGTTTGTGCTTTCGTGCGCCCGCGCCGTGATCGGCATGAGCTGGAAGGCCGGCGTGGCAGCCGAGCTTATCGGCATGGCGGTGGGCACCGTGGGTGAGCGCATCTATCAGGCGAAACTGCTCATCGAGACAGCGGACCTGCTGGCATGGACCGTGCTGGTCGTTGCCGCCTCGTGGGCGTGTGAGCGCGTGCTGGTGTGGTTGCTGCGGGCTTCGGGTTCCGTGGCATGGCGCGCGGCCGTGCGGGCGTATGGGGATGGACTGCGCGGGCGTGCGGGGGCTGCGAGCGATGGCGCTGCAGCGGAGCTTGCGCTTGCCGTGGGCGATCGCGCGCCCTGGGCGCCGGCGCTCGACGGACTGGTACTTCATGTGTCTGCCGGTGGGCGCGCCTGCGTGATGGGCGCCTCGGGCGTGGGCAAGTCGACGTTGCTTGTGCTGGCGGCGGGGGAGCGCACACCGTGCTCGATGGTGTTTCAGGATACGCGCCTGGTTGAGGACGCCTCTGCTTTGGATAACGTGCTGGTGTGCGCCGACGCGCGCGTGGATGCCTCGAGTGCCGCAGCCCTGTTGCGCCTGCTGGTACCGGGGATCGATGTGCATGCCCGCGTGGCCGAGCTCTCGGGCGGGCAGCGCCGTCGCGTTGAGATTGCCCGAGCCCTGCTGTGCCCGGGCGGCGCGGTGATTCTGGATGAGCCCTTTACCGGCTTAGATACCGCTGCGCGCGACGCATGCGCCGAGGTCGTGCTCGACTTGCTCGACGGCCGCATGCTGTTGCTTGCCACGCACGATGCCGCTGACGCTCGGGCCCTCAATATCTCGGACATCGTCACGCTCTAAATACTTACTCAGCAACAAAATGATCCGTTTTTTCTCCGTCCCCATGGGGCTGGTGTGGTATTCTATCTGCGGGGTATTACATAAGATTACTAAGTAATACCAACGCCGTAGAAACAAACTCCAGATGCGGGCCAATCGGGTTGCCTTCACAGCCCGTCGCCCAGCCGCGTGGCCCGCATCTATCCGCACTACCGTCGTTTCAAAAAGGAAGCGCCATGGCAGAACATATGACCCCGGTTGTCGCGAAGGTCTTGCCCGAGGAAAAGGCAGCCTTCGCGGCGGCAACCCAGCTCGTGGGCACCACGCCGTCCAACGCCATCCGCATGTTCATCGCCGCCTTCAATCGCTGCGGCACCTTCCCGTTCGACATCTCGCCGAGCGGGGCTTTTGGTAAAGAGTGTCCCCAACAGCTAGTCGTTGAAGAACGTCCCCAATGACTAGTTGTCGGGAGGAGGCCGGCATGCTCAATGCGCTGGTTTGGGCGCTTGCCTGTTTTGGCGTTGTCGCTGCCGATATAGCCCTGAGCGTGGTTCTGTTTTCTGTTCTCGATGCCGTGTCGGCGCTGACGGGCTATCCGATCGACAATCTCGATATCCAATGGTTCCAGGCTGCCGCTCAGACGGCGTCGTTTTTGATGGCGCTGCTGTGGTGGCGTTATCTGTGGCCGCGCTCGTTTATGGCGCGCCGGCAAGGCGAGCACCCGCTCGGTGGGGGAGCAGGCGCGGCATGGAAGCGCATCGTCTGTGTTGTCGTGATCGGCCTGTCCATGCAGGTGGTCATTAGCTACCTATGCGACGGCGTGCTGTCGCTGCTGCCCGAAGTCGCGGCAGACTATAGCGAGCTCGTCGAGGAAACAGGCATGGGCGACACGAGCTATCTGGCCGTTCTGACCACGGTGATTGGCGCGCCATTTTGCGAAGAGCTCCTGGTGCGCGGCATCATCTTTGAGTTCTCACTGCGTGCGTTTAATCCACAGTGCTATCCGCTCTGGAAACGTCGGCGCCGCGTGAACGCGCAAGACGGCACCATAGTGCCCTGGGCGGCCCCGAGTACCTGGGGCGTCGCCGCGGCAATCGTGCTGCAGGCGGCGGTCTTCGGCTTTATGCACATGAACTGGGTGCAGGGCTGCTATGCGGGCGCTGCCGGCCTCATTTTTGGCTGGGTGCTCGTGACGACCGGAAAGCTCCGCTACACGATCCTGTTACACTTTGCCTTTAATGCCGGCTCGTACCTCATGACGTTGCTCTGGTTTGTGAACGCGCCGTTCGACGTGGCAATTACGGTCGCTATCGCCGGTGCCATCCTCGTTGAGGCAATGCGCTCGCTGCGCCACGCGTGTGGGATGGACGCAGCGAGCGCACCACTGCCCTAGTTGCGCCTGCCGCCGCCGTTGGCGCCCTGACGCCCCTGTGCCGCGCGATTGCGACCGGCGGTGTTCTGCGCGCGCGACATGCCGCCGTATCCCTTGCTGCCTTTGGGTCCCTTGCCGGCGGCGCCACCGTGGGCCTTGCCGCCCTTCTTGCCGGCCCCATGTCCGCCGCCAGCAGACGTCTCGCCCGGGCGCGGCGGTACGGGACGGATCAGGCAATGCTTGGTGTAGCCGATCAGATCACGACGGCCAGCCTTTTCCAGCGCCTCGCGCACGAGTTTGTAGTTCTCGGGCTTGCGATACTGGATGAGCGCGCGTTGCATGGCCTTCTCGTGCGGGTCGCGCGCCACATAGATTGGCTCCATGGTGCGCGGATCCACGCCAGTGTAGTACATGCACGTCGACATGGTGGACGGCGTGGGGTAGAAGTCCTGCACCTGCTCGGGCATGTAGCCCATGTCGCGCACGGCTTCGGCAAGGTCCACGGCTTCCTTCATCGTCGAGCCGGGGTGGCTCGAGATCAGATACGGCACTACGTACTGCTTGAGTCCGTATTCGCGGTTCAGGCGCTCAAATTTGCGACAGAACGCATCGTAGACGGCGCGGCTCGGCTTGCCCATCACGGAGAGCACCGCGTCGCTCACATGCTCGGGCGCCACGCGTAGCTGGCCCGAGACGTGATGCTCCAGCAGCTCGCGCAAAAACTCGTCCGAGGCATCGGCCATAGTGTAGTCAAAACGGATGCCGCTGCGGACGAAGACCTTCTTGACGCCCGGCAGCTGGCGCAGGTCGCGTAGCAGCTGCGTGTAGCCGCTCTCGTCGACCACCATGTTCTTGCACACGTTCGGCCACAGGCAGCGCTTGTTCTTGCACACGCCGTGCTTGAGCTGCTTGTCGCAGGCCGGGCGGCTAAAGTTTGCCGTCGGTCCGCCCACGTCGTTGATGTAGCCCTTAAACTCGGGATCGCGCGTGAGCAGCTCGGCCTCGCGCATGATCGAGTCGTGGCTGCGCATCTGCAACACGCGGCCCTGGTGGAAGGTGAGCGCGCAAAACGAGCACTCGCCAAAACAGCCGCGGTTGGAGCTAATGGAAAACTTGATCTCGGCAAAGGCCGGCACGCCGCCTGCCGCGTCGTAGTCGGGATGCCAATCGCGTGCGTAGGGGAGTTCGGCAACCTCGTCCATCTCGTCGGTGGTGAGTGTTGCCGACGGCGGGTTCTGCACCACGTACACGCTGTTGGGATATGGCTCTACCAAGCGATGGCCGGTGATAGGGTCCATATTTTGCTGCTGCACGTTAAAGCTGCGGGCGTAGTTGAGCTTGTCGGCGGTAAGGTCGTCCCAGCTGGGCAGCAGGTCGTAGTCGTAGACCTCGTCGAGCGAACCCGTGCGGTAAACGGTGCCGTTGATATAGGTGATCTGATCGACGGGCAGCCCCGCGTCGAGCGCGTCGGCGATCTCGACGATCGCGTGCTCGCCCATGCCGTAGATGAGGATGTCGGCGCCCGAGTCGAGCAGTACCGAGCGCTTGAGCTTGTCCTGCCAGTAGTCGTAGTGGGCCAGGCGGCGCAGGCTTGCCTCGATGCCGCCGATGATGATGGGGGCGTCCTTGAACGTCTGACGGATGAGATTGCCGTAGACCGTGACGGCACGGTTGGGGCGGTGACCTTCCTCGCCGCCGGGGGTATAGGCGTCGGTGTGGCGGCGGTGCTTGGTTACCGAATAGTGGTTGACCATGGAGTCCATGTTGCCGGCGCTGACGAGAAACCCCAGGCGCGGCTCGCCGAGCACAGTGATGCTGGCGGGGTCGGTCCAGTCGGGCTGGCAGATGATGCCCACTTTGTAGCCGTGCGCGTCGAGTACGCGGCTGATGATAGCCATGCCAAAGCTCGGATGGTCCACGTAGGCATCACCGCAGATATAGACGAAGTCGCACTGGTCCCAGCCGCGCGCATCCATGTCGGCGCGGCTGACGGGGAGGAACTTATCGCGGCCCGGGCGCCAGGGACGGGCGGGCGCTGCCGGGGTATGA
>CABUUB010000096.1 GCA_902494625.1 uncultured Collinsella sp.
CTAAAGGCGCCACCGCCGTGACGGCCGTAGCCGCCGTAGGTGTCGACGATGATCTTGCGGCCGGTGAGGCCCGTGTCGCCCATGGGGCCGCCCACGACAAAGCGACCGGTGGGGTTCACGTAGATGTCCGCGTTGTCCCACGGCATGTTCTCGGCGGCCATGACCGGGGTGATGACGTGCTCGATGAGGTCGGCCTTGATCTTGCCCATATCCTCGATCTCGGCGGCGTGCTGCGTGGAGATGACGATGGTCGTGACCTCGACGGGCTTGCCATCCTCGTAGCGCACGGTGACTTGGGTCTTGCCGTCGGGACGCAGGTAGGGCAGGGCGCCGTCGTGACGCACGGCTGCCAGGCGCTCGGCCAGGCGGCTTGCCAGGTAGTGTGGCATGGGCATGAGGGTCTTGGTCTCGTTGGAGGCATAACCGAACATCATGCCCTGGTCGCCGGCACCGATCAGGTCGATCGGGTCGGTGGTAGCGCCGGTCTGGGTCTCGAAGGACTCGTCAACGCCCTGGGCGATATCGGGCGACTGCTCGTGGATGAGGCTCATAACGCCGCAGGTGTCGCAGTCAAAACCGAATTTGGCACGGTTGTAGCCAATGCGGCGGATAACACCGCGGGCGATTTCCTGTACGTCGACGTAGGCCTGGGTGCGAATCTCGCCGGCGACGATGACAGTGCCGGTGGTCACGAGGGTCTCGCAAGCGCAGCGGACGTTCTCCACGTTGGCGGGCACGCCGTTGGGGGCGATGTAGCCCTGCTCCTGGAGCTCTATTTCTTTGGCAAGGATTGCGTCGAGGACGGCGTCGCTGATCTGGTCAGCGATCTTATCGGGATGACCTTCGGTCACCGACTCCGACGTAAAAACAAAGGACCCGTGTTGGGGCGGGATGGAACGAAGTTCTTCTGACATGATTGTCCTTTCAAAAACGTGTCCCGGCGACCGTTACCATTCCGCCGGGCTCTCTATGCAAGGGCACATCATAGCGCGTAAATCAAACATTCACACCCTTTCCGCACCTACTCATTGGGGACAGGCTTAAATGACCAGTCTTAAACCAAGAATGTCCCCAATGACTACAACGACTGGTCATTTAAGTCTGTCCCCAATGAGTAGGTCGGTGCCCTTTGTGCGGAGGTTGCTTTGATGCTTTATACTGGTGCGGTTAGACATCCATCCTGCAATCGAGGAGATATCCATGGCATCAGACGTTCGCGTCCGCTTTGCACCCTCACCGACGGGCAAGCTGCACATCGGCGGCGCCCGCACCGCTATCTATAACTGGGCTTTCGCCCGTGCTAACGGCGGCACGTTCATCCTGCGCATCGACGACACCGACCCCACCCGCTCCACCGACGAGAACACGCAGATCATCCTGCGCGCCATGCGTTGGCTGGGCCTGGACTGGGACGAGGGTCCCGAGGTGGGCGGCGATTTTGGCCCCTACGCCCAGACCGAGCGCCTGGACCTGTACAAGCAGGCCGCTCAGAAGCTTTGGGACGAGGGCAAGGCCTATCCCTGCTTCTGCACCAAGGAGCAGCTCGACGCCGACCGCAAGGCCGCGCAGGAGCGCAAGGACCCCTTCCAGGGCTATCAGCGCCGTTGCCGCGATCTCGATCCCGAGGAGGCCCGCCGCCGCATCGAGGCTGGGGAGTCCTACGTCCTGCGCATCAAGGTGCCCGAGGACCGCGGCGACGTCGTCATCCACGACGCCGTCCACGGCGAGGTAACCTTTGACGCCAAGGAGCTCGACGACTTTGTCATCTTCCGCTCCGATGGCACGCCCACGTACAACTTCGCGACCGTCGTCGATGACGCCATGATGAAGATCACCCATGTCATCCGTGGCGACGACCACCTGTCCAACACCCCGCGTCAGGTCATGGTCTATGAGGCCCTCGGCGCGCCCGTGCCTACGTTCGCCCACATCTCCATGATCTTGGGTGCCGACGGCAAAAAGCTCTCCAAGCGCCACGGCGCCACCTCGGTGGAGGAGTACCGCGACGCCGGCTACCTGTCCGACGCCTTCGTCAATTATCTGGCGCTGCTCGGCTGGTCGCTCGACGGCGAGACCACGATCATTCCGCGCGATGTCCTGGCCAACAAGTTCTCGCTCGACCGCATCTCCAAGAACCCGGCGACCTTCGATCCCAAAAAGCTCGATTGGGTTAACGCTGAGTACATCAACGGCATGTCCGACGCCCAGTTTGCCGACGAGATCATGGTCCCCGAGCTGCACGAGGCGGGCCTCATCGAGGGCAACGTCGAGTACGGTGAGGACTGGATCGACGCGCTTGCCGCTATCGTCAAGCCGCGCACTAAGATGCCGTCCGACGCCGTGACCGTCGCCGCCCCCATCTTTGCCACGGCCGAAACGCTCGAGTATGACGAGAAATCCGTCAACAAGGGCCTGGCCAAGGAAGGCATGGGCGCCATCCTGGACGCCGCCAAGGCCGCGCTCGAGGGTGTCACCGAGTGGACGGCCGCCAACATCGACGCCGCGCTTGAGCCGCTGCCCGAGCAGATGGACCTTAAGAAGCGCGTGGTGTTCCAGGCCGTGCGCGTCGCCGTCTGCGGCAACATGGTGAGCCCTCCGCTGGGCGAGACCATGGCGCTCGTCGGTCGCGACGACTGCCTGGCGCGCATCGACCGCGCCCGCACGATGGCGCTGTAATCGCCGCGCAAACGTATGTATCCGAGCCCCGTTCACCCCGAGCGGGGCTCTTGTTTCTGTAGATGTATGGGATAGGAGGTGCTGGGGCCATGGCCGAGCAACTGTCGCTGTTTGGTTCGCCGGAACCGGAGCAGGCTCCGGCCATGCCCGAGCCTGCTGTTGCCCCGGCCAAGTCCGAGCCTGTACCTGAGCCCATCGCCGCCTATGCGAGCGTAGTCCTGGACATTCCGACGCGTGCGCTGTCCGAGCCATTCGCCTACGGCATCCCCCGGTCCCTTGCTAACGAGGCGCAGATCGGATCCACGGTCCTAGTCCACTTTGGTAACCGTGCCGCCGCGGGCTATATCGTCGACACTGCGCCTGAGCTGGACGACCTGCAGGGCAACAACGCCATCGACCCCGCGCGCATTAAAGCTGTCGAGGCTATCCTCAGCAAACCGCTCTTTGGCGCCGAGTCCGCCCGTATTGCACGTTGGATGAGCCGCGAGTATGTTGCGACGCTTTCCGAGTGCCTGCGCCTGTTCTTGCCTCCGGGCGGAAGCCCGCGCGTGGTCAAGGGCGACGACGGCGTGTGGGCCGTTGAGCGCCCCGCCGTCAAACCCATCCAAAACCGCTGGGTCATGCTCACGCCCGAGGGCTTCGACTATACGCCTCCCAAAACGGCGGTCCGCCAGCGTCAGCTCATCGAGGCACTGCGGTGCGGCCCGGTCACGACGCGCGACCTCAACCTTCTCTACAACTGTATGTCGGCGACCATTAAGGCGCTCGAAAAACGCGGCGTCGTGGTGGTGGAAGAGCGGCGTGCGTGGCGCGGCTGCATCGAGCAGACCACGCTGTCCTCGGCAAACGGTAAGGCGCCGGTCTCCCTTACCAACGGCCAGCAACAGGCACTCGCGCAGATTGAGCGCGCCCGTCTGGACGCCCACGGAGACGTGGTCCTTGTCGACGGCGTCACCGGCTCCGGCAAAACCGAGGTTTACCTTTCGGCGATTGAGCGCGTGCTTGCGGCCGGCCGTTCGGCCTGCGTGCTGGTGCCCGAGATCTCGCTGACGGCCCAGACCGTCGGCCGCTTTCGCTCGCGCTTTGGCGAGACGGTTGCCGTGTTCCATTCGCGCCTTTCGGCCGGCGAGCGTCTGGACCAGTGGGATATAGTCGCCAGCGGTGCGGCCCGCGTGGTTGTCGGCGCCCGCTCGGCGCTCTTTTGCCCGCTCAGCGACTTGGGCCTCATCATCATCGACGAGGAGCACGAGACCAGTTACAAGCAGGGTTCCAGCCCGCGCTACCATGCGCGTGAAGTGGCGGCCGAGATGGCGCGGCGCTACCGCTGCCCGCTCGTGTTGGGCTCCGCCACGCCCTCGGCCGAGGCCCTCGACCGCTGCCGCCGTGGCACGTATAACGGTGCCACCTGGACGCGCGTCGAGATGCCCGAGCGCCCGGGACACGCCGTGCTGCCGACAGTCCGCATTGCCGACCTGCGCCGCGAGTTCTCGCACGGCAGCCGCTCTATGTTCTCAAAACCCTTGATGGAAGGTCTGGAGCGTGTGGTCGAGCGCCGCGAGAAGGCCGTGCTTCTGCATAACCGCCGTGGCTTTGCGCCGTTCCTGATGTGCCGCGAGTGCGGCTGCGTGCCCACCTGCAACCACTGCTCCACCGCGCTTACGTATCACGAGCGCACGCACACGCTGCAGTGTCATACATGCGGTTCTTCTTGGCGCGTGCAGCCCTATCCGGCCCCCACGAGTCGCTGTCCCAAATGTGGCAGTCGCTACCTGGCAAAAATGGGCCTGGGCACGCAGCAGATCGAGGACGCACTGCACCAGATGTTGCCCGAGGACGTCGTCATTATTCGCATGGATGCCGATTCCACGCGCGGAAAGGACGCGCACAAAAAGCTGCTCGAACAGTTCGATGCCGCCGATTGCGCGGTGCTGCTGGGCACTCAGATGATCGCCAAGGGCCTCGACTTTCCCGAGGTCACGCTCGTGGGCGTGGTCAATGCTGACTTCGCCCTCAAGCTGCCGGACTTCCGCGCAGGGGAGCGCGCCTACGATTTGCTGGAGCAGGTTGCGGGCCGTGCCGGTCGCGGCGATCGCCCCGGCGAGGTGATCATCCAGACCTATCTGCCCGAGGACCCGGTCATTCGCGCCGTCGCTGAGCATGACCGTTCGATCTTTACCGACTACGACCTGGACCAGCGCCGCGACGCGCTGTACCCGCCGTTTGTTCGCCTGGTTAACATCTTGGTGTGGTCGGCGAACCGAGACGAAGCGCAAGACTACATCGGTCGCATCGCGAAACTCCTCAAGCGCCGCTGGCATGCCGCCGCGCCCGACTTTTTGCGGGCGGGGAGTGCCGTGCCGCAGGTGCTGGGCCCGGCTTCGTGTGTAATCGAGAGAGCCAAGGACCGTTATCGCTTCCACCTGCTTGTGAAGTCGCCCGTAGGGTACCATGTCTCTGATGATATCGACGCCTGCCTCAAAGAGGTGGGCTCTGTGCGCGGCGTGAGCGTGAGCGTTGACGTCGACGCCTATGATTTGATGTAACAACCCGAAAGGATGGCCATGGAAGCCAACGGAATCGTACTGTCGCCTGACCCTCGTCTGCGCCAGGAGTGCGCCGTCATCGAGGAGATCACCCCGGCGATCGAGGCGCTTGCCGAGAAGATGAAGAAGATGATGTTCGAGAACGGCGGTTGCGGCCTAGCTGCCCCGCAGATCGGCGAGCTCATTCAGCTCGTCACCATCGACTGCGACTACAGCGACAAAAACGACTACGACCCGTACGTGCTCATTAATCCCGTCATTGTTGAGCAGAGCGACCATCTGGTGCCCTTTAGCGAGGGCTGCCTGTCTATCCCAGGCATTAGCTGCGAGATCGAGCGTCCCGACCATGTCGTCGTCGAGGCGTACGACTTGGACGCTAACCTGATTCGCTATGAGGCCACGGGCGATCTGTTCTGCGTGTGCCTGCAGCACGAGATTGATCACCTGCACGGCAACACCATGTTCGAGCGCCTTAAGCCCATGCAGAGGCTCAAGGCCGTCAAGGAGTACCAGGACGCCCTGGCCCGCGGCGCACGACCGGGCGAGACGGAGTAGGTTTGTCCGTCCCCGGGGCGCCCGCCTATATC
>CABUUB010000097.1 GCA_902494625.1 uncultured Collinsella sp.
CCCGACGTGGACATCTCGCGTTGCGGTATGGAGGTGTGGGGCGATCTGACGCTCCGCGGCACCGGGTCGCTGGTGGCCACGGGCTCGCAGTGCGGGATCTACGTGTCGGGAACGCTCGCGGTGGACGGCTGCAAGGTTGACGCGCGGGCCGACGGCGCCGGCATCGCGGATGCGCGGGTGGCCGGCGTGATCGCGGACGGTCTTGCCGTTCGCGGCGGTGGGCGCGTTGTCGCCGCGGGCGCGGGCTCCGGGGCGGGCGTGCGCGCCTATGGTGTGTGCTTGCTGGGCGGGGCTGCTGGCGGTGGCGCGGCCGGGCAGCTTGCCGTCAATGCGTCCTGGCTTGATGCGTCGGGCACCGACGGCGGCGTCGCCTGCCTGGGCGGGTCGCTTGCATCCGCGCGCTTTGTGGCGCCTGCGGGCGGGGCCTTTGGCGCAGGCGGCGTGGTGGATGCCGGCGGGTCCGTGGCATCGAATGTGACGATCGAGCCCGTGGATGCCACGGTGTCGGCGGGGGAGACCGGTGGGCCCGATGTACCGGGCAATGGTCCGTCCGCCCCTGGCGCTGACCCCGCTGCCGGCGAGCCAGCTACGGAACCGTCGACGAATCCCACACTGAAGCCCGCGACCGCAACTAAGACGGTGACCACGACCACAGTGACCAACACCACGGCCGCCAAGGCCTCTAGGCCCAAGGCCGCCACTGCGACCTTCTCGTCGCTTCCCAAGGCCGGTGACACTAATTGGCTCGCCGTGTCCCTAACGCTATTTCTGCTTGGTTCAGCGTTCCTCGCCATCTCGCATTTCTGTTGATGTGGTGAGGAACATCTGGCTTAAATGTAGGAGCTCTGCAGACGCTTTAGAGGCAACGCTTTCAGTGAAGGAGTGTTGCCTTTTTCATGCGAGCAATGCCGGACGTGCTGGTAATGTGTGCCGGTGGATACTCAGTGCATGTGCTGGGCAGCGCGCAAGTTTGAAGATAGTATCATGTCAGTGATTAGGGTCCAGAAACTTTCGATGCCTGGAACCGGAGGGGAGCCTGCGGGTTCCCCTTTTATTTTCGGGAAGAGCGACGATGTCCAAAGAATTCCTTACCTACCAGCGGCAGATGGAGAAGCTCAGAAGCTCCGGCCTCAGAATCGAGGACGAAGAGGTTTGCCGAAGGGTGCTTGCGGACATCGGCTATTTCCCGGTCGTGAACGGCTGCCAGTCGTTTTTCCGCGACCCGAGCACCCGGGTATACCGCGAAGGTACCACTTTTTGAGACATACTAGCGCTTTACGAGTTCGACGTCGAGCTTAGGGAGATAATGCTCGATGCGCTGCTCAAGGTCGAGGCGAAGATCAGGTCGGCGCTGGTCTACGAGTTCTGCGCTGCATATGGCGAGTCCCAGAGCAACTATCTAGACGCCCGCTGTTAAGCGACGTCGAAGGGCGCGAAGCGTGTTCTCCCAAAGCTGCTAAACATGCTTGACTATATCGCCAACAAGGATACCAGCCACGAATACCTTGCCTACTACCGCAGGGCATATAAGAACGTGCCGCTATGGGTCGCCGTGAACGCCATGACTTTCGGACAGACTTTAAAAATGCTCACGGCGCTCAGGGACAGCGAGAAGGCCAAGATTGCTAAGAGGTTCGGGGTGGGAAACCCGAAAGAACTCTCGTCGTTTATCCGCGCACTCGCCCTCTACAGGAACGTCTGCGCGCATGGAGAGCGTCTCTTCTCCCACAGGTGTCACGTCGAGATTCCTGACACGGCCTTGCACGCCAAGCTCGGCATCGAAAAGATTGGGCCGGATTACGCTTGCGGCAAGGTAGACGTTTTCTCGGCAGTGATCACTCTTCGATACCTCCTTCGTGACGACGAGTTCAAGACATTCAAGGCCAAGCTCGTCAAGTGCGTTAACGGATATTTGTCATTGGATGAGAGTATCGGCGAGGAGCGCCTCCTTGAGGCCATGGGTTTCCCGGCCGAATGGAAGAAGATAACTAGGTATAAAATTTAGATTCGACCCGCCTAAAAGTAAATCACTGGTTTCAGGAAATTATTGACGACGGAATTGCGCGTCAATCCCTTGGTGCAGACGCGTTGTGGTTATCCGATGCCATGATGGACGCAAGGCGGGGGGTCGGCTGGCTCGGGCGCAACTTTCTTAACGCTCTTCTAACCCGGCATAGCACTCTTGGGCACCGCATATCGTTGCTGAATGACCCGATTTTCGGAAGTGCGGGGAAAATTTAAAACCGACGAGCACAACCTGATTTTTAGAAACAATACCGCAGGTCGCGGAAGCTCGAAACCGGTGTCTGGTCGGCAGACCTCGGGTTTTCCCCGCACTTTCGGAGATAGCCTGTTGTCAGAGTTCGTGTCTCATAGGAATGATTCAATTCACGCCGCGTTACATCTAGTCTGCTCTTTATACTCGGATATAAACACTAAGGAGGTAGTCATGTATTGGAGCTATGTTCAGCTTGATGATGGCACCCAGTTTGCCTACTCGGAAACAAGAGAAGACGGAACGGTTCGTATAGCCGTCGAGCGGCCAGTCGATTTTGGCTTTGACCACGCTGAATGCTACTTGCCTGCGGTCAAATGGTTCAACGTCGAAGGATTTACTTCTGATGACCTCAATTTCTTGACAGAATTTGTTAGATCAAACGCCCCGTTTATCTTCGAGCTCGCCGAACGCCAAAAAGCCGGACCGGCGGTGGCATAATGCCTCAAGTTCTTATTTTTGGGCAGTACGTTCTGTTCTTTTGGATTGCGGAAAACGGAGAACCAATTCACATACAAGTAGGTGTAAAGAGGGCGGCTGCTAATTCGACCAAGTTTTGGCTGGCGAAAGACGGCGGATGCAAACTTGCCAACAACGAGAGCAAGATTCCGGCTAAGGATCTCAGGGATCTTTCAAAACTAATCACCATGAATCATCGATTCATATGTGACAAGTGGTGCAAAACCTTTGGTGATGATTCGCTGACGTTCTACTGTTAAACGCCCAATTGAGACATGGTTTCACTTGCTGACATATCATCTGCAGCCTCCCGCGTGCTGGTTCAATACTACGTCAGCGAGGCATATTTATTTGGTTCGTTTGCCCGAGGCGAGCAAACGCCCGATAGCGATATTGACTTGCGACTAGTCTGCGGCAACACCATGACGTTCGGCACGCTTTACGAACTCTCCCATGAGCTTGAGAAGGAGCTTGGGCGAAAGGTTGATATAGTCACCAACCCACCAGAGCACATGCGCCCGGCTTTTCGCAAAAGCATTGAGCAGGATGAGGTGTGCATCTATGAAGTGCTGTAGCAGGTAGAGGCGTCGGTGTGCTCCAGTGAGGTCGGCAAGTCTGAATTTTGCCGCATACTTCCGGATTCGGAGAGTCTTAGAAGCCAGTATTGAACTCAAACTCCGTTCCATACACCCTCTTGCACTTGAATACAGGTATCGCCCTAGCGATAGCATGCTATACTATCGCTAGGGCGATACCTTTTAGGAGACTCGCGTGGAACTGTGGCATGGTTCTCAGAAGATCATTGAGACTCCCCAGATTGGCCTGGGGAAAGTCCATAACGACTATGGACAGGGATTCTATTGCACAGAGAGCCTCGACCTTGCAAGGGAATGGGCATGCTCTAGGGACGCAGACGGCTTTGCAAATCGATATGAACTCGACATGGCCGATCTCAAGGTACTCGACCTGCTATCGCCGCAATATTCAGTTCTGCATTGGATAGCGTTGCTTGTAGAGCATCGTTCATTCCGAAAGGACACCGCCGTCGCTGTGGGGGCATGCGACTACCTTCGCGATCATTTTTTGCCTGATGTTAACGCTTACGATGTGATTAGAGGATGGCGTGCGGATGACTCGTACTTCAGCTATGCCAGGGCGTTTGTAAACAATACGATCACCATTGACCAGCTCGGTCGAGCGATGAGGCTCGGCAACCTTGGAGAACAGATTGTGCTCAAAAGCGAGCGCGCGTTTAAGAGCATTCGTTTTGCTGGATTTGAACGTACGCCACAAGCTCTATATGGCCCATTGGCCAAGGACCGAGATGAGTTGGCAAGGGCGCAGTATCGGGAATTGCTTACCGAAAACCCGTTTGAGGGAATTCGTATCGTCGATATCGTTCGAGAGGGGATGACAGAAAATGACCCACGCCTACAGTGAGATGTATCTCGAGGATGCCATGAGAACGCTGGGCGAGGCAGTCGATTTCGCCCTCTGCGACCAAGGGTTGAATCCAGTCGAGTTGACGGCGATCCTGTCAAACGCTTTTGAGATGAAACAGTTTGAGCGTGGTATGCCTCGCGTCGTCTGCGGCATGGCGGGCGACGAGCTTGCGCGCGATATTATCGCCCATGCGGGACTGAGTCCCGTCGAATGCAGGGAGGCCTATCCGTTCGACCGTTCGCCTCAGTATTGGGCGGGCTGGGTTTTGGCTTATACGCAATGGGCGAGCAGCTTGAACTTTAACGAGCTCTTTGAAGTCGCCCCGCTTGATTGGATTATCGGTTCGTATTCCCCGCTTCACGAGGCGTCGGAAGATACATTCGCAGAGATAGTCATCGATAAATGGAACAAAGCCCAGGCAGACAAAATGGGCCTCAAAGCGGCACGAAAGGCGGCCGGCCTAACGCAAAAACAGCTCGCCGCCCAATCGGGAGTTAAACTTCGCGCCATACAACTCTACGAGCAGAACCAGCTCGACCTACGCCGCGCCTCGGTCTCCACGGCATTGGCGCTCGCAAACACCCTGAGCTGCGCCATCGAAGACCTCGTCTGGCAGCCGGTTGCCTTGGAGTACGACTCGCGGGCTATTCCGTCCGTAAAGCTATAGAGGAGGCAGTCATGCCTTGGAACTACGTTCAACTAGATGACGGCGCCAATCGCGTTGCTAAAGAAGGTCATTCAACTGCACACGAGGCAAATTCACCATCACTGATTTTACTCGACGGTGTCACGTCGATCGATGAAGCTATTCGACTGACCATTGCGGGCATGCCCAACGCGCTCAGGCTCTTGGAGGACTCATGATGGCGGCTACGCAGCGGGGCGCTCATCCGTTCGCGCCACTCGTGCTTGATGATGCCGGTTCGCTCGAAGCTATGGCCGCGGCCGCGATGCGCCTACACAGCACACTGATGACGGTCGGGCGCTGCTATACAACCGACGCCACAGGCGACCGGGCCGCGCTTGAGCTTGGACGCGTCGAGTCCGTGCTTGCGGGTGCATTCTGTACGATATTCGGCCAATCGTCGGCCGACCGCTTCGCTGACATCTTTGACCAGGTCACCTACGTTGCTGAGCACATGGTCAAGGACCACATCTTTGAGGACGGTAACAAACGCACCAGCCTTGTCTTTGCGTTGTCCGTTCTAAGATTCGCAAACACTCCGGTCGTGCTGTCCGACAGTCCCGAGCCCAAAGACAACCAGTACTACGTCTGGATCCAAGACCTCGTATCTGGAAACCGCTCTCGCGCCGATCTCGCGGAAGAGCTTAGGCGCAATTACGTTGTGTGTCTCGACTGCGCTTCGCCTGTATAGAATCAAACCATCCGCACGCTGGTAATTGAATGGATTGGACACCGCATGGAACTCCCCAGCATCCTGTACAGCAGGGGGAGGACAATTCGCTGCTGCTGCGCCGCGCCTTTGAGGGCGCCGTTGCCGAGGCCGCGCGCCGCGCCGCCGCCAACTACACGCTTGCGGTGCCGCAGTTCTACGGCGGCCGGATTCAGCTGCTGCTGCCGCTGTGCC
>CABUUB010000098.1 GCA_902494625.1 uncultured Collinsella sp.
AAGTAAAGTTTCGCTCGCCACCGCGCTCGGCGGTAAAGGCGGCACCGCGATTGGCATCGCGTGAAAGCGTGCCCACAAACGCGGCTTGGTCGTTGGCGTTGACGACTTGGATAAAGTCGTCTGTGATCATGGATGTGCCGATGGTCGCGATGCGCAGCATACGTCCCCCTTGCGTTGTTTGGTCTACAGGATGAGTGTAGCGCGTGGGGATATAAAGCTGCGCGAAAACGCTATTACAGGTCGCTCTCGTTAAAGCCGGCGTCGATATCGAGGTTGCTGCCGTCGGCCGCCGTGGTGGCGAGCTCATCGCAGCGCTCGTTGAGCTCGTGACCGGCGTGACCCTTAACCCAGATGAACTCAACCTTGTGCTTGCTTTTGGCGGTGAGTAGGCGCTCCCACAGGTCGCGGTTCTTGACGGGTTGCTTGTTGGCGGTTTTCCATCCGCGCTTTTTCCAGCCGTCGATCCAGTGCTTGTTAAAGGCGTTGACGACATACTGCGAATCGGAATGGACTTCGACCTCGCAAGGGCGGTTGAGCGCCTCGAGCGCCACGATGACCGCCATGAGTTCCATGCGGTTGTTGGTGGTCTTGGCGTAGCCGCGCGAAAGCTCGGAGGTGAAGGTCTTGCCGGCGGGGTTGGTGTATTTGAGCACGGCGCCGTAGCCGCCGCGTCCCGGATTTGATCGGGCCGAGCCGTCGGTGTAGATGATGACCTTCACGGGCTTCCTTTCGTTGAGTGCATTTCATGTGAGTGACCATTGTAGCGCCATGCCCGCCGGGGGCCAGCAATCTACGATTTCTACCCCGTCTTCCGACTGTTAGTTGGCATGGATGATGCGGTTGAGCTCGTCGAGGTATTGCTGCAAGAGGAGAGAGGGCTTGCGCTCGTCGTGCATGATGTAGCCAACGTGCATCGTTGGGGCGTCTGCTAGCGGGATCGATGCCATGCCCCATTGCATTTCATTGGAGAGGACACCGGTCGACAGGGTGTAACCGTTCGACGTGATAAGTAAGTTAGTAAGTGTTCCGCGGTCCGAGATCCGTATGTTGCGGTCGCAAGGGATATAGCTAAAAGGTTCCTCGGCGTAATAGAAGGAGTTTGAGGTTCCCTGCTCAAAGCTGTAGCGCGTATAGGGCGTGAGGTCGGCAAGGGACAGCTGCGGGCGGCGTGCGAGCGGGTGGCGCTCGCTAACGAAGACGTGGACCGTCGCGTCGAATAGGGGATGGAAGCTTGCGCGGGCATCGGCGAAGGCCTTCTGCAGAACGCGGGCGTTAAAGTCATCCAGATACAGAATGCCGATATCGCTGCGAAACGCACGGACGTCATCGATGATCTGCGATGTGGTGGTCTCGCGCATGATGAACTCGAACTTGCTGTCGCGGCAGCGCTCGACTACGTTGACAAAGGCCTCGACCGAAAAGGCGTAGTGCTGGGCGGAAATGGCGAGGCGGGCTTGCGGGGTGCCACCGTCCTCGTAGCGTGCCTCGAGCATGTCGGCCTGCTCTACGACCTGGCGCGCATAGCCCAAAAGCTCGGTGCCGTCGTTGGTGAGCGTGACGCCGCGGCTGGAGCGCGTAAAGATCTCCAGATGGAGCTCTTGTTCCAGGCTTTTGACGGCGTTTGAGATGTTGGACTGAGCGGTATAGAGGCGCTGAGCTGCGGCGTTGATTGAGCCGGACTCTGCCACGGCAATCAGAAAACGAAGCTGCTGAAGGGTCATCGACGCCATCCTCTCGATTGCTATCTATAAAACAGATAACAGGTTAGCGCTTTTAAGTGATTGACCGAGGGAAACAATGCCCGTACTATTCAAAACACACAAAGGCGGTAGGTAATTAAGCCAACCACGGAACCGGGATGCGAAAGGAGGCCCGCATATGAATTGCTTACCAAGACGAATGCCGGGCTCCTGTTTGCGCCCGTCGGCGTGATCAGGAGACAGCGACTTACTTCTCTCTTTTTATTTACTTTCATTCGATCAAGGAGATCATCATGAGCCAGTTCATCAACAACCCCGAGCACACCTTTGGTTTCGATACCCTGCAGCTTCACGTTGGCCAGGAGAGCGCCGATCCCGCATCCGACTCCCGCGCCGTGCCTATCTACCAGACCACGAGCTATGTGTTCCGCAATTCCCAGCACGCCGCCGACCGCTTTGGTCTTGCCGACGCCGGCAACATCTACGGCCGTCTGACCAACTCCACCCAGGGCGTCTTCGAGGACCGTATCGCCGCACTCGAGGGTGGCGTGGCAGGTCTTGCCGTCGCCTCCGGTGCCGCTGCCATCACCTATACCCTGCAGGCTCTCGCCCAGGCCGGTGAC
This sequence comes from uncultured Collinsella sp., assembly GCA_902494625.1. GTDB lineage: Bacteria > Actinomycetota > Coriobacteriia > Coriobacteriales > Coriobacteriaceae > Collinsella. Next base: position 2,324 of record CABUUB010000098.1, read on the forward strand.
CACGTGGTCGCCCAGAAGACCATCTACGGCGGTTCCTACAACCTGCTGGAGCATACGCTCTCCCAGTTTGGCGTTGAGACCACGTTTGTCGATGCCCATAACCTGGAAGAGGTTGAGGGTGCCATCAGGGACAACACCACGGTCATCTATCTCGAGACGCTCGGCAACCCCAACTCCGACATCCCCAACATCGACGCCATCTCCGAGATCGCCAAGAAGCACGGTCTGCCGGTTGTCGTCGACAACACCTTCGGCACCCCGTATCTGTTCCGTCCGCTGGAGCATGGTGCCAACATCGTCGTTCACTCCGCAACCAAGTTCATCGGCGGCCACGGCACCTCGCTGGGCGGTGTGATCGTCGACGGCGGTAACTTCGATTGGAAGGCGAGCGGCAAGTATGCGCAGATCGCCGAGCCCAACCCCTCCTACCATGGCGTCTCGTTTGCCGAGGCTGCCGGTCCCGCCGCCTTCGCAACCTATGTCCGCGCTATCTTGCTGCGTGACGAGGGCGCCTGCATCAGCCCGTTCAACGCCTGGATCCTGCTCCAGGGCACCGAGACTCTGTCGCTGCGCGTTGACCGTCATGTCGAGAACACCAAGAAGGTCGTTGAGTTCCTGGCTGGTGACAGCCATGTCGCCAAGGTGAACCACCCGAGCCTGTCTGAGCACCCCGATCACGAGCTCTATCAGAAGTACTTCCCCAACGGCGGTGCCTCGATCTTTACCTTTGAGATTAAGGGTGGCCAGGAGGCCGCCTGGAAGTTCATCGATCATCTGCAGGTGTTCTCGCTGCTCGCCAACGTGGCCGACGTCAAGTCGCTCGTCGTGCACCCGGCTACCACCACGCACTCCCAGCTCTCTGCCGAGGAGCTCGCCGAGCAGAACATCACGCCCTCCACGATCCGTCTTTCCATCGGTACCGAGAACGCCGAGGATATCATTTGGGATCTGAAGCAGGCCTTCGCCGCGCTGGACGAGTAAGGCGACTTGTGCAAGGACCCCTTGCGACTCGATAGGTATAACTGCATAAAATGCCTGCTCAAGGCGCCTGTGCGAACAATGGTTGCACAGGCGCCTTTTTTGCATAGAGCGGATGCAAAAACAGGGTTTTTGACACGCTTTATGCATTTGAGTTGTGGAAAACTCCTGTTGAGAGGATGTGAGTTTTACGCAATTGACGTGCGCCTTTTGAGTAAAACCGCAGGTCGCGATTTGCTCGGGGTACTATGCAGCGCGATCGAATCACACGCAGCTCAAACGCAGCAAAAACGCACTACGGAGGTTTCCAGCTACATGAGGATCGATTCACGAAAACCGAAAGCCGCCGCCCTTTCCGCCGCTCTGACCGTGGCACTTTTGGCGGGCGCCGGTGCAACTGATGCCCACGCCGCAACACTGTCCGATACGGTTGGATCTACGCCGTCCGAGACGACGCTGGTACAGCCCGTTGACTATCGCGGCGATGGTTATGGTTCCATGCAGGAGTGGAACGCCTCGATGGAGGCCAAGCGCGATTCCCTGGAGATGCGCGCTCAGATCATCATGAACATGTACGGTGACTATGCCACCGATGACGAGCGCGCTGTGCTGCAGGGTTGCATCGACGGCGCGGGTAGCCTGTTGACGATGGGGGAGGTCGACGCCAAGTCGACCGAGCTCGATGAGCTGCGCACTGCGCTTGAGGATGCCAAGCGCGAAGCGCTCGAGGCTGCCGCCGAGGCGGAGGCTGCCGAGGCCGTCCAAGCTTCGTACTACAACGCCGGTTACACTCCGTCCTACGCGTCTGCCGCGTCCTACGCGAACGGATCGGGCCTGACGCGCTCTGCGGGTGTCAATAACTACAACGGGCGCCGCGAGACCTATTACAGCAGTAATGTGCTTTATCACTATCGCACGGGCGAATGGACTCAGGATTCTGAGGGCTTCTGGCGCGATTCCGACGGCTATTACGTTGTTGCCGCGGGCGATATGGCCCAGGGCTCGACCTTTACGGGCTCCAAGGGTGATTGCAAGGTCTATGACTCCGGCTGCGCTGCCGGAACCACCGACTACTACACCGGTTGGTAATCTTCCATAAGCAAAATAGGCACATGATGGGCGGGCGTCTTTACTGAGCCTTTGGGCACAACGTAGGGGCGTCCGTTTTTTGTGCGTGCTTGAGTTAACAGAGCGCTTACCGTGGCAGTACGCCGCGCATATGGGCGCGGGGCACACTAGTTCATGAGAAATAAGGTCTTTCTCGTGGAGGAAGTGGTCTTGTGAACGCTCGAGATATCGCCGTTGCCGCCGTTGCATTGACGCTTGGTTGCCTTGGTCCTACGGCCGCGCTCGTCGCGGGTGTGCAGGGGTCTTGTGGGGCTGCCTCTATCGTGGTTGGCGTGTTGATCGCGGCCGCGCTGCTGGGAAGTGCGGGTGTAGTCCTTTGTCGCGACGATGAGGACCAGGCGTCGGAGTCGCAGCTCTAACCGTTGTGAAGCTGATTTTTGGCCAAAGATGAAGAAGGAAGCCGCCGCGAGGGGAGTGCCCCTTGCGGCGGCTTTGCCATTTGATCTGTTGGCTGCAGTATGCCGAGCACTACCAGCTGCTTTCTATTTCGCGAATCCTCTGGTAGAGCCAATCGTTTTGCGGCACTTGGATATCGTGTTTGGCGGCCAGGCGGCAAATGGTGCCCGCGAACTCCTCGACTTCGGTTTTGCGCCTTGCGATGCGGTCTTGCGCCATCGAGGGCATACCGGCGGGGTCGATTCCCTCGATGAGGTGCACCATTTGCGTCAGGTCTGCCTCGGTCAGCTCAACGCCCTCGGCGTTGGCGACCGCAAGCGTCTCGCGCATGGCGGAAACAAAGCAGCGACGCTGCTCGGAGCCCGGCTTCGTGGCGCTTCCGTAGGTCCCGCCGTAGGCCATGCAGGTCTGGTTGATGCCGTCGTTGAGCATGAGTTTGGCCCACATGCGGTGCGCAATGTTGCTCTCGACGGTATGGGCGATGCCGCAGCACGTGTAGAGCTCGTCGATGGCGGTAACGGTTGCGGGCTTGGTGCCCGCTGCCGCGCCAAAGCGAATCTCGCCCGCATTGGTAAAGGTGAGCGCGCCGTTGAGGAACACGGCGTCCATGCCCTGGCAGATACCAAGAACGGTATGCTCCCAGCCAAAGCGTTCGGCAATCTTTTGCTCGCTCGTAATGCCGTTGCACAGCGAGGCGATGAGCGTGTTGGGTCCCACGACACGCTCCATAGTCTTGAGTGCTTGGTCGAGACCGGTGGTCTTGACCGTCAGGATGACCAGATCGGCGGGTGTCGCCTCGCTGGCGCGGACGGACGTGAGATCGCAGGGCTTGCCGTTGACGGTGAGCGCGTCGTTCGCATGGCGCTCAAAGCGAGCGTCGTCCATGACGTATTCGACGGCGTCGTTGCCGAGGGCCTTGGCAATCATGCTGC
>CABUUB010000099.1 GCA_902494625.1 uncultured Collinsella sp.
CGAGCCGGAGAGCACTTAATGTGCTCTCCGTGCGAGTCAGGACTGTCCGAGCAGGCGACCTTATATATTTGCCCTCCCCGGAGCTCCTCGCCAGTCCCCCTCAGCTAGTTCTTGAGCGAGTTCAGCGGAGCCGGGAAGCGTCCACCGCGGTGGGCAAGCACGGTGCCGGCGTTGGGGTTAACCGGCATGATGGGCGCACGGCCAAACAGGCCACCGTACTCGACGCAGTCGCCCACGCCCTTGCCGATGGCGGGAATCACGCGGACGGCCGTGGTCTTGTTGTTGATGACGCCGATGGCCATCTCGTCGGCGATGATGCCGGCGATGGTCTCGACCGGGGTGTCGCCGGGGATGGCGATCATGTCCAGGCCAACGGAGCACACGCAGGTCATGGCCTCGAGCTTCTCGAGCGAAAGCGCACCGGCCTCGACGGCGGCGATCATGCCGGCATCCTCGGACACGGGGATAAAGGCGCCGGAGAGACCGCCCACGCTGGAGCTGGCCATGACGCCGCCCTTCTTGACGGCATCGTTGAGCATGGCGAGCGCGCAGGTCGTGCCCGGGCCACCGCAGGTACCCACGCCGATGATCTCGAGGATGCGCGCGACGGAGTCGCCGATGGCAGGCGTGGGAGCCAGCGACAGGTCGACAATGCCCTTCTCGACACCCAGGCGATGGGCGGCCTCGCGGCTCATGAGCTCGCCGGCACGGGTGATCTTAAAGGCGGTCTGCTTAATCTTTTCGGCGACTTCCATCATCGATGCGGAATCGGGCAGCGTCTCCAGGGCTGCGGCCATAACGCCAGGGCCCGAGACGCCTACGTTGATGACGGCGTCGGCCTCGCCACCGCCGTGGACGGCGCCCGCCATAAACGGGGAGTCCTCGACCATATTGGCAAAGCAGACAAACTTGGAAGCGCCGACGGAATCCTGGTCGGCCGTGAGCTTGGCGGCATCGATGATGGTCTGCGCGGCCATGAGCACGGCGTCCATGTTGATACCGGCGCGCAGGCTGGCGACGTTGACGCTGGAGCAGACGCGGCTGGTGGTAGCGAGCGCCTGGGGGATGGACTGGATGACGCGGCGGTCGGCGTCGCCGATGCCCTTCTGGACGAGTGCGGAGAAGCCGCCCAGGTAATCGATGCCGAGCGTCTCGGCCGCGCGGTCGAGGGCATGCGCGATGGGGGTGAGGTCCTCATCCTTGCAGCACGCGGCGATCTGCGCCACCGGGGTGACGGAAACGCGCTTGTTGACGATGGGGATACCGTACTCGCGCTCGAGGTTCTCGGCGGTCTCGACCAGATGCTCAGCCGTGTGCGTCACGTGGTCGTAGATCTTCGTGCACATGCGGTCGAGGTTCTCGTCGCCGCAACCCATGAGCGAAACACCCATGGTGATGGTCCTGATGTCGAGGTTCTGCTCCTCAACCATGCCGCGGGTTTCCGCGATTTCTGCGGGCGTGATCGCCATCCTTGCGCTCCTATCTGCCAAAACGAGCATAGTCTTATCTATTCTAACGTGCCGTACGTGCCAAGTGGCGCATGCGGCACGTTTTGGTGTTCGGTTGTTTCCGTTGTGTTACTGCCCAAAGACCTCTTCGGCGATACGAGCGCTCTCGGCGGCGTCCTTGGCGTAGTAGTCCGCGCCAATCTGCTTGGCGTATTCGGGGGTGAGTACGGCGCCGCCTACGATGATCTTGACGCCCGGCACCTCGGCATGAAGCAGCTTGATGGTCTCCTCCATGGCGACGACCGTGGTAGTCATAAGCGCCGAGAGGCCGACGAGCTTGATGTCACGCTCCTTGACGGTCTTGAGTACCTCCTGCGGATCGACGTCGCGGCCCAGGTCAAAGACGGTGTAGCCGTAGTTGTCGAGCAGCATTTTGACGATGTTCTTGCCAATATCGTGGATGTCGCCCTTGACGGTGGCCACGCAGATCTTGCCCTTGTCGGCAATCTCGCCGGCGGGCATCAGGCGCTTGATGGTGTCGAAGCCCACGCGTGCGGCTTCGGCCGAGGCCATGAGCTGCGGCAAGAAGAACTTACCCTGGTCAAAGAGGACTCCGACCTCATCGAGGGCGGGGATAAAGTGATTGTTGATGAGGTCCATGGCGTCGTGGTCTGCCAGCAGACGCTCGGTCTCGGCAGCGATCTCGCCTTTGCGGCCTGAGACGACCATGCGACGAATCGGGTCGTCGTTGCCGTCGGTGCCGGCGGTGCCCGCGGTAGGCGCGGCATCACTCGATGCGGCCTGAGCCGCTGCCGGGTTGGCGGCGATCTTATACGGATCGGTCCAGCCGGCGTAGCGCTCGATGTATCCGGTCGAGCCCTCGTCCTCAACGCTCAGGACGCGATAGCTGTAGACGGTATCCATAAAACGCTTGGAACCCGGGTTCATGATGGGGGCATCCAGACCTGCACCAAAGGCGGCGGCCAAAAAGACCGAGCCCAGCAGCGGCCGCGCGGGCAGGCCAAAGCTGATGTTCGATACGCCGAGTGCGCACTTGACGCCCAGGCGCTCCTTGCACAGAGACATGGCACGTAGAATCTGCTCAGCCTGGCGCTGGTTGGTCGAGGCGGTCATGACCAGGCAGTCGATGAGGATGCGGTCCGGGCCGATGCCGTAACGGGCGGCCTCGGCCACGATGCGCTCGGCGATGGCGAAGCGGGCCTCGGCGGTATCGGGGATGCCGCCCTCGTCGAGCGTAAGGCCGACGACGTTGGTGCCGTAGTGGGCCACCAGCGGAAAGATCTCATCCATGATCTGTTGTTTGCCATTGATCGAGTTGATGACGGGCTTGCCGGCGTAGCGGCGCACGGCGGCCTCGACGGCTGCGGGGTCGGTGGAGTCGATCTGCAGCGGCAGCAGCGTGGAGCCCTGGAGCTGCTCGGTGGCCTGCTGGATGACCTTGACCTCGTCGATCTCGGGCAGGCCCACGTTGACGTCCAGGATGTCGGCGCCCTGCTCCTGCTGGCTGATGCCCTGACTCACGACGTAGTCCAGGTCGCCGTCGCGCAGGGCCTGCTGCAGGCGCTTTTTGCCGGTGGGGTTGATGCGCTCGCCGATGACGGCGATCTTGTGGCCGTCGCAGGGGAGGTCCACCACGGTCTGGGCGCTCGTGACCGACATACTGGGCTTGCGGCGGCGCGGACTGGGCGTGTGGTTGTCGATAAGCGTGCGCAGGGCCGCCATATGCGCGGGCGTGGTGCCGCAGCAGCCGCCCACGACGCTCACACCGTCGGCGATCATGCCGGCGACGGCCTCGGCGTACTCGGGGGCTTGGATGTCAAAGACGGTATTGCCGTCGTCGTCCACGCGGGGCAGTCCCGCATTGGCCTGCACCATAACGGGCTTGTCGGTGACGGTGAGCATACGCGCGGCGAGTCCTCGGAGCTCGGCCGGGCCCTGGCTGCAGTTGATGCCCAGGACGTCGGCGCCGATGGCGTCGAGGGTGATGGCGGCGACCTCGGGGCTCGTGCCCAAGAAGGTGCGACCGTCTTCCTCAAAGGTCATGGTGGCAAAGACGGGCAGGTCGGAATTCTCGCGGCAGGCGAGGACGGCGGCCTTGATCTCGGCAAGGTCGGTCATGGTCTCGATAATAAAGAGGTCCACACCCGCATCGACGCCGGCGCGCACCTCCTCGGCAAAGAGGTCATAGGCCTCGTCGAAGCTGAGGGTACCCAAGGGGCGCAGCAGGGCGCCGATGGGGCCGATATCGCCGGCAACGTAGCGGGCGCCGGCCTCGCGGGCGCAGGTGACGGCCGCGGCAAAGACGTCTGCCACGGTGGCGGCGCCGTCGAGCTTGTGGGCGTTGGCGCCAAAGGTGTTGGCGGTGATCACGTCGCAGCCGGCCTCGACGTATTGGCGCTGAATGTCGGTAATGACCTGGGGCTCCTCAAAGTTGAGCAGCTCGGGCAGGGCGCCGGCCTTCATGCCGGACGCCTGCAGCATGGTGCCCATGCCGCCGTCAAACAGCAGGTGTCCCGTGCCCTCGATGGCGGCACGCAGGCGGTCATCCTTAATGCGAAGGTCGTCGATCGTGCGCGTCTTGTATGCAGCGCCATTACGGCGTGCGGCATCAACGGGTGCCGCCAGCGCGGCGCCGTCCAGATCATGAGTGATAAGCGGAGTAAACATCGATGGCTCCTAATGGCTGGAATAGCAGGTGGTGTGGGCGGCGCGGAAGCGGCAGTGCTCGCGCATGCGGCAGATATTGCAGGTGGGGCGGCTCTGGGCGTCGTGGACTTCGCCGTCGAACAGACCAATCACAGCGGTCACGCTCTTGGTGGGCATGAGCAGGCTGGTGGGGGTGACGGTAAGTCCAATGAGGCGCGTGGCATTGAGTGCATCCACGATCGAGCGCTGGGCAGAGAGCGGGCAGTCGCCATAGCCGGGACTGAAGCGCCAGTTGCCGGCGAGCCCGTGTGCAGCGGCTGCAGCCTTGACCCGCTGGTCCATCTGCTCGACGGCGGCCTCCACATAGGCAGAGCATGCGGCGTCGAGCACGGCGCCCTCCAGGGGATGTTGGGCTCCCGTGGTGCGCAGGCGACGCTCGGCGTCCATGCCGAGGGTGCATGCCATGAGTGCGGCAAAGCGGGCGTCTTTGAGATGTCGATAGATATCGCGACCGCGCAGCTCAACGTTGGTGCCGACCAGACGAATGCAAGGTTCTCCCTGCTCGTCCACACCCGTGGCATCGACGGCAAACACGCGGCGCACGCCACGGGGCTCAATGTCCAATTCCAGACGCTCGACCACAAGCTCAATACGCTGCGACAGCTCGGGCTCAATCTGTTGGCCGCCGTAGCCCAGATACCGCAGCATCTCGGCACGGTCGACACGGGGATGGTGCGCAGCATCGACACGGTAAAGCGCCGGCGACGCAAGGTCGGCCGGCACTTCGACAGCGGTTGTATCGATGTGCGGTTTTTCCATTACCCCAGGCGCTCCATAATGGTCGCGGCGATCGCAGGACGGTTCATAGTGTACAGGTGCAGGCCGTCGGCGCCGTGCTCCTTGAGGTCGCAAAGCTGGCGGGCTGCATAATCTACACCAGCTGCCTGCAGGCTCTCGGGGTCATTCTCGTACTTGGCGAGAATCTTGATGACGGGGGAGGGCAGCGACGCGCCGCACATAAAGACCATGCGGCTGATCTGTGACTTGCCCATAAACGGCATGATGCCCGCGGTAATGGGCACGGTGATGCCGGCCTTGTCGGCAAGCTCGCGAAAACGGTAGAAGCACTCGTTATCAAAGAAGAGCTGCGTCACAAAGAAGCTCGCGCCAGCGTCCTGTTTTTGCTTGAGGTGTTCGACCGAGAGGTTGAGATCCTCACAGGCAATGTGGCCCTCGGGGTAGGCTGCGGCGCCCACGCAAAAGCCGGCGTCGACGAGCTCGGGGATGAGGTCGCGGGCGTAGGCGTAGTCCGAGGCGGGCTTGTCGTCCTCGGTCGCGCCGGCAGGGAGATCGCCACGCAGGGCC
>CABUUB010000100.1 GCA_902494625.1 uncultured Collinsella sp.
CTTGGTCCCGTCATCGCCGCCTCCCCTGTCGAACTCGAGGCGGCTCCAGAGCACCGCCGCCGAGCCGTCGGCGGTGAGCTCGAGGACGTCCTTGCTCAGCGCTGCCGATCCGTCGGCGCGGGTGTAGTAGCTCTCGACCTTGTTTTTAAAAGTGATGGTGACGTTCATTTCTGATCCCCCAGCAGCATGTTGACGGCCTCGGCGATCTGTCCGCCGCGGGTGAACGGCTGGCCGTTCGTGTACCGCAGCTGCTCGGTCAGCGCGACGGACAGGGCGCGGCGGCTGTCCTCGGTATCGAAGGTCATGCCAGAGGTCTGCTCGAGGATCGCGCCGACCTCGACGAGTCGGTGGGTTCGCGCCTTCCGCTCCGCCGCGGCCTTCTTCCTCTCGAGGTCCCTCAGCTCCTTCTTCAGCGCGGCGGCTCGGGCTGCCTGCTTGTCTGCCGCGGCCCTCTTCCGTGCAATCTGCTCGTCGATGGATGCCGTCATAAATGACCGCCCTTCCTTGCTCGTTAGTGTTTTGTCTTTGCAGCAAAATATACCCATACTCACGGTAAAATTTCGCGAGCTGGGTATATCACTACCAGAGGTAGTGCGCACTTGGCAGTACTTTTGCCGCGATGCGTCAAAAGTCCTGCACTGCGTGCGGTCTTGGCAGACGGCCCTACGCTCGACCCCGAAACCGTTCGCCTGAGACGGCTCACGTCTACGGGGTCGGGCTGCGTGGTCGCTGCGCTCCCTTGCACTCCGCGCCGTGGGGCACCGTTCGCCGACCGCGGCTCACGGCACTCCGCGCCGCTGCGCGGGGCGCATCTGCGCCCCTTGCCTGAAAGGAACTCGCATGGCCATCTTCCATCTGAACTACCGCGGCTGCTCGCCCGCCACCGGGGCGGGCGCGGTCAGGAAGGCCGCGTACCAGTCGGGCCAGGCGCTTGTGGAAGAGCGGACGGGGCAGCTCTGCGACTATGCCAGGAAGGAACGCGTCGTCGAGGAGGGTCTGTCTCTGCCCGGTGGCGTGCCGCCCATCGGGCGCGGCGAGCTCTGGAACGGGGCCGAGCGGGCATGGGCCGAGGGCGGCGGCGGCAACGAGCTCGTCGCGCTGCGCTATGAGTTTGCGTTGCCGATCGAGCTCGATGCCGACGGCCGCCGCGCCTGCGTGCGCGACTTCTGCGGGATGTTCCCCGCGAAGGCGTGCGACTGGGCGATACATGATGACGGCCGCGGCGGGAACCCCCACGCTCACGTCCTCGTCTCCGCGCTCGACCTTGGCGCTCAGGGCTTCATCCAGAGGACCAAGGGCGAGAAGGGGCAGTGCTGGTACCTGTGCCAGGATGCACATGGGCAGCAGGCGCCCATCCGCGCAACCGATTGGAAGGCAGCCAAGGCAGATGGCTGGGAGAAGATATATAACTTCAAGGATGGCCGCCGCCTGACCATGAAGCAGGCGAAGGCCGAGGGCCTGGGCACGAAGGACCGCACGAGTAAGAGGCCGGTGCAGATGCACCGTATCTCGGGTCAGGCCGCGCGCGACGTCGGTAGCGCTGAACTCACGGCCGTCCGCGCGGCCTGGGCAGAGATCGCCAACAGGCACCTCGCGGCGCACGCCGCGGCCACGGGTACCGCGGCTGTGGCCATAGACCATCGCTCTAATAAAGATAGGGGGCTGGACGAGCAGCCGACCGTCCACGAGGGCGGCGCGGGGCTGATCGGGCACGCCGATCGCGTCAAGCTGAATAAAGAGATACGCGACCGCAACGCCCGCCTGCGGGTCCTTCGCGCAGAGCTGCAGCAGGAGGGCGTTGCGGTCGAGCAGCTGCAACGGGAAGTCGCGGAGCTCGAGCGTCAGCGCGGCCGCATCGAGAAGGCCAAGCGCGGTCGCGCCCAGGGCAGGCACAGGGGCGCGCTGGCCAAGCGCCGCCGCGTGGCCATGGCCACCGCCGCCGCGGCCGCCGATGCCCAACGCCGCGTGGCCATGGCCACCGCGGATCAGGTCGATACCCGCGCGGAGATGATCGCTCAGCTTGACGAGCAAATTGCCGCACTTGACCTCAAGATTCGCCAGCTGCAGGGCGGCAACAGCGCTGCGATGCTGTCCGGCCCCCTGCTCAAGGCCGCGGGGCTGGGCATCGAGCGCCGCAAGCTCGCTGACGAGCGGGCGAGGCTCGCGGGCGAGGACCCCGCGCCTCGCAAGCCCGAGCCGCCGCAGGCCGAACAGAAACGCCCCCGCGGCCACAAGCCCAAGCACTAGCCGCCGGACGGTAGCTTCAGCTACCTTGGCGGCGGCTTTGGCAACGGCCACCCGCAGCGGCATCCCGACCGTTCGCGGCTGCCGCGGCAGTGGCGAAAAAATATTTTGGAGGGGTCGCGCGTGTAAATATACGCGTGCATGTGCGCCTGCGCGATGGCACGTCTGACCTGCGATAACTAGACTTTTTCGGACTTTTTTGGAGCCGTACGCTTAGGCTGCGCCACGGACGGTGGCGCAGGGTTCAAGCCAAGGCTTTCCTCCAGCTCGTCGAGCGTCACGGTCTCAAGCCTGCCGGCCCTATAATCCTCGACCTTCTTCATTAAGCCGTATTCGTACTCAAGCCTGTCAATCTCGGCAGCGAGTGCTTCTGTCATGTAGAAAGTCTTCGTGCGTCCCGTTGATTTCGCCAAACGGTCGTACCTGATTGCCAAGTCCTCGGGCATCCTCAATGCCGCGGTAGCAGTTGCCACGGTGCACCTCCCAATCATCTGTATAACACGTTATACATTCTAGCACACCATTCGCCGTATAGGTGTAAAACACGTTATACAGATGGCCGCAGGGGTGTACAATTACTTCATTGATAATATACGTCCTGTAAAGGCAGGGCCTTACCCCTCGGGGGCGGGTCATGATCACGGGTTTCGCAGCCCGATTTTTTTGCCGCAGGGTGTAAAATAACTGTATTGATAATATACGTCCTGTAAAGGCGGAGCCTTAGCCCTCGGGGGCGGCTGGTATGGAGGGTGGTGTTCAGTGGCAGATCGCAAGAAGAAACCGGAGCATGATGACGCCTGGTGGGCAGACCAGCGCCATGCCTACATCGAGAAGAACGACATCCTTCTGTCCGACTATCCGTCCTGGGAATGGGTCAGCCCGTACGATTTTTGGAGGACCATCTTCCCCGAGGGCTTTCTGCAGCCCCGCGGCGAGGAGATCCCGTGGCGCGAGAGGGGCGGCGGCCATCCCAACGGCATCGCCATCCAGATCACCAACAGGACCAAGACGGTCAAGACCAAGACGGGTCGCAAGCGCGACGTCCCCGTGGTCGAGCGGTTTACGTTGACCGACGACCTTGACGGCGTGATGGAGCGCGTTGTCGACTCGAACAGGAAGAACGAGTCCGTCTTCTGCGCGCCCGTGTCGTTTTTCGGCAAGAGCCGCGTCGCCGAGAACGCCCGGTTCCTGCATGCTTTCGCGATCGACCTCGACGGTGTCGGCGTGCAGGAGCTGAAGAACATGCTGAAGCAGTTCCGCAACGGCCGTGACCCTAAGCTTGCCGCGGACAAATGGGTGTCCCTCCCCCAACCGACCTTCCTCGTGAACTCGGGTACGGGCTTCCACCTCTACTACGTCCTCGACCAGCCGATTCCGCTGGTCCCGCGCATCGTGCCGTTCGTGCAGGAGATCAAGGCGATGCTCACTGACTACATTTGGCGCGATACCGTCTCGACGCTCGAGGACGTCCAGCACCAGGGCATCTACCAGCCCTTCAGGATGCCCGGCACTCCCACGAAGCTCAATGGCAAGGCCGCGGGATCGAAGATTAAGGACAAGTACGAGGCCGTGGCGTTCGTCCACAACGGCGAGGACGGGAAACCCTGGCGATGCAGCCTCGACTACCTGCTGGGATACGCCGGGGTCCGCGGCGGCAAGGACCGCGCCGAGCTCATCGAGCTCATGCGTACCGCCGGGCGGACTCCCATCGAGCGCGCCAAGAAGCTCTGGCCCGAGTGGTACCAGGCGCGCATCGTCGAGGGCAAGGCCCCCGGCCGCTGGACCTGCAAGCGCGACCTGTACGACTGGTGGCTTGGCCAGGTCGAGACGAAGGCCACCGACCACCACCGCTACTGGTGCCTCAACGTCCTGGCCGCCTATGCCAGGAAGTGCGGCATCCCGTACGACGAGCTCGAGGCCGACGCTCTCGCGCTCGTGCCGACACTCGAGGGCCTGACGGTGCGCGAGGACAACCACTTCACCGAGGACCATGCGCTCGCCGCGATCGAGGCGTACTACGACCCCATCATCCACAAGCTCACCCGCGAGCGCATCGAGCGCCGTACCGCCATCGAGCTGCCGAAAAACAAGAGAAACGGGCGCAAACAGGCCGTGCACTTGGCCAGGGCGCGAACGGTTCAAGAATTTGACGACCCGGATGGCGCATGGCGCAATAAGGATGGGGCCCCGACGAAGGCCGACCTCGTTCGCGAGTACGCCGCAGAGCACCCCGACGCCAACCATAGTGAGATCGCCCGTGCTCTCGGCATCTCACGCCCGACCGTCATCAAGTGGCTGAAGGATGTGCCGAAGGGCGCCACCGAGCCGGAAAAACCGAAGCCGGATGATCTGTACGAGCCGTACAACCCCGCGATGGTCGAGCTCAGGGCAGCGCTCGACGAGTACTGGTCGAGCGCCGACGCGGAGAACGAAAAACGGGAAAAACGGGAACGGGAAACGGTAAAATCATCGGGAACCACCGGGAAAATTCCCGATGGTTCCCGGGAAAAGTTCCCGATTGACGATAGGTTGACCAATGGGCATAACGAAGCGTGAAATAGCGTCTGAGCTGGGCGTCTCCAAGCGAACAATAGCTAACTATATCGGGAAACTGGGACTGGGAAACCACGTTTCCCGAAACGGGAACACCGACATCCTCGATGACTTCGCTGCCGCGGCCATCGCCGACGCCCTGAAGAACCCCGAGAAACCGTCCCGCCAGCCAGCCGCCGCGCCCGCCCCGGACTCCCTGGCCGACTCCCTGGCCGCCCAGCTGGAAATCGAACGGTCCCGCAACGCCGAGCTGATGGAGGCCCTTGCGGCCGAGCGCGACCGCGCCGCCCGCGCCGAGGCCGAGGCCAAGGCACAGCTCGCCGAGGCCAACGCCAGGGTCGCGGAGCTCGCCGGAAAGCTCGCGTCGCTCGCCGAGCGCCAGCAGGCGATCGCCGCGACGCCGTGGTGGCGTCGCGGCCGCATGGCCATGAAGCTGCTCGGCCCAGGGGGAGAATAGCGGGAGCCCCGCGGCCCATCGAAGGGGCCGCGGGGCTCTTCGGTTTTCATCGCGGCGGCAGGTTTAGAACGGGTACACGAGCTTGCCGTCGATCTCGACCTCGGCCACGCCGCA
>CABUUB010000101.1 GCA_902494625.1 uncultured Collinsella sp.
GAGCGCATCAAGAAGGTCCACGACTTCCTCACCGTGGGCGCCGCCGCTCCCATGCAGGAAGCCGTCGTCACCGCCCTCAAATTCGACGACAGCTATTACGATGAGGTCCTCGACCTCTACACCACCAAGCGCGACCTGTTCTGCCAGGGACTCGACAGCATCGGTCTTGAGCATAACGTGCCGCAGGGCGCCTACTACGTCATGATGGACATCTCTGAGTTTGGCTATGACAGCGACCTCGAGTTCTGTGAAGACCTCGCGTCTAAAGTGGGTGTGGGCGCCGTGCCCGGCTCGAGCTTCTTCCGCGAGCCCGTCAACCATCTGATTCGTTTCCACTTTGCCAAGCGAGACGAGACGCTTAACGCGGCGCTGGAGAACCTCAAGTCGCTACGTGATAAAATCAAGCCGCGCGGGTAAGGACGGCCCGGCAACTAAAGCAACCAAAGAAGCCCCGCACCGCCCGCCGCGTTGCGAGGCTTCTTTCTATAGCGCTTTCTTAAATGGTTTAGAGCTCTATACTTTAGTCACGGAGCAACTCGTCCCAGAGAGAGGAATACTATGGCAGAGCAGCAGCTTATCGGAGCGCTCGAGGCCGGTGGCACCAAGATGGTCTGCGCCACGGGCTATGCGGACGGTACGGTCCTAGAGCGCGAGCAAATCGCGACCACGACCCCGCAGGAGACCGTCGAGGCCGTCAACGCGTGGTTTGCCGACAAGGGCATCGCCGCGCTGGGCATCGGCGCATTTGGCCCCACCGCAGTCAACCCCACTTCGCCCCAATACGGCAAGATCCTGGAGACGCCCAAAACGGCATGGCGCTACTTTGACCTGCTGGGCACTATCCAAAACGAGCTCAATATCCCCTGCGGCTACGACACCGACGTCAACGTTGCCTGCTTGGGCGAGGTCACCTTTGGTTGCGCCAAGGGCCTTACCGATGTGGTCTACCTGACCATCGGCACCGGCGTGGGCGCCGGCGTGCTCTCGGGCGGTAAGCTCGTACACGGCATGATGCATCCCGAGGCCGGTCACATCCTGGTCACGCGCGACCCGCGCGACACCATCGGCGAGCATAGCGCCTGCCCCTTCCACGACAACTGCCTCGAGGGCCTCATCGCCGGCCCCGGCGTTAAAAAGCGCTGGGATGGCAAGAGCGCCGGAGACATGGCCGATGACCCGGAGGCCATGGACCTGCTCGCCGGCTATCTGGCACAGGCGCTCATGACCTACACGCTGTGCTACGCGCCGCAAAAGATCATCATCGGCGGCGGCGTGGCCGACCACACCCCCATCGTGCCGCTCGCGCGCAAGAAGTGCGCCGAAATGCTCAACGGCTATATCGTCACGCCCGAGGTCAACGACATCGATAACTACATCGTCAACAACAGCCTCGAGGGCAAGCAGGGAATCATGGGCTGTCTGGCCCTGGGCGCACAGGCGCTTCAGTAGCAGACGCACCCACAGGGGGTGGCGCGCCCGGCAAATCCGACCTACGGAACGACGCCACCACACCTCATATAAGCCCTCAAATAAAAAAAGCCGCCTAGGACCAAGCAATACGTCCTAGGCGGCTTTTTTGGCGCACATCAGCGACCGTAAGAGATATCGGAGCACAACGCCCGTTGCCGCTCCACAGCAGTCGATCATCACATCGGTGATCATGCCGGCGCGTCCCGGCACAAAGAGCTGAATCGTCTCGTCGATCGAAGGAATCAGCAGCAGGAACACCGCCGTGGGCAGCAGCACGTCAAAGGTGCGCCGGCCCTCAAAATCAAAGGCGTGCGTTGCCAGGATGCCGAGCACCGTATACTCGGTAAAATGCGCGCACTTGCGAACAACAAAGTTGGTCACCCATGCATATGGAAGTCCCACGCCGTGCAGGAAACCGCGGATAGCCACCATGACCGTTAGGCTCAGCGAGCCCGACCCCGAGCCGGGAACCAGCGAATTGCCCCAGATCAAGAGCGCCATCAGGCAGGTCACGACCGCCCATTTTCGATTGATCTTAACCATGCAGAAGTTATGCCTCCGCGCGGAGCGGCGCGAAGCTGGCGGTACCGCCCTCGATTACGCTCAGATAGGCACGACCCGTACGCTTGGCGGTAGAGGACTGCAGGCGCTCGATCTCTTCCTCGAGGATCTGATTGACGCGCTCGTGACGACGATTTTCCATAATGCCGGCGGCAATAGCCTCGGCTCGCTCAATGCTCTCACGCGAGATACGGGCGGTATCCTCGGGGAACACAGCGCTGTGACGGCCGACATAGGCGGGGGCAGCAGGCTGAGGGGCAGCGACGGGAGCGGGGGCTGCAACAGGAGCAGGCTCGTCAATCTCATCCAGAATCGCGGTGGCGGCGGCCCACATGTCCTCGTGGCCCGAGTAATCGGCCATGGGGACATCAACCTCGAGCGAGGCGTCCGGAAGGTCGCCGGTGTCGATGCGATCTTGGACTTCAATCGATGCGGTGATGGCTGCAGGCTCATCGAGGTCATCGAGATCGATGTCCGCGGCACCGGAGATGATAGGCATGCTGGCGAGGTTTGCATTGTACGGCGCAGCCTCAGCCGCCTGCTGCTGAGCAGGAGCGCCCCAAAGCGAGCTCTCGGCGGCACGGCGGGCGGCAACGGCCTCCTCGTCCGCGGTCATGGCTTCATCAACGTACGAATTATCGGCAGAAGCGTTCGCGTCCGCCGAGGTAGCGCTGTAGGCGTTATTGGATGCCGCGTTGGCAACGAGTGCCACGAAAGCCGCCGTGCTGCCCGCAGGGGCGGCCTGGGAGCCCGACACGGCACGCGCCGCGGCGGCGATGTCGTCGCGATTGAAGGAGCCGGTCTGCCCGCCGTTGGTGAGCTCGTCGATGGCGACTTGATAGACGTCGCGCGAGTGTGCAGGGTCGCAGCTCACCGGCGAATCGTCGTCGAGCATACTGTCGATCATGGACCAAGCCTCGTCCTCGTCCATAGCATCTGCGGCTCGAGCGATGGTAGGGACACCATCATCGGCATGACGGCGCTGGAACGCACCAGTCAGGCCGGAAAGGAATGCCGAGGTAGACTGCTCCGACTGAGCCTGAGAAGCAGAAACAGCAGCGTAAGGAGTAGCATCCTGCTGCTGAGCTGGAATCGAGGCGGTCTTGAATTCGCTTTGATGCTGATTGAGATTGGCGGCACCGCCCATGGCATTGGGCTGGAACAGACGCTCTTCACGCTGCGCACGGTACTCGGAGATACCCAGCGAGGCGGCATAGATACCCACGCCCGCCACCGCGCCCACGGCGAAGGGAACCGCACCCGCCACGACCGTCTCGTTCACCGACGAAAACGGCAGCGTCGCGGCATACATAACCACGGGAGCGGCAAGGCCGATCCCGCACGAAAGTCCGGCAAGGACTGCTCGTTGTGTTGCATCAGAAGAAGCCATGAGCTCTCCCCATCTTCCAGCACCCAAATCGCATCATTCAGTTGGCTGCGCGAGAGAAGATGAAGCGGGGCTATGCCCCAAAGCAACGGTATATGGTTCGTTTCATCTGCGTTTTCCGTCGCGAAGCTTAAAAGCTATTATGCGAAACCGCCCCGTCGATTGCAAGCGACGATGTCGGATTGAAACGGGAAACCTGCTGCTCGTCGGTCTTATGGTTAAAAATAAGCGCGGAGCGGCGATATGGAAAAGGGCCGAGGCTCAAAGCCCCGACCCTTTATCGCATTGATGACTATCACTGCGTGTGGATGACAACCTAGAACGTCTGCTCGTAGTCGCTGTGCTTTTTGGCCGAACGCACCAGGAACTCCTGGTTGGTGTTGGTGCCCTTAAGACCCTTGATAAACGATGCGGCTGCGCGCTCGGTGTTGTTCATGCCGGCAAGAATGCGACGCAGACCAAAGACAAACGGACGCATCTGCTCGTCAACCAACAGGTCCTCGTTGCGCGTACCGGAGGCAACGGGGTCGATAGCCGGGAAGATGCGGCGGTCGGCCAGTTCGCGGTCGAGCTTAAGCTCCATGTTGCCGGTGCCCTTGAACTCCTCAAAGATGACCTCGTCCATCTTGGAACCAGTGTCGATGAGAGCAGAGGCCAGGATGGTGAGCGAACCACCGTTCTCGATATTACGGGCTGCGCCCAGGAAGCGCTTGGGCGGATACAGTGCCGCCGAATCGACGCCGCCCGAAAGGATGCGGCCCGAGGCGGGCGCCGCCAAGTTGTAGGCACGGGCAAGACGCGTGATGGAGTCGAGCACCACCACGACATCGCCGCCCAGCTCCACGATGCGCTTGGCGCGCTCGATGACGAGCTCTGCCACGCGAGTGTGGTTTTCGGCGGGCATATCGAAGGTCGACGCCACAACCTCACCCTTGATGGAACGCTGCATATCGGTGACCTCTTCAGGGCGCTCGTCGACGAGCAGACAGATGAGGTGCACCTCGGGGTTGTTAATCGAGATAGACTGGCAGATCTTCTTGAGGATCGTGGTCTTGCCGGCCTTGGGCGGGGACACGATCAGGCCACGCTGACCTTTGCCGATCGGCGACACGATGTCGATGGCGCGACCGGTAATGGAGTCCTTGCCGTGCTCCATGCGCAGCGGCTCGTTAGGATAGACCGGGGTGAGGTCACCAAACTTGGGGCGGTTGCGAATCTGCTCGGGGTCCAGGCCGTTGACGGTCGTGATTTTGGCGAGGCCGGCACGTTTGTCGCCGCCGCGCGAAGGACGAAGCGAGCCCTCGATGACGTCGCCCGTGCGCAGACGCGCGGAGCGGATGAGGTAGGCGGGGACGAAGGCGTCGTCGTTGGACTTCATGTAGCCATGGGCGTGGATGATGCCGGATCTGTCCGGGCGAATCTGCAGAATGCCCTTGATGTCGCGGAAGCCCTCGGCCTTCGCGGCGGTGACGTAGATCTCCTCGACGAGCTCGGCTTTCTTCTTGCCGGTCGTCTCGATCTCGAACTCCTTGGCCTTCTCGCGCAGTTCGGCGACCTTCATGGCAGCGAGCTCCTCACGCGAAAGCGTGGGTTCGGTGGGGGCGGCGTTACGCTCCTTGTTGCGCTGTTTGCGATCGCGCTGGCGGTTGCGACGGTCGTTGTTGCGCTCGTCCTTGCGCTCATTGCGCTCGTCGTTGCGCTTGTGCTGGCGACGGTTGGGACGAGTGCCGTCTTCGCCCTCGGCGGGCGCGGCACCATCGGTTGCGGCGGCGTCGGCATTGGCCGCAGTGGTTTCATTGGCCTCGGCGCCAGAACCGACCTCCGCTTCGACATCAGCCTGCTGCTCGGAAGCCTTGGCCTTAACGGACTTCTTACGACCGCGCTTGGGCTTCTCGGACGCAGGCTGTTCGACGTCCTGGGGCTCGACGGC
>CABUUB010000102.1 GCA_902494625.1 uncultured Collinsella sp.
CACTCCGCCAAGGGCCTGGAATTCCCGGCGGTGTTCGTGGCCGGCATGGAGGAGGGTATCTTTCCGCACGTGCACGATTTTGGCGGCAGCGATGATTCGGGTAAGCTCGAGGAAGAGCGTCGCCTGGCCTACGTTGCCATCACGCGTGCCCGTAAGCGCCTGTTTTTGACCTATGCGGCCACGCGTCGCACCTACGGCTCGACCTCTGCCAACCCGCGTTCGCGCTTCCTCAACGAGATTCCGTTTGAGGATATCGAGTTTAGCGGTATCGGCTCTGCCGGTTTTGAGGGCACGGGCTGGGAGAAGCGCGGCGACCGTCGCGGTACCTTTGGCTCGGGCATGGGCTCGGATATGTACGGCGGCAAGGTGTTTGGTTCGCATACGCGCTCGACCGGCGGCTCCGGATCGCGCGGCGGATCGAGCTTCGACGATTTCTTTGGTGGCAGCACTTATGGCACCGAGCGTCATCGTGGGGTTTCGCCCGACGCCGGCCGTGTTGCCTCGACCTTTGGCTCGGGCGCGCCACGAGCCAAAAAGCCGTCATCTAAGGTGTCGCCAACGGTGGAGCGCAAGGTCGATCGCGCCAGCGCATCGCAGGACTTTGCCGCGGGCGATACCGTGAGCCATAAGACCTTTGGCACGGGCACCGTGATCTCGGTCGCCGGAGACATGATCGAGGTTCAATTCGAAAAAACCGGCCAGACCAAAAAGCTTATGAAGGGCTTTGCACCGATCGTCAAACTGTCGTAATCCCGGCGGACCTGGGCGGGCGTATGGGGCAACATCGCCTGCTCGGGCAGTCCTGCGCAAGACGGAGGCCACATTAAGTGGCCTCCTTTGCGTGCGGAACTCGCGATCGATGTTGCCCCATACGCCCGCCCAGGTCCTTAGATAACGTTGCTTGCGAACGTTGCTCTGCTCGTTCGCTTTTTGATCTGGAGAGCCGGGTGGGCTGATATATAGATATGAGTAGGGGCTCTCCCGTTTGATGAGCGGGGGAGCCCCTTGTTGCGTTTGGGTTGTTGTTACGACCTACAGGTGGCTGATGATCAGTTCCATCTTGCCCTCGAGCTCAATCTTGTCCACAGTGCTCGGGGCCAGCAGGTGGCTTCCCTTGTGGACGGGGTCGCCGCAGACGGTGCCTTCGCCGTCGATGACCGACAGGCACATGAAGGGCCAGCGCTGGTCGAGGGTCTTGCTGCCGTCGACGCGCACGCGATCGACAGTGTAGCAGGGGTTGGACTCGAGCTCGGTCACGCCATCCACCTCGGGCGCGGTCACCGTGCCATCGGTCGGAGCCTGGACGTCGAAGTCGATGCAGTCGAGGCTCTGCTCAATGTGCAGCGGACGCAGTTTGCCGTCGGTGCCGGGGCGGTCGTAGTCGTACAGGCGATACGTCACGTCGCTCGACTGCTGCGTCTCCAAAATGAGCGTGCCGGTCTTGATGGCATGTACGGTGCCGGAATCGATCTGGAAAAAGTCGCCCTTGTGAATCGGCAGCACGTTGAGCATGTCGTCCCAACGGCCGTCCTCGATCATCTGTGCGGCCTCGGCGCGGTCATGCGCGCGCTGGCCGACGATGATCGTGGCACCGGGCTCGCAGTCCAGCACATACCAGCACTCGGTTTTGCCCAGGCTGCCGTTCTCGTGCTTGGCGGCGTACTCGTCGTTGGGATGAATCTGGATTGAAAGGTCGTCCTTGGCATCCAGAATCTTAACGAGCAGCGGGAACTCCTTGCCCTCGCAATTGCCAAAGAGCTCGCGGTGCTCGGCCCACAGCCATGAAAGCGTGTGGCCTGCATACGGGCCCTCCGCAATCTGGCAGTCACCGTTGGGATGGGCCGAGATGGCCCAGCACTCACCGATGGGACCTTCGGGAATGTCGTAACCAAATACGGTTTCGAGCTGGCGACCACCCCAGATCTTCTCGTGGAAGATCGGTGTCAGTTTAATCAAATCGGACATGTTCATACCCCCATTATGTTGCGCGGGCGTTGCACAAAACAGCTCAAAACGAGCGCCCGCGTGACTACAAAAACCTATGCCAACGTTACGTTGTGCAACTCAAAGCGGTCGCCGACGTTGCGCGAGATCGAATACTCAAAGGCGGCGCCGCTGTCCAAAAAGCCAATCTGGGTGAGTTCGAGCAGGGGAGAGCCAGGTTTGGTGTCCAGACGCTCGGCTTCTTCCTCGGTTGCTGCCACGGCGCGAATGGTACGGTGAAAGCTCGAAATTTTCAGGCCACATTGCTCGCGGATGAAGCGGTAGAGCGATCCGTACAGGTCCTTCTTTTTAAGGCCTGGAATCAGCTCGAGGGGCATGTAGGTGTACTCGATAACGATGGGCTTCTCGTCGGCCTGACGCACGCGTACGATGTGATAGGCAAAGTCATCCTCGGCAATTCCCAGCTGGGCTGCGATGTCCGCTGGTGGATTAACGATCGAGAAATCGTAGACCACCGAGGTCACCTTCTCCCCGCGGTGCTCATACGAAAAACCCTGGGCACGGTCGTTTTTGCCCTGGAAAAACGCCTGGCCGGGAAGTCCCGCCGTGTCCTTAACGTAGGTACCCGATCCGCGTCGGCTGGTAATAAGACCTTCCTCGGTGATCTGTTCAATAGCTCGTTTGACGGTGATTTTGGAAACGCTATAGAGCTTGCAGAACTCAACGACGGTGGGAAGCTTGTCGCCCGGTTTAAGAGCGCCATTCTCAATACTTCGACGAATATCTGCAGCTATCGCCTCGTATTTGGGAATCATGGAACCTCCTTTCCAACTTGATTGAGAATAAAAGACAGTATAGTCAACACCTAAGTATCTCTATTGAGTTATTGAAAAGTTCGAGAAAGATAAAATTAAAAGTCGCCCCGCTTGTAAAATTAGAGCGTTTTAAATGATAAACATCTGAGTAGTGCCGTGTTGATAAATGATCGGTCCGAGGACGGGGCCGAACCGATATAACACCCAGCGAACCGAATCTCGTACTCTGCGCTTCCCCGGATAAAACCTACCAAAACAAACCTGTCCCTTTTTGGTAGGTTTTTGCCTTGGGAGCGGTACCATACAGGCAATGTTTAAACGAGAAAGGCGGGCTCCCATGGAACCTAAGCAGTATTACATCGGCATCGACGTCGGCGGTACCTCGGTCAAGGAGGGCCTGTTCGACGAGGACGGAAACCTGCTTGCCAAGGCCAGCGTGCCCACGCCTCCCATCGTTGACGCTGCGGGCTTTGCCGCGGTGACCGAGGCTATCGACCAGGTGGTCGCCAAGGCCCAGATTCCGCGTGCCTTTGTGTCGGGCATTGGCCTGGCCGTTCCGTGCCCCATCCCGGCATCGGGCGATGCCAAGGTCAAGGCGAACATCGCCATCAACCTGCCCGAGCTCAAGATTGCCATCCAGGAGCACTGCCCCGACGCGGTCGTTAAGTACGAGAACGACGCCAACGCCGCTGCTATGGGCGAGGCCTGGCTCGGCTCTGCCAAGGGCGTACAGAACGTGGTGATGGTCACCATTGGTACCGGCGTGGGCGGCGGCGTTATCGTTAACGGCGACGTGGTATCGGGCGTTGTGGGTGCTGGCGGCGAGATTGGCCACATGTGCCTGAACCCGGCCGAGGAGCGCACCTGCGGTTGCGGCGGCCATGGCCACCTGGAGCAGTATTCCAGCGCTACCGGCGTGGTGAGCAACTACCTTGCCGAGTGCAAGAAGGCGGGCGTCGAGCCCATCGAGCTGACCGGCCCCTCCGATTCCAAGGACGTGTTCCAGGCCTGCCGCGAGGGCGACAAGCTCGCGCTGGCCGCGGCCGATACCATGGCCGACTATCTCGGCCGCGCACTGGCGCTTATTGCCAACGTGGTTGATCCCGAGATGTTCCTCATCGGCGGCGGCGCCTCCGCCTCGGCCGATGTCTACCTCGACAAGGTTCGCGAGCACTTTAAGCAGTACGCGCTTTCCGCCTCGCGCGAGACGCCCATTAAGGTCGCTTCGCTCGGAAACGACGCCGGCATCATCGGTGCCGCCTACGTAGCCCTGCGCGCCGCCGGTAAATAGCTGGTGCAAGGGGGGCAGGTTACTTTGCACCAACATGGTACAAAAGGGACAGCCTTGGCCCCCGTGCCTGCCCCAAAATATGCCGTGGCCCTTCCGTCTGCGAAGGCTCGGCATCGGCGTGCTACCATAGCTACGTCCAAGTACACATATCAAGTGGAGGATATCCATGGCAAACGTTCTTGTCTTTGGTCACCAGAACCCCGATAACGACGCCATCATGAGCGCCGTCGTCCTGTCCCAGCTGCTCAACCAGGTTGAGTATGCCGGCAACACCTACGAGGCCTGCGCCCTTGGTCAGCTTCCGGCAGAGTCCGCCAAGCTGCTCGCCGACGCCGGCATTGCCGAGCCCCGCGTGATCGAGTCCGTCGAGGCCGGTCAGCTCGTCGTCCTCACCGACCACAACGAGTCCGCCCAGTCCGTCGCCGGCCTTAAGGACGCCACGGTCTTTGGCGTCGTCGACCATCACCGCATCGGCGACTTCGAGACCGCCGGCCCGCTGCACTACATCTGCCTGCCCTGGGGCTCCAGCTGCACCATCGTCACCAAGCTCGCCGA
Organism: uncultured Collinsella sp.; assembly: GCA_902494625.1. Lineage (GTDB taxonomy): Bacteria > Actinomycetota > Coriobacteriia > Coriobacteriales > Coriobacteriaceae > Collinsella. The sequence goes on from CABUUB010000102.1 coordinate 4,606, forward strand.
CGTGCTCGGCGTTGAGCTTTCAGACGTCCAGGCCAAGCTGCTGCTCTCGGCCATGATGACCGACACGCTCATGCTCAAGAGCCCCACCACCACCGCTGTCGACCGCGCCTTTGCCGCCAAGCTCGGCGAGCAGGTGGGCGTCGACCCGGTCAAGTTCGGCATGGAGGTCTTCCTCACCCGTCCGTCCGGCTCCTTCACCGCAGCCGAGATGGTCGGCAACGACATCAAGATGTTTAAGCCCGCTGGCAAGAAGCTGCTCATCGGCCAGTACGAGACCGTCGACAAGACCCGCGCACTCGGCATGATCGACGAGATTCGCGAGGCCATGCGCGCCTACGCCGCCGAGAAGGGTGCCGACGGCATCGTCCTGTGCATTACTGACATCATGGAGGAGGGCTCGCAGGTCCTGCTCGAGGGCGAGACCGAGGCTGCTCAGAAGGGCCTGGGCATTGCCGACGAGCACGACGGCGTCTGGATGCCGGGCGTCCTCTCCCGTAAGAAGCAGGTCGCTGCCCCCATCATGGCCGCCTGCTAGGTTTTGTAA
>CABUUB010000103.1 GCA_902494625.1 uncultured Collinsella sp.
CCACGTTGCCGACCGACAGCATGCGGGCGAGGAACTCGGCGTCGTTGCGGTCGTTCTTCCTGCGCCTGTCCGCGCTGGGCTTGATCATCTTCGAGACGGCGCCGACCACGCAGTCGACCTCAAGGCCGGAGAGCCTCTTCTGCAGGTCGAACCCCGTGACCCCGGACTCGTACACGCACCTGGCCTTTGGGTCCACGGACCGCGCCCACTCCGCGACGGCTCCGGCGTCGTAGCCGAAGGTCGCGCAGCGCACCTCCCCGGTCATGACGTCGAGGGAGACTGCCTTTATCGAGCGGGCGTGGACGTCGAGGCCGACGAAGGTGGTAGTATCGAGCATGGGAGCCCCTTCCATGAATGCGGCGTGGCCGCCGCGGCTGAATTAGACACTCACCATTGTCGGCCTAATCCGCGGTCTTTCATGCAGCAGGGGCTCTCAATGTTTTTATGTCCTGCTCATATCGTCTGTGCCGGCAGTTTGGGACACTCCTTGCGTTAAGAGGCTGGCGTGCGTCAACCTGTTCTCATTGCAGCAAAAAAATCGCCCCGTTCTTGGTTGAGGACGGGGCGATTCGTCTTTTGGGCTTATGCAGCCAGGCTCATGCAAAGCGGGCGACGAGCTCCTGGAGCACGTCGGTCATCTTGACGAGCGAACTGACCGGGACGAACTCGTTGACGCCGTGGTAGCAATAGCCGCCGGTGGAAAGGTTGGGGCAGGGCAGACCGCGGAACGACAGCTGCGCGCCGTCGGTGCCGCCGCGAATCGGCAGCACTTGGGGCTCAACGCCGCAGGCAAGGTAGGCTTCCTTGGCAACATCAATAAGCTCGGGATAGTCACGAACGATCTCGGCCATATTTCGATACTGCTGCTTAATCTCGACCGTCACGCGCTCCTCACCCAGACGCAGGTTGAGCATCGAGGCGGCGGCATCAATAAGGTCGAGTTTCTGCTGGAACTTGGCGGCGTCATGGTCGCGGACGATATAGCGCGCTGTGGCGTGATCGACGGTCGCAGATACACCCTCAAGGTGATAAAAGCCCTCGTAGCCTTCCGTATACTCCGGGCGCTGCACGTAGGGGAGCAACGCGTTGAAGTCGCAGAACAGATTGCCTGCGTTGATCATACGGCCCTTGGCGTCGCCCGGGTGGATGGACTGGCCCTCAAAGCGGACGGTCGCCTCGGCGGCGTTAAAGCACTCCCACTCCAGCTCGCCGATGGGGCCGCCGTCGACCGTGTAGGCGTACTTGCAGCCAAAGGTATCGATATCCAACAGCTCGGCTCCGTGGCCGATCTCCTCGTCAGGGCAGAAGCAAATGCCGAGTGCGGGATGGGGCAGGGAGGGATCCTGAGCGATACGCGCGACAAGCGACATGATCTCGGCGACGCCTGCCTTGTCGTCCGCGCCCAGCAGCGTGGTGCCATCGCTGCAGACCAGGTCCTCACCCGCGAGGTCGTTCAGGGCGGGAAGCTTGGCGGTACTCATGGCAACGGGCTTACCGTCAACCGTGCCGCAGACCAGGTCGCCGCCTTCGTAGTGTACGATGTGCGGTTTCACGCCGGCACCCGGTGCAACTTCGGTGGTGTCGAGATGGGCAATCAGGCCCAGGGCGGGCTTGTCCTCAGCGCCCGCACTTGCGGGGATATGCGCGCAGACATAGGCGTGCTCGGTCACGTGGGCATCTTCCGCACCAAGCTCGCGCAGCTCTTCAGCCAGCACGTTGGCAAGGTCAAACTGAACGGCGCTCGAGGGTACCTGGTCGCAGTTTGCATCCTCGGACTGCGTGTTGATCTGGACGTAGCGCAAAAAGCGCTCGAGGACATCGGGGTTCGTGGTGGTGTTTTCCATAAAGACCGCTCCAATCTTGGTCGTCGTGTGCAACAAGAACTCTAGCACGGTATGCCACGGCATACCGCGACGCTTGGATGGGGTAGAATCAGCCATTGAATGCAGAAGGGACGGAAGATCATGGATACGACAAATAGCTCGCGCGAACTACATCTGACGGTGGCGAACGAAGACTACTTGGAGTGCATGGTTCGCATTGAAAGCGAAGAGGGGGAAACCAACGGCGTTCGATCGGTCGACATCGCGCAGCGCCTTGGCGTCTCCAAGGCATCGGTCAATAAAGCGGTTTCGGCGCTCAAGGCATCCGAGCTTGTCGAACAATCGCACTACGGCAAGGTAATTCTGACCGATCGCGGCCGCGAGGTTGGCACGGCTATCTGGTACCGTCATCGCCTCATCCGCACGTTTTTGGTTCAGGAGCTCGGTGTCGAATTTGAGCGAGCCGATTCCGAGGCCTGCATGATGGAGCATGCGCTATCCGAGGACACGATGAGCCGCTGGCTCGCCTATCTCGAAAAGCAGGGAATCAGCGTCGAGGAATAGCGGGATATATATGGATACGAGTTATTACAACCGCTTTGGTGCCGAGGAACTTACGCGCCGCTTGTCGAGCGAGACCTTGTTGGCGCAGGGCCCCATGGGCAGTGTTCTGTTGAGTGAGTACGATGCCGCCGACATTCCACCGGCGTTTTGGAATCTGGCAGAGCCGCAGACCGTTTCTCGTATCCATCGCTTGTATGTCGCCGCCGGCGCGCAGGTGCTCATTACCAACACCTTTCAGGCATCAAGCTATGCCCTCAAACACGACCAGATTGCGCCGTCCGTGGCGGAGGTCAATCGCGGGGCCGTCGACGATGCCCGCCAGGCGCACCCTCAGCTGCTGCTGGGCTCGATGGGCCCGATCGGTATTGAGTGGTTTGCCGAGGACTCTGCCGAGTATCGTGAAATCCGAGGCATTGCGCGCGAACAGGCGCACGCCTTGCTCAATGCCGGCGTTGACGGTCTGCTGATCGAGACGGTGACGTCTATCCGTAATTTGCAGCCCATGCTTGCCGGCGCTCGAGATGCCGCCGACGGCATGCCTGTTCTGGTGAGTTTTGTCGTTGACGATAAAGGCGACCTGTTGGGCGATGGCCTCAACATCGAGGCAGCCGTTTTGTACGCCGAAAAACACGGCGCAAACTCGGTTGGTGTTAATTGCTGTTCGCTTGCGGCCGCGAACGCGGCGGTGCCCAGGATGGTTGCATCGGCGATTACTCCCGTCACGGTGCGTCCCAACGTGGGCGATCCGGTCCAGACTCAGGATGGCCCCGTATGGCACGAGAACCCCGAAGCTTTCGCGCGCGCATGCATCGAATGGAGACATGCCGGTGCCGCAATGGTGGGCAGTTGCTGTGGAACCACGGCAATCACTACGGCAGCGATGGCCGAGGCGCTCGATATATAAAGGGCAAAACCGCTCCATACGGGGCGGTTTTTTTTTATTGCTTGCATGTCCTCGGCAGCATTTGCCCAAATGGTGAATGCTGGTGCCGGCAGGTTGCCGAGTGCGTGTTGCGGGTATACCTCACGCGTACCATGATCCAAACACTGTGAGGTGTCTGCGCGTGTGCGCGATAATTCATTTTGGAACTGACGGTTGGCGCGCTCGCGTCGATGAGGACTTCACTGCCGATAACGTTGCCCGTATCGCCGATGCCGTCGGCGAGTTGTGGCAAAAGACCAATCCGGGCAAAACGGTATATATAGGGTTCGACACCCGGCCCCTGGCGCGCGAGTTCGCTGAGCTTGCGGCGGGCGTGCTAGCAGCGCACGAGCTGGACGCCGTGCTCGCTTCGCGACCTGTTCCGACCCCTGCCCTTACGTGGGCGGCGGCTTATGACGGTGAGGCGTGCGGCGCGCTCATGGTGACGGGGTCCCATCATCCGCAGGGTTATCTGTGCCTCAAGATTCGCATGGGTGACGGCTCAACTGCCAACCAGGATGTCATCGAAGAGCTCGAAGAGGCCATGGCTCCCGAGTCAATGGGGATCGAGGGGCAATATCGCACCGCGGATATCATTCCTGACTATATGCAGGCGGTGGCATCATTTGTCGATGCCGAAGCCATCCGCGCCGCGCACCTGCGCGTGGTTGTCGATCCCATGGGTGGCGCAGCCCAGGGCTATCTAGCTGACTTGCTGCGCGAGCTTGGCGTTGAGGTGCACGAGATTCACGCCGGGCAGGCGTCTGACCAAGAAGATATCTGCCCCGACCCCGTTGAGCCTTGGGTGGACGCTTGCGAGCGCACAGTTATCGAGGACGGAGCTTGCGGTGGCCTGGTGACCGACGGCGACGCCGACCGTATCGGCGCGGTTGACGAGCGCGGCAGATATATACATCCGCATCAGATCATGGCGCTCGTTTTGGGCGACTTAGTTCAATTTCGTAACTTGGAGGGGCGCGTCGTCGTCAACCTTTCATGCTCGACGCTCGTGCGTCGCATTGCCGAGGCGCTTGGCTGCCGCGTGACCGTCAAACCAGTCGGTTTCAAATATATAGCGGCGGAGATGAAAAAGGGCGGCGTCCTCATAGGCGGCGAAGAAGCCGGTGGTATCGGCATCGCCGCGCATATGCCCGAGCGCGATGGAATCCTCGCCTGTCTGATTCTGTGTGAGCTTATGGCAAAGACGGACGCGCCTTTGGGCGTTCTGGTCGACCAACTCGAGGACAGTTTTGGTAAGACGAGTTACGGTCGACGCGATTTGCGCCTTGAGGCCGAAGATGCCGAAACGTTACGAACCCTGCTGCCGGGCGTAAACCCCAAGTCGATTTGTGGCAAGGTGCCGCAAAACGTTAGTCATATGGATGGCTTGCGTTTGGCATTCGAGGATGACACGTGGCTGCTGGTCCGTCCTAGCGGGACCGAACCAGTGGTGCGCGTCTACGCCGAGGGGTTCTCGGTGGAAGAACGTGATGAGTTGCTCGATGCTGGCTGTGCTTTAGCTAGGGGAACGTATCCGCTTTAACCATGAGACTGCCTTATATAAAGAGATGCTCGGCGAGCGGTAGGTAACGGCTGGCAAACGTTAGTCGGATCCCAAGATGTGTAGGAAATGTGTACGCCCAGATTCCCGCCCACGGGGCCCCTCCGGTCTGGCAATATATCTCCTTGCCGCGCGGCCCGGTCGGACCGGATCAGCCGCGGGGCGTGCACCTTGAGAACCGGATACTGCGAGGATGGACACACAAGCTGTGTCGCATCC
>CABUUB010000104.1 GCA_902494625.1 uncultured Collinsella sp.
CCCGAGCTCGAAGAGCCCTATGGCCGCCTTCCTGGCCTCGATATCATGCTTCACTCTCAAATCAACGCGCATAAAGAAAGCCTCCCATTTCTCATGTCCAAGAAATGGGAGGCAGTTCAATTACCCAGGGCGGCCTTTTCGTCAGCGTCCACATTGCAGGCAAAGCCACACGCTACTTGGCGCGACCCTCCTCATAGCGCTCGACCAGCTTGGCCTGAACGTCATACGGCACCTGCTCGTAGCCGGCGGGCTTCATGGTAAAGTCGCCCGTGCCGCGCGTGATAGAGCGCAGGCGCGTCGAATAATCCGTCAGCTCGGCCAGCGGCGCCTGGGCGATGACCACGGTGTCGCCGCGCTCATCGGTCTCCATGCCCGTCACGCGACCGCGCGATGCCGAGATGTCACCCATCACGGCGCCGGCGTAGCTCTCGGGGATAGTCACCGTGATTTCCTCGATGGGCTCCAGCACCACTGGGTCGGCATCGGCGCATGCCTTGCGCAGGCCGATGCGAGCCGCTGCGCGGAACGCCATCTCATTGGAGTCGACGCTGTGATACGAGCCGTCGTACACAGCCACGCGAATGCCCGTGAGCGGGTAGCCGGCAATGATGCCGTCCTTCATGGTCTCCTGGACACCCTTGTCCACGGCGGGGATCAGCGAGCGCGGAATACGGCCACCTACGACCTCGTCCACAAACTCATAGCCATCGCTCGTGCCGTCGGGCCCAATGAGCGGCTCAACGCGCAGCCAGCAGTCGCCATACTGACCGGCTCCACCGGTCTGCTTCTTGTGGCGGCCCTGAGCGCTCGCCGTGCGGCGGATGGTCTCGCGATACGGGATGCGGATCGGCACGCTCTTGGCAGCGACCTTGGTGCGGTCCTCCAGACGGTTGAGCAGCACCGAAACCTGCGCCTCACCAACGGCGGAGATAATGGTCTGGCCGGTCTCCTCGTCGCGGTCGATGCTCATGGTCGGATCGGCCTTGCAGGCCTTCTCGATAAACGTGTAGAGCTTCTCTTCGTCGCCGCGATTCTCGGCCTCGATGGCAATGCGGTACTGCGAGTTGGGGAACTTAAACGCCGCAGCCTCGACCTTGCCGGTAATCGAGAGCGTATCGCCCGTCTCGGCCGCCAGCTTGGGTGCCACGATAATGTCGCCGGCATAGGCGTGACCGACCTCGGTCATGTCGCGGCCGCACATCACATACAGGTGAGCCAGACGGTCGCCCTTGCGCGTGCGGGCGTTGACCAGCTCAAGGCCCGGCTCAAGCGTGCCCGTCAGCACCTTGATAAAGCTGATGCGACCCTGCTGCGGATCGGCCAGGGTCTTAAACACAAACGCCACCGGACGATCATCGTCGCTCGAAATCTTGAGCGAATCGCCGTCGATAAGCGGCATCTCGCCGTAGTCGGTCGGCGCCGGGAAGTACGTCGCGATGTCGTCCATCAGCGAGTTGACGCCCTGCTCCTTAATGCAATCGCCCGCAAAGACCGGCACAAAGATGCGCTCGGCGATCGCCTTCGACAGCAGGCCTTCAAGCTCCTCCTGCGTCAGCGTCTCCTCGCCTTCCAGGTACTTCATCATCAGCTCATCGTCGGCCTCGGCCACCAACTCGCACAGATGGTCATGGGCCTCCTCGGCCTGGGCACGATACTCCTCGGGAATCTCCGACTCAACGGCTTCGGTGCCGTTGCAGTGGCGCGCCTTCATGCGCACCAGGTCGATGATGCCGTCAAAGTCCTCGCCCTCGCCCCAGGGAAGGGTCACGGCGCCCAGGCGCGTGCCAAAGCGCTCCTGCAGCAGGTCCATCGTGGTCGCAAAGCTGGCCTCGGAGCGCGACAGGCGGTTTACGAACACCGCACGCGCCAGGCGCAGGTCCTCGGCGGCATACCAGAGCTTAACCGTCGTAGGCTGCGGGCCGGCCTCGGCGTCGACCACAAACAGAGCCGTCTCGCAGACGCTCATCGCGGCAAAGGCGTCGCCGATAAAATCAGGGTAGCACGGGGCATCGAGCACATTGATGCGCGCGCCCTTCCAGTCGATCGGCGCAATGGTCGTCGAGATGGAAAACGCACGCTTGACCTCTTCGGGGTCATAGTCGAGCGTGGGCTTGGTGCCGTCGTGGCCGCCCAGGCGGGCGGTCTTGCCGGAAAGGTGGAGCATGGCTTCGGCGAGTGAAGTCTTGCCCACCCCGCCTTGGCCTACGAGCACCACGTTCCTTACGTTGCCGGTCTTGGGAGCACCCATGATGACCTCCTTGCAGGGCCGCGCGCAATGCGCGACGCCAACGGGGAGAGTTCGCGGTCGGTGCCATCCCGGGAGCAGCATGGTCGGCAGCCGAGCCGACTCACCCTCCAAATGTCCTATGCCACCACCCTACCCTCACGGGCGGCTGTCCATGCACACCTTTCGGCACACGTATGAATACAGGCGGCGAGAGGAAGAGACAAGCTTGTGAGGCGATTATTGAACCCCGTCGATGCAAACAAAAAGCCGCCACAGACCGTAAGACCTGCGGCGGCTTCGTCTCAATTAATAGTTGAGTAAATACCTGAGCCTATCCCTCGATACGGCTCAAGAACTCACGGGTGCGCTGCTCACGCGGATGGTCGATGACCTGCTCGGCAGGACCCTCCTCGACAATGCGGCCGCCATCCATAAAGACCACGCGGTCGGCAACATCGCGCGCAAACTGCATTGCGTGGGTCACAATCACCATCGTCATATTCTGCGCGGCAAGGTCTTTAATGACACGCAGCACCTCGGCTGTCAGCTCGGGATCGAGTGCCGAGGTCGGCTCGTCAAAGAACAGGATCTCCGGATCGAGCGCCAAGGCGCGGGCGATACTCACACGCTGTTGCTGGCCGCCCGAAAGCTCACACGGCACCTTGTTCTCGTTGCCCGTAAGCCCCATCTGCTCGATCAACTCGCGCGCACGAGCTTCCGCCTGCTCGCGCGGGCGCTTAAGCACGCGGATCGGCGCGTCGATGATGTTTTTCATCACGGTATAGTGCGGGAACAGGTTGTAATTTTGGAACACCAGGCCGAATCGCGAGCGTGCCCGCTTGGGCACATCGCCCTTCGCATAGACCGCGCCCGAACCCGCATCCGTCGCAACGGCAAGGTCACCAAACGAGAGCGAGCCTCCGTCGAGTGTCTCGAGCAGCGTGGCACACCGCAGCAGCGTGGACTTGCCGCCACCCGAAGGCCCGATAATCGCCACGACCTCGCCACGCTTGACCTCGAGCGAGATATCCTTGAGCACCTCATTGCCGCCAAACGCCTTACGCGCGTTCGATATATTCATTACCGAATTAATCATGGTAGTAATCCAATTTTTTCTCGGCGGCGCCCAGCAGCATCTCGACCACAAAGTTAAAGATCCAGTAGATCAGCGCCGCGATCGCAAACGGCACCATGCTCACCTGCGAGGCGACCAGCGCCTTGGCCGTCGAGAACATCTCACCCACGCCAATGGCAAACGCCAGCGACGTGTCCTTGACCAGCGTGATGATCTCGTTGCCCATCGCCGGCAGAATACGCTTGGCGACCTGCGGCGTCACGATATACAGAAACGTCTGCATGCGCGAATAGCCCAGCACCTCGGCGGCCTCGTATTGACCGCGCGGAATGGACTGCAGGCCCGAGCGATAGATCTCGGCAAAGTAACCGGCGTAGTTGATGATGAACGCTACGACGCACGCCGTCCACTTGGAATCGGGCGTGAGCGAAATGCCAAACACGTAGTACGGGGCAAAGTAGATGGCAAACATCTGCAGCATGAGCGGCGTGCCGCGCATGACCGAGATATAGATGCGCGCAATCCAGCGAAGCGGCGCGATTTTGCTCATGCGCATAAACGCCACGGGGATTCCCAGCGGAATCGACCCCAACAGCGTCAGCACAAACAACTGCAAACTGACCAAGAATCCCTGGCCAAGCATCTGCATCATGACCTGAATAGACATTACTTGAGCACCCAATTATCGAAAGATAGACCATAGCTTGAATACTTGTCGCACAGGTCCTTAACCGTGCCGTCCTCGTAGAGCGCCTTGAGCGACTCGGTCACGGCGTCGGCCGACTTGGTGTCGCCCTTCTTAAAGCCGACGGCGTAGTGCTCGCTGGACAGCGGCTCATCAAGCTGCGTATAAGCATCGGGCTTGGCGGCAAGCTGATACTGGGCAATCGAAAGGTCGCAAGCCACGGCATCGACCGCACCGCTCTCGAGCTGCATAAAGGCCGTGTTGTACTCGCCGATCGTGTCGAGCGTGGCAAACGTCGCCGCCAGATCCTTCTGGTCACCCTCGAGTACATCCTGCGCAGCGGAATCGGTCTGGGTAATCACGGTCTTGCCGGCAAGATCGTCCCAGCTCTTGATGCCCGCATCTTTCTTTACCACCAGCACCTGCTCGTTGAGCATGTACGGCTCGGAGAACGTATAGTCGTCCTCGCGGCCCTCCATGGTAAAGCCGTTCCAGATGCAGTTGATGGCGCCCGAGTTAAGCAGCGTATCCTTGGCGTCCCAGTCGATGGCCTCGTATTTGACCTCCCAGCCCTGCTTATCGGCAACAGCCTTGGCAAGGTCGAGATCAAAGCCGGTGTACTCGCCATCGTCGCCCACAAAGCCGTACGGAGGATAGGACTTATCAAAGCCCACCACGAGCTTCTTGGACTCCGCAGCGCCCTTCACATCCTTGGCCGCGGCAGAGCCAGCAGCGGAACCCTTACCGGCACCACCACCGCAGCCTACCAGGCCAAGGCCTAGAACCGTAGCGAGCGAACCGGCTAGACCAACAAACTGACGACGAGACATATCGGTATTCATGGTATTCCCCCTTGATGGCACTTTAGTTAGGTAAAGTGAGTCATGTAACGTTCAGAATCATACACTTTACCTTGATAGAGTACAAGGGAGGGTTTGCCCGGCGTGGGCGGGAAGCGGCGCGTAATTAAGTTTCCTGCTCTACAGTCCTGCGCAAGACGGAAAGCACATTAAGTGCTTTCCTTTGCGTGCGGAACTCGCGATAAACTTAATTA
>CABUUB010000105.1 GCA_902494625.1 uncultured Collinsella sp.
ACGTCGTCTGCCGCGCGAGCCTCGGTCGCCGCCATAATCTGCTGTGCCTTGGTCTTCGTCATGGTCGATTTGCTCCTTGCTGGTTTTTGCAAAATCGTACAAGCTCATTCCAGTATGCCACCTGCCACTTGGCCTGGCAAAGGTGCCGTTTGCCGCTTGGCGTTTTGTAGCTGGAGCTGGGGAGTACACTCGGGGGTGTTGAATTTCCTGCCAGAGATGGGGATGCCCATGCAACATATCGATCGGATTATCCGCTCCAAGAACGTCTTTACCGCGCAAGACGGCATCGATACCGCCCGCGAGCTGGCGATTGTCATCGCAGACGACCGTATCGTCGCAGTCGGTGCGCCCGATGACGTGATCGCCGCCGTTCCTGCCGCCACGTCGGTTATCGACTACGGCGAGCAGTTTGTCTGCCCCGGTTTCCATGACGCTCATCTGCACTTCTTCCATACCTCGGTCGGTTCCTCGCCGTACATGCTCATGGATATGGGCACGTCCGAGGCGGCGCTGGTGCAACATGCGCTCGAGTTTTCCCAGGACCTGCCCGACGACGCTTGGGTTGTGACGCAGGGCTGGCGCGATTACCGTTGGGACCCGCCCGAGCATCCTACCAAGGCGTCGCTCGATGCGGCATTCCCCGATCGTCCCTGCGTTATGTATTCGGGCGACGGGCACACGCTTTGGCTCAACAGCCGCGCACTCGAGGCGCTCGGCGTCACACGCGACAGCGAGCCGCCGGCGGGCGGCAGCTACGACAAGGATGCAAACGGCGAGCTCACGGGCATTGCTCACGAGGCGGCTGCCATGCAGCTGCTACCGCGCTGCCTTGAGTGGCTGGGCGAGGATCGCATCGCAAGCGCTTACTCCGATCAAATGAGGCGTATGGCCGAGCAGGGCATCACCTCGATCTGCGATATGTCGCTCATGCCCATGCCGGGCTGCGATTTTATCCGCGACGACGTCTACGACAAACTGCAGGCAGCCGGCAAGTTGGGCATCCGAGCCCATCTGTTCCCCACGCTGCTGGATGACCAGTCGCGCTTGGAAGAGCTGCAGGCACGTTACGCGAACAACGCGCTGCTCTCGGCGCCAGGCTTTAAGCAGTTCTTCGACGGCGTGTCGAGCGAACACACGGCATATCTCACCGAGCCCTATACCAATCCGCGCTTCCCGGGCGACCAGGGCCGTCTGACGGTTCCCGCCGAGCGCATGCGCAAACTGGTTCTGGCGGCCGCGGAGCGCGGCCACACCGTGCGCATCCACGTCATTGGTGACGGTGCGATTCATGCCGCGCTGGATATCTTCGAGGAAGCGGCCGACCTGTACGGCCTGCCCCAGCACGGCCATAACACACTCGAGCATCTGGAGAACCTCTTGCTCGAGGACATCGATCGTCTACGCAAGCTTAACGTCGTTGCCTCGAGCCAGCCCTGTCACATTACACTCGACCCGGGCGGCCCCGAGCGCGATCTGGGCCTGGAGCGCAGCCGCATCATGTGGCCGTTTGCGACCTATAAACAGCGCGGCATTCGCCAAGCCTTCGGTACCGACAGCCCTATCACGCCCGTTACCAGCATGAACGTGCTCTACACGGCTATCACGCGCCAGGACCCCAAAAGCCACTGGCCCGAGGGCGGCTGGTTGCCGAGCGAGCGCATCGATGCAGCAACGGCCCTGCGCAACTACACTCTGGGCAGCGCGTACGCAGCGGGTGACGAGCAAAATCTCGGCAGCTTAGAGCCCGGCAAGTATGCCGACCTGGTAGTCCTGGACCAAAACCCGCTCACCATTGACCCTCAAGACCTCCAGGCCATCAAGGTTCAGGCCACCTACCTGGCGGGCAACTTGATTTACGAGCGCTAATATTCATGTCGTACCGTTAAACGCGGCTCGTGCAGCCTATTTTGGGATGGCGCTCGAGCCGCGTTTGTTTGCCGGTGGGGATTTGTTAGGAGCGTCCCCGCTCTGCTGGATTTGGGCGCAGGGCGGACGCGCCGCTGCCCTGCGCGCTCAATTTGGACATCAGCAATGCTGCCTCTTGGTGTTTTGCATGCTTCCCATTACAGATTGCATAAAAAGGCTGGGATATTCTTCCTGATCCTGATGTACCCCCGCCCGCGCCGTGCAAAAAACGGAGTATTCAGCACCGCGAGCTCTGCCGGTGCCGCTGCAGTTGGGTGGCATTGCGGAGATCGACGTCATTTTGGGGTCCGACGTGGCGCGAGGCATGCTTGTTTGTCTCGACGAGGCCTGTCTGCCGACCCAAATTGCCGGTCGAAGGCGTCCTTGGGACCAATATGGTGTGTCCGGCGTGTATGCAGCCGTCCTGGCTTGCTGAATACTCCCAAAAATGCACGGTGCTCCCCAGGGGACCCGTGCGCGCAGCGAAAACCATTCCCGCATTCCTGTCCGCATCGCCATTTTGCTGAACTGACTTTTCTGAATGCCGGGCCCGAATTAGTTAACCTGGCTCCCGGGGCGGACCGGAGGGCATGAAGTTTGTCGCGAGTTCCGCACGCAAAGGAAAGCGCTTAATGTGCTTTCCGTCTTGCGCAGGACTGTAGAGCAGCAAACTTCATGCCCTCCGGTCCGCCCCGGGAGCCATCGCTAAGTTATCCCCCGGCATTCAGAAAATCTAAGTGCCAAAAAATAAGATTTTTTGACTCCGTGTTGTATAACCCGCCATTCGTGGGTACCATTCAACGCGTACGCAAACAAAAAGGGTTAATTCGCGTGGTATAACCGCGCGGCCCAAAAAGGAGGAGACAAGCATGTCGTCTTTGAAGCCGCTTGCAGATCGTGTTCTGGTCAAGCCCGACGAGGCCGAGCAGAAGACCGCTTCTGGTCTGTATATCGCCAGCAATGCTCAGGAGAAGCCGCAGCGCGGCACCATCGTTGCCGTGGGCGCCGGCAAGGTCAACGACAAGGGTGAGCGCATCCCCATGGACGTCAAGGTTGGCGACGTTGTCATCTACGGTAAGTTCGGTGGCAACGAGGTCAAGGTCGACGGCGAGAAGTATCTGCTGATGCGCGCCGACGACATCTACGCTGTCGTCGAGGCCTAGTCTCGTCAGAATCTCTGATTCGTCTTTGAACGCGCCCGCCGCATAGGACTCGGAAGCGGCGACGCGAGTCACATTTCTTTTGGAGGATTACCTACCATGGCAAAGAACATTACGTTCAACACCGATGCCCGCGCTAAGCTTGCCAAGGGCGTCAACACTCTGGCCGACGCCGTTACCGTCACCATGGGCCCCAAGGGTCGCTACGTTGCGCTGCAGCGCACGTTCGGTGCCCCGACCATCACCAACGACGGCGTTTCCGTCGCCAAGGAGATCGAGCTCGAGGACAACATCGAGAACATGGGCGCTCAGCTGGTGAAGGAGGTTGCCACCAAGACCAACGACACCGTGGGTGACGGCACCACCACCGCAACTCTGCTCGCTCAGGCCATCGTCAACGACGGCCTGCGCAACGTCGCCGCTGGCGCCAACCCGCTGGCCATTCGTCGCGGCATCGACAAGGCCGTTAACGCCGCCGTTGCCGAGATGAAGAAGCAGGCCAAGCCGGTCGAGACCAAGGAACAGATCGCTTCCGTCGGTACCATCTCCGCCGGTGACCCCGAGGTCGGCGAGAAGATCGCCGAGGCCATGGAGGTCGTGGGCAAGGACGGCGTCATCACCGTCGAGGATTCCCAGACGTTCGACATCACCATCGACACCGTCGAGGGCATGCAGTTCGACAAGGGCTATGTCTCCGCTTACTTCGTCACGGACAACGACCGCATGGAGGCCGTGATGAAGGATCCGTACATCCTCATCACCGACCAGAAGATCTCCAGCGTTCAGGACATCATGCCCGTTCTCGAGGCTGTCCAGCGCGCTGGCCGTGGCCTGCTCATCATCGCTGAGGACATCGACGGCGAGGCTCTGCCTACCCTGGTCCTCAACAAGATCCGTGGCGCCCTCAACGTCTGCGCCGTTAAGGCCCCGGGCTACGGCGATCGCCGCAAGCGCATCCTCGAGGACATCGCCGTCCTCACCGGTGGCCAGGCTGCCCTGGACGAGCTGGGCGTGAAGGTCGCTGACATCACCGCCGATATGCTCGGCACCGCTAAGTCCGTCACCATCTCCAAGGACAACACCGTCGTCGTCGGCGGTGCTGGCTCCAAGGAGGCCATCGACGCCCGCATCGCCCAGATCAAGGGCGAGATGGAGAACACCACCTCTGACTTCGACCGCGAGAAGCTCCAGGAGCGCCTGGCCAAGCTCTCCGGTGGCGTTGCCGTCATCAAGGTCGGCGCTGCTACCGAGTCCGAGCTCAAGGAGATCAAGCATCGCGTCGAGGACGCCCTGCAGGCAACCCGCGCTGCTGTCGAGGAGGGCATTGTCGCTGGCGGCGGCGTCGCCTTCATGGACGCTGCTCCTGCGCTCGACGCTGTTGAGCTTGACGACCCCGAGGAGAAGATCGGCGTCGACATCGTCAAGAAGGCTCTGACTGCTCCGGTCGCTACCATCGCCAAGAACGCTGGCTTTGAGGGCGCTGTCGTGGTCGACAAGGTTGCCGAGCTGCCCGCCGGCCAGGGTCTCAACTCTGCCAACGGCGAGTGGGGCGACATGATTGAGATGGGCGTCCTCGACCCCGTCAAGGTCAGCCGCGTCACCCTGCAGAACGCTGCTTCTGTCGCCAGCCTGATCCTCATCACCGAGGCTACCGTCTCCGATGTGCCCAAGAATACTCAGCTTGAGGATGCTATCGCTGCTGCTACCGCTGGTCAGCAGGGCGGCGGTATGTACTAAGGCCGACAAGGTCTAGAACTCCCACCGAGAATCCGGGGGCGTGACGGGGTTTCTCTCCGGAACGTCCTCGGACATGCAAAGAGGCTCCGCATCGCGCTTCGCGCTGCGGAGCCTCTTTGCGTCCTGACGCTCCTATTTGGCAAGGTGTTTTTTAGAATCCATTTTGCGCTCGGCCTCGAAGGCTTGCCTGTCCCAATCGAGCGGAAGTCCGGCCTCGACCCATGCCTCGTAGGCCC
>CABUUB010000106.1 GCA_902494625.1 uncultured Collinsella sp.
CCAAAAAGCGCTGCAGGCGCATGGTGTGCGGGTAGACGGGCTGTGCGTCACCTGTGGGCACCGTAGCGCCCGCGGCACGTGCAGTGCGAGTCGCCTCTGCTTCGTTAATCCTCGTCATGCATATCCTCCGAGCTGTCACCGCTGGCCAGGATCTCTTCATCTGCGTCGTCCTCAACATCGGTATCGAGCAGTTCGCGCTCTTCGTCCAGGTCCTCGGCCTGCTCCTCGAGCGTGGACTGAATGCTGCGGCCGCTCAGGCGCTCGCGGATAAACTGGCGCGACTGCTCGTCGGGGGCAAACTGCTCCAGATCGGGCAGGTCGCGAGTGGAGCGCAGACCGAACTTTTCCAAGAAGGCGTTGGTCGTGCCATAGATGATGACTTGACCGCGCTGGGGGTCACGGCCGAGCTCGCGCACCAGGCCCTTGTCAACGAGCGACGCGATGACGCCGTCGGAGTTGACGCCGCGGATGCCCTTGACCACCTCGCGCGTGACGGGCTGGTGGTAAGCGATGACGGCCAGGGTCTCGAGCGCCGCCTGCGACAGTTTTTGCGTATCCCAGCTCAGCACGTACGCCTCGACCACGTCGTGGTAGGCAGGGTGTGTAAACAGTCGCCAGCCACCGGCGACCTCGCGCAGCTGAAAGCCGCGGTTGGCCTCCTCGTACTCAACTTTGAGCTCGGCCAAAAGCGACGCGCACTCGCCCGGTGCGATATCCAGCGCACCTGCCAGCGCGGGTGCGCTCACGGGGTCGCTCGACACCAGTAGCAGCGCCTCGAGGGCGCCCTTGAGGCTGTTTGCCTCTAGCGTAGAAAAGCTTGACATGGTTGCCGCTCCTATTCGGTGAGCTCGGGGCCCTCGCCGGGCACATAGGCCTCGGCGCCCTCGACGCGGTTGATCTGAATGGTTCCAAAGATCTCGTCCTGGCTCAGCGTGAGCGAGCCGCGCTTGGCGAGTTCGAGCATGGCCAGGAAGGTGACGACGAGCTGCTCGGTGGTGGCGTCGCCGTCCAACAGGTCGCGGAAGGTGCAGGTTTGATGCGCCATGGTAAAGCGGTCGACCGAGGCCACCGTCAGGTCGAGCGGCACGCGATGCGGTGCCACGTGCTCGGCCTCCAGCAGGAAGGTCTGGCGCTTGCCGTCCAGGTCGGCGCAGATGACGGCCAGGCCGCGCAGGGTAATGCCTGCCAGGTAGTCGGGCATAAGGCCCAAGAACTCGGGATCGGGACCGGCCACGCGCGAATGCATGCGGCTCTCGGCCTGCATGCGCGCGCCAAGGGCCGCCGCCGCGCCCTTAAACTGCTTGTAGGCGATCAGGCGCTGGATCAGGACCTCGCGCAGGGCGTCGCCGTCGAGCGCGCTGAGGTCCTCGAGGTCTTCGTCGTCCTCGTCATCGTCTACGGATTTGCTGGGAGCCTCCTGCGGCACCAGCGAGGCGGCCTTGATGTCCAAAAGGGTTGCCGCGACCAGCAAAAAGTCGCTCGCCACGTCCAGGTCCAGCGCCTCAATGCGCTCTACCTCGGCAAGGTACTGCTCCGCCACCTCGCTAATGGAGATGGCGCCGATATCTACTTTTTGGCGGGTTACCAGCTGCAGCAGCAGGTCGAAAGGTCCGCTGTAGACCTGCGTCGACACGCGATACGACATCTTCGACCTCCTTTGACGGCGCCTTCGCGGCGCGGTTTGAGTGCATGTTGCGACCGTTTTGCACGGTCGACCTGTAAGTTTACCCTAGATGCCGGCAATTGCGAAGTTGAGCAGGTGCTCAGCCAGCGGATACACGGTAACGTCGAAATAGCGGCCGATCACGTCGATGCCGGTCCACATGGGCAGCAGGTACAACACGATGATAAGGATCGGCATGGCGTATTGCTGCAGGCGGTAGTAGTTGGCGAGCGCCTTGCCTTTGAGGAACGGCACGATGATCGACGAGCCGTCGAGCGGCGGAATCGGGATGAGGTTAAAGAACGCGAGCGACAGGTTGACCACGATGAACGTGGCGCCGAAGTTCATGATGTGGGAGGCCACGGCAAAGGACATGCTGGCATAGAGGTTGACATACGCTGCGTGCATGAGGGCGGCTGCGAGACACGCGAGCGCGATGTTCGATGCGGGGCCGGCAGCGCTCACCAGGACCTCGTCGCGCTTGGGGTGCTTGAGGTTGTTGAGGTAGACGGGCACGGGCTTGGCAAAGGCGAACACCGGGCCACCGGCGGCAAGCATCAGCAGCGGTAGGAGAATGGTGCCAAACGGGTCGATGTGGTTGAGCGGGTTGAGCGAGACGCGGCCGCGCGAGCGGGCCGTCTTGTCGCCGAGCGCCCAGGCCGCGGCGGCGTGCGCGCTCTCGTGGATCACGATGCCAACGATGACGGCAACAGCGCTGGCGACCAGGTTCATGAGGTAGCTGCTGGACATGCCGATCCCCTAGCGGACGCGGCGCGAGGCGCGCGTGAGCAGGTAGTCGGCCACAAACAGGATAACGGCCACGATGGCGTAATCCAGGCGGAACACGCCGCCAAAGGGCGATGTGATGACGCCGTATCCGGCGATGGCGCTCGGCAGCGCGCGCGAGAGCTCGACGACAAAGCCGACGATCTGCAGCTTGGCGGTGAGGCCGCTAAAGCACAGCAGCACGGTCATCGCGCTCATAAAGATGCCGCAGATGCGACAGGCGATGGCGATGATGCTCATCGCCACGGCGGTGGCTTTACGAGAGTTCACGCGCGGTCTCCTCTTCGATCTGGGTGGAAAGCTCCAGCCATTCGTCCTCGAGCTTGGGCAGCTCTTGCTTAAGGCCGTTATATTCCCCCAGCGCGGCGTTGAACTTGTCCTGATCGGCATAAAGCTCTTCGCTTGCCATCAATTCCATAAGCTCGTCATAGCGGGCGCGCTTTTTGTCGAGCTCGGCCTCGATCTTCTTGAGCTGGTTGCGCACGCCCTTGAGCTTTTTGTTGAGCGCGGCGCGGGCCTGGGCCTCGGCGCGCTTTTGCTCCTTGGTCTTTTTGCCCTCGGCCGGCTTAGGCGCTGCGGCGGGGGTGTCGGCCTGGACGGCGCTGACTTTGGAGGGCTTGGCCGCGGCCGGCGCGCTCTCCGTGGACGCCTCGGCGGCGGCGCGGGCGGCGAGGTCCTCGCGTTTGTAGAGGTAGTAGTCGTAGTCGCCGTCGTAGACCGTGACCTTGCCGTCGCGGATGTCAATGATGCGGTTGGCCACGGCGCGTACCAGGTGCTCGTCGTGGCTGATGAGCACGATGGTGCCGGGGAAGTTTTGCAGGGCGTTCTCGAGCATGTCCACCGAGTCGATGTCCAGGTGGTTGGTGGGCTCGTCGAGGCACAGGAGCGCCTCGGGCGCCACGAGCATCTTGGCGAGTGCCAGACGCGCCTTTTCGCCGCCGGAGAGGACGCGCACCTGCTTTTCGATGGAATCGTTGTCGCTAAACAAGAAGGCGCCCAGCAGGCTGCGCTGCTGCGGCACGGTCCACTTGGGCGTAACGGTGTCGATCTCTTGCAGGACGGTGTTGGACTCGGTCATGCCCTCGAGCGCGTGCTGGGCGTAATAGGCCACGCCCACGTTCGTGCCCAGGTCGCGCGTGCCGGTAGTGGGCGGCTCCAAGCCGGCGATGATTTTCATGAGGGTGGACTTGCCGGCGCCGTTGGGGCCGACGAGCGCCACATGCTCGCCGCGGTAGAGCTTGAGGTCGATATCGCTGTAGATGTGCTTATTGCCGTAGGACTTGGACACGCCCTCCAGGCCCACGACCATGTCGCCCGAGCGCGGCGGGTCGGGGAACTTAAAGTCGATGTGCTTGTGGCCCTCGGGCAGGATGACGAGCTCTTTTTTGATCTGCTCGATCTTGCGGATGCGCTCCTGGGCCTGGGCGGCCTTGGTGGGCTTGTAGCGGAACTTGTCGACGAAGACCTGCATGTGGGCGATATCGCGCTCCTGAGCAGCACGCTTGGCGCGCATCTGCTCCAGGTTGTCCTCGCGCTGCTTGAGGTAGCTGCTGTAGTTGCCGGTGTAGGTGGTCACGCGGCGGTTTTCGAGGGCGGCGACGTGGTCGACGCAGGCGTCCATGAAGGCGCGGTCGTGGCTGACGATGAGGACGGCGCCATCGTAGTTCGCGATAAAACCGCGAAGCCACTGGACGCTTTCGAGGTCCAAGTGGTTGGTAGGCTCATCCAGAAGCAGCAGGTCGGGGTGGCGCAGAAAGAGCTTGGCGAGCGCGATGCGCATTTGCCAGCCGCCCGAGAACTCGGAGCACGGGCGCTCAAAGTCAGTAACTTTGAATCCTAGGCCGGACAGGATTTTGCGGGCGTTGCTCTCGAGCTCGTAGCCGCCCAGGTGCTCAAAGCGGTCCTGGACCTGGCCGTACTCGTTAAGGAGTGCGTCGACGTCCTTGCCCTGCTCGGAGAGCTCGGTGATTTGGGCCTGCAGCTCGTTAGCGCGCTCGCCCATGCGGCGGATTTCCTTGGCCGCCGCCATGACCTCGGCAAGGATGGTGGTGTCCTTTTGCTCCAGGTTGGTTTCCTGCTCTAGGTAGCCCACCTGGCAGTCCTTGGCGTACTGGACCTGGCCGGCGTCGGGGCTGTCGATGCCCATGATGATTTTGAGCATGGTGGTTTTGCCGGCGCCGTTGGGTCCCACGAGCGCGAAGCGCTCGCCGGGGTTGATCTGGAAGGACGCGCCGCTAAAGAGGACGCGCGCGCCGAAGTTTTTTTCGATCTTGTCGACCAGGAGGATCATGGTGCCGCCTTTGACCTTGTGTGCCTATATGAAAAAAGGCCCCAACTTGCGTTGGAGCCTCATTCAATGCTCGGGTGGAGACGAGG
>CABUUB010000107.1 GCA_902494625.1 uncultured Collinsella sp.
GCGCCCGCCGTGGTGGACGCCGCGCAGAAGGCCGCGACCGCCGCTGCCGAGAAAGTAGCCGAGGCGGTTGCCGAGGCCAAGAACGCGGCAGGGGAGACGCCCGTCGCTAGCGAGCCCACCACCGCAGCTGAGCCCGTAGCCACCGGCCACGCCCCCGAAGGCGCGATCTTCAACCCCGAGGCCGCCCGCGGCAACCTGCACCTGGGCATTGACGTGGGCTCCACCACCGTTAAGCTCGCCGTGCTCAACGACGATAACCAGATTGTCTACGCCAAGTACCAGCGCCACCACACCGACGTCCGTGCCTGCGCCCGCGACCTGTTCGAGGGTGCCGCGACCGTGCTGCCGACGGCCCAGATGACCTGCGCCATCACCGGCTCGGGCGGCCTGCTGCTGTCCCAGTGGCTCGACCTGGAGTTTGTCCAGGAGGTTATCGCCAGCAAGCGTGCCGTCGAGACCCTCATCCCGGCCACCGATGTCGCCATCGAGCTGGGCGGCGAGGACGCCAAGATCATCTACTTCGACAACGGCATCGAGCAGCGCATGAACGGCACCTGCGCGGGCGGCACGGGCGCGTTTATCGACCAGATGGCAACCCTGCTGCACACCGACGCGAGCGGCCTCAACGAGCTCGCGGCCAACGCCACCACCATCTATCCCATCGCCAGCCGCTGTGGCGTCTTTGCCAAGACCGACGTGCAGCCGCTGCTCAATGAGGGTGCCCGCCCCGAGGATGTCGCCGCGTCCATCTTCCAGGCCGTCGTGACCCAGACCATCTCGGGCTTGGCGTGCGGCCGCCCCATCCGCGGTAACGTTGCCTTCCTGGGCGGCCCGCTGCAGTACCTCTCCGAGCTGCGCCACCGCTTCTACCTCACGCTCAATCTGGACGAGGAGCACCGCATCGTGCCCCAAAACGCTCACCTGTTTGTGGCGAGCGGTGCCGCCATGGCGCACGAGTCCAATAAGCTCAGCACGTTCCCGCAGCTCATCGAGGCCATCGATGCCCTGGGTGACACACAGGGTGCCGAGGTCGAGCGTCTGGATCCGCTCTTCGCCACCGACGAAGACTTTGCCGAGTTCAAGAACCGCCACGACACCGAGGTTGTCCCCAAGGGCAAGCTCGACGGTTATACCGGCCGCGTGTTCATCGGCATCGACGCCGGCTCCACCACCATGAAGGCCGCGCTCGTGGGCGAGGACGGTCAGCTGCTGCACACCTGGTATGGCAACAACAACGGTGACATCCTGGGCACGGCCAAGGTCATCATGGCCGATTTCTACAATCACATCCCCGCCGGCTGCACCATCGGCCACGTGACCACCACGGGCTACGGCGAGGCGCTGCTCATCGAGGCCCTCAAGGCCGACTCCGGCGAGATCGAGACCGTTGCGCACCTGCGCGGCGCCAAGGCATTCCTGCCCGGTGTCGAGTTCATTCTGGACATTGGCGGCCAGGACATGAAATGCCTGCGCGTGAAGGACGGCGTTATCGAGCACATCATGCTCAACGAGGCTTGCTCGTCGGGCTGCGGTAGCTTTATCGAGAGCTTCGCCGTGTCTATGAACATGGACGTGCGCGCGTTTGCCGACGCCGCCATCCATGCCAAGGCCCCGGTCGATTTGGGCAGCCGCTGCACGGTCTTTATGAACTCTCGCGTCAAGCAGGCACAAAAGGAAGGCGCCACGGTGGGCGACATCGCGGCCGGCCTGTCCTATTCCGTCATCAAGAACGCCTTGTTCAAGGTCATTAAGCTGCGCGACCCCAAGGAGATCGGCAGCCAGGTGATCGTTCAGGGCGGCACCTTTATGTCCGATGCCACGCTGCGCGCGTTTGAGCAGCTTACCGGCGTTCGCGCCGTACGTCCCGACATCGCCGGCTGCATGGGCGCCT
Source organism: uncultured Collinsella sp. (assembly GCA_902494625.1). Lineage (GTDB taxonomy): Bacteria > Actinomycetota > Coriobacteriia > Coriobacteriales > Coriobacteriaceae > Collinsella. The sequence continues at coordinate 1,892 of CABUUB010000107.1, forward strand.
ACGGTGCGGCCCTGCTCGCCCGCGATCGCGCCGGCGCCGACGGCACTTCGACCATCCTCTCGGCCGAGGACATCGCGCACCTCACCGTGACGCAAAAGCATGTCCGCTGCGGCCGTTGCTCTAACAACTGCCAGCTTACCGTCAACGACTTTGGCGGCGGCAGGCGCTTCATTACCGGCAACCGCTGCGAGAAGGGTGCCGGCCACAAAAAGCAGAAGACCGAGGCCCCCAACCTCTTCAAAAAGAAAAACGAGCTGCTCTTTAACCGCGAGGTCCTGAGTCCCGACGAAGCCCCGCGCGGCACCGTCGGCATCCCGCGCGCGCTCAACATGTACGAGAACTACCCCTTCTGGCATGCGTTCTTTACGCGCCTGGGCTTTAGCGTGCAGCTCTCCGACCAGTCGAGCAAGAAGACCTACCAGGCGGGCATCGAGTCCATGCCGTCCGAGAGCGTGTGCTACCCGGCAAAGATGAGCCACGGCCATGTGATGAACCTTATCGACCGCGATGTCGACTTCATTTGGATGCCGTGCGTGCGCTGGGAGCGCAAGGAGGACCCGACGGCTGGCAACTGTTACAACTGTCCCATCGTCATGAGCTATCCCACGGCGCTGGCGCTCAACATCGACGAGATCCGCGAGCAGAACATCGAGTTCCTGTACCCGTTTGTGCCCTATCACGATAAGACCGAGCTCAAGCGCCGTCTGTACCAGGTGCTCGCCGTCGACCGTGTGGCCGATGCCGAGGCTGGGCGCGGTCGCGTGCGTGGACCCAAGATCACGCGCTCCGAGGTCGATGCCGCCGTCAACGCTGCCTTTGAGGCCGATGCGCGTTTCCACGAGGACATCCAGACCATGGGTGAGGAGGCCCTTAAGTGGGTCGAGGACCACGGCGGTCACGGCATCGTGCTCGCCGGTCGTCCCTACCATAACGACCCCGAGATCAACCATGCCCTGCCCGAGCTTATCTCGAGCTTTGGCTTTGCGGTCTTTACCGAGGATTCGCTCGCGCATCTGGTAAAGCCCGAGCGTCCGATTCGCGTCGTCGACCAGTGGATGTACCACAGCCGCCTGTACGCCGTCGCCCGTTTTGTAACGATGCGCAACGACCTGGACCTGATTCAGCTCAACTCTTTCGGCTGCGGTCTGGACGCCCTGACCACCGACCAGGTGCAGGAGATTCTGGAAGCCAGCGGCAAGATCTACACCGTGCTCAAGATCGACGAGGTATCCAACCTGGGTGCCGCGCGCATCCGCATCCGCTCGCTCATGGCCGCGCTTAAGGACCAGGAGGCCGAGCGCTTGGCCGAGGCCACGGCCACGGGCGAGGCCTACGAGCAGGGCGACGCCGCGCCGGTGACTCCCTCCACGGATGCCCCCGCGTTCGCGAGCCGTAAGTACACGTTCAAGGCGCAGCGCGAGAGTGCCTCGACCGCGTGGCCCAAGGTGCCCTTTACCGAGCAGATGCGCGACGAGGGCTACACCATCCTGTGCCCGCAGATGGCGCCGATCCACTTTGACCTGGTCAAAGAGGTGTTCCGCGGTGCCGGCTACAACTTGGAGCTGCTGCCCTCGACCGATCACGACGCCGTCGAGGCCGGCCTGCGCTACGTGAACAACGACATCTGCTATCCGTCGATCCTGGTGACGGGCCAGATCATGGAGGCCATCGAGAGCGGTCGGTACGACCTCTCCAAGACGGCCGTGGTTATCAGCCAGACCGGCGGCGGCTGCCGTGCCACCAACTACATCGCGCTCATCCGCAAGGCACTGCGCGAGAGCGGCCACCCCGAGATCCCGGTGATTTCGCTTTCGGCCGTGGCGCTCGGCGAGGACAACCCCGGCTTTAAGATTACGCCGGCGCTGCTTAAGCAGGCCGTGTACGCGGTGCTCTTTGGCGACGTAATGATGCAGATGCTCTACCGCTGCCGCCCGTACGAGGCCACGCCCGGTGCCGCCAACGCGCTCTACGAGGAGTACATGGCGCGCGCCCGCAAGCTGGCGCCCAAGTTCAACCGCCACAACTACACCAAGCTGTGCCGCGAGGCCATCCGCGCGTTCGATACTATGCCGCTCGTGGGCGAGGGTACCAAGCCGCGCGTGGGCGTGGTCGGTGAGATCTTGGTCAAGTTCCACCCCACAGCCAACAACCACGTGGTCGATGTCATCGAGCGCGAGGGCTGCGAGGCCGTGGTGCCGGGCCTGCTCGACTTCTTCCTGTACTCCATGAGCAACGCCGAGCTGCAGAAGGACGAGCTGGGTAGCTCTGCTACAACGCGTGCGGGCATGCAGGCGCTCATCAAGCTCGTGGACTGGATGCGTACGCCGGTGGAGGAGATGCTCGAAAAGTCCCGCCGCTTTGAGGCGCCCGAGCGCATCGGCACCATGGCCGACAAGGCCCGCACGGTGCTTTCGGTGTGCAACAACATGGGCGAGGGCTGGTTGCTCACGGCCGAGATGCTCGACCTGATCGACCATGGTGCGCCCAACATCATCTGCACGCAGCCCTTCGCGTGCCTGCCCAACCATGTGGTGGGCAAGGCCGTGATCAAGGAGCTGCGCCGCCAGCATCCCGAGAGCAACATTGTCGCGGTGGACTACGACCCCGGTGCGTCCGAGGTCAACCAGCTCAACCGCATCAAGCTCATGATCAGCGTGGCCAAGGAGAACATGCGCGCCGGCAAGGGCTTTAAGCTCGAGAAGGTGGCACCGCTCGCGATGGACGAGGTCACCGGCCAGATGCGTGCCCATGACGGCTGCGTGAGCTGCGGGCCGGCCAGCGAAGAGGCCGTTGCATCGGTCGCCGAGCGTCTGGGACGCGGCATTAAGAAGTAACTGGCCTGCTTTGGGCTAGATATGAGGCAAACGGGTGGTAGCCGTGCCGGCTACCACC
>CABUUB010000108.1 GCA_902494625.1 uncultured Collinsella sp.
CCCGCCATGGACATGGAAGCGGGCGCCACGGCAGACAGGATCTCCTCGTGGTAGTCGGGCTCGCTCTGCGACTTGACGAACTCGACAATCTCGTTGATTTCATCATCCGAGACAAAGCAGCCCTGGATACGGCGGGGCTTGCCCCAGTCGACCTTGGAGAACAGCATGTCGCCCAAACCGGTGAGCTTTTCGGCGCCCATCTGGTCGATGATGACGCGCGAGTCGATGCCCGTGGCGACGTTAAAGGCGATGCGGTTGGTGATGTTGGCCTTAATGAGGCCCGTCACCACGTTGGAGCTGGGGCGCTGCGTGGCCACGATAAGGTGGATACCGGCGGCACGGCCCAGCTGAGCAATACGCACGATCGAGGCCTCGACATCCTTACCGGCGACCATCATCAGGTCCGAGAGCTCGTCGATGATGATGACCAGGTAGGGCATCTTTTGCGGCGGGTTATCGTAATGCTCAAACTCGCCGGCGGCCTGCTTTTCGTTGTAGGTCGAGATCTTACGCACGTTGAGACGCTCGAAGACCTTCAGGCGACGCTCCATCTCGGACACGGCCCATTGCAGAGCGCTCGCGGCCTGCTTGGGCTCGGTCACTACAGGCACGTAAAGATGCGGCAGACCGTTATAGCCCGCAAGCTCGACGCGCTTGGGGTCGACCATGATCAGGCGAACGTCCTCGGGAAGGGCGCGCATGAGCAAGGTCGTGATGATGGAGTTGATCATGACCGACTTACCGGAACCCGTGGTACCGGCGATCAGCAGGTGGGGCATCTTGGCAAGGTCGGCGACGACCGGCGTACCCTCGGCATCTCGACCGATGGCGAGCTCGAGCGGACCGCCCTTCACATAGGGAAGCACGTCGCCCAGGTTGACGTTCTGGCGCTTGCGATTGGGGATCTCGATACCCACAAGCGAGGTGCCGGGGATCGGGGCAAAGATACGCACGGACTGGGCAGCAAGCGATAGCGCGATATCGTCCTCGAGGCTCGAAATCTTGCTCACGCGCTCGCCCTCGCCAGGTTGCAGCTTAAAGGTCGTCACCGTGGGGCCGGCGATCCAGCCGACCACGCGGGCACTGCGGCCAAACTCAAGCAACGTGGACTGAAGCGACTCGGCAGTCTGTTCCAGCTCCTTGTCAGAAGACGCGGAGGACGCCGACTGCGGGTTGGCATGCAGGATTTCGAGTGGCGGAAGCTTAAGGCCATCCTCTTCTTCGCCCTCGTTATCTGCGGCGCCGCCGTCCGCTCCCCCATCCCTAGCCGCAGCCGATCCGACAGCACTCGAGGCAGGCGCATCGGCAACCTTGGGATGCTTCAAGAAGTCGGGAATCTGAGGTGCTGCCGAGACAGGATTCACGGCAAACGGCGGCTCGGACTCGTCAATCTTATCGGGGTCGTCTTCCATCGAAAGCTGGCCGGTTACCTGTTCGCGCTTGGCATGGCGACTCGGCAGCAAAGTTGTCTTTGCGGTCTCAATCGGCGCCTCGTCGTCCTCGTCATCGCCCTCAGTGAGCTCAATCTCGCTATCGGACCAAGACGGGTCGGGCTCACTCGTATTGAGCTTAGGCGCAGCCTTGCCCTTCTTGGCATGGCGGCGCGGCAGCAGCGTCGTCTTAGCGCGCTCGGCCTCCACGGCATCGGATACGTCGACAAACGGATCCTCGTCCTCGTCGTCATTGTCCAAAACCGGGTCCACATCGTTGCCCATGACCGTGGTCACTGCAGCATCGGAGCCCTTTTGACGAAGAATGCTCAGGTGCGGACGGGCAACGCCGGGCACCGACAGGGCTTCGTCGTCACCCCACGGACTCGCGTTAACATCGGCACGACGGCGCTCGGCAAAATCGGCCGCACGGTCGCGAGCAGAGCGCAGCACGCCGCCAACCGAAAAGCCGATGATGACCAAGCCCACGACGACAAGGCCCAACAGGACTACCATCGCGATAGGCTTACCCAGGGCATTCTGCAGCGCACTCGCAATAAACGCACCGATGTAGCCACCCGAGGCGGACAAATTTTGCGGCGTGAACATAAGGTCACACGAGACACTCGTACCCGGCACCATCAGCGAAAGAATGGAAACGACGGCGATAAAGACCACGGCGCCGCCCGCAACAGAGCGCACGTTGAGCGGCGAGTCCTCGCCTAAAAAGAGTGTGGCGGCAAACAGCAAAATGACGATCGGCAGCACGTAGGCGCCCAGACCAAAGCCCAGGTGGTAGAAACCAGCAACCGCAGCCGTAACGGGTGCGGTCGCCGGCGAAATCACGGCAATGAAGGACGCAATCGCCAAAACGGCGATGACCACGCCGGCGATATCGCGGTTGGCCGAGGGCTCGACCAAGGGCTCAAAATCGTCAAAGTCGGCCTCGTGGCCCTTATTGGCACGCAGATGGGAACCGGCACCCTTAGCAGATGCCGGTTGGTTATTGGCCTTATTGCCTTTGGCGTTTTGTGCAGATCCGCGCGCCAAACTAAACCTCCATGACGACCGGGATGATCATCGGACGGGTGCGCGTACGGCTCCAAATAAAGTTGGAGAGCGAATCGCGCACGGCCTTGCGAATGGCATCGGACCCGCTGCTCGTAAAGCTAAACTTGCCCTTCTCGATCGTCTTCATAATGGATGCGGAGGCATCCTCGGAGAACTGGTCGTCGATGGCAAACGAGACACCGCGGCCCGAGAACTCGATGGCCTCGATCTTCTTGTGCTTGAGCGAGACGATGGCAACGGCCGTGACCATACCGTCGTTGGCGAGCTTTTGGCGATCGCGCAAGACAATGGGGTCGGTATCGCCGATACGCAGGCCGTCGACGTAGACGACGCCGGACTCGACGGGTGTACCGCGCTTGACGATACCACCGCGCATCTCGAGCGTGTCGCCGTTATCGAGGATAAAGATATGATCGTCCTTGATGCCCATCTTGCGGGCGAGCTGGGCATGAGCGCGCAGATGCACGGCCTCACCGTGAACCGGCATAAAGTACGTGGGTTTGGCCATGGCCATCAGGAGCTTGAGCTCCTCCTGGCTACCGTGACCGGAGACGTGGACGAGAGCGCGGTTCTTATCCCACACGTCGCAGCCGAGCTTGGCCAGGCTGTTGACGACCTGCTGGACGGCCTTCTCGTTGCCGGGAACGGGAGTTGCTGAGAGGATGACGGTATCGCCCTCGTGGATGGAGAGCGTCTTGTGCTCGCCATTGGCCATGCGGGACAGGGCCGACAGCGGCTCGCCCTGCGAACCGGTGCACATGACGACGATCTTGTCGTCGGGCAGGTTATCGATATCGAAGGCATCGATGATATCGGCATCGTCGATGTTGAGGTAGCCCAGCTCGCGCGCGACGCGGGTGTTGGTGAGCATGGAGCGACCGGTCACAACGACCTTACGGCCGCACTTACGGGCGGCATCGCAGATCTGCTGCAGGCGATGAATGTGGCTCGAGAACGACGCGACGAACACGCGACCCGGGGCGTTCTTGATGGCGTGCAGCAGATTGGGACCAACCTCGGCCTCGGACTTGGTAAAGCCAGGAACCGTGGCGTTGGTGGAGTCGGAAAGCAGCAGGTCGATGCCCTGCTTGGCAAAGCGGCTGATAGCGGCATAGTCGGGCGTGACACCATCGATGGGCGTCTGGTCGAGCTTAAAGTCGCCGGTGTGCATAACGGTGCCCTGGTTGGTGCGGATGAACACGCCCAGAGCGCCGGGGATGGAGTGCGTCATCGAGAAGAAGTCGAGCGAGATGCCACCGAGGTTGACATGGCTGCCGCCCTTGACCTCGCGGAACTTGGGTGCGCGGATGCGGAACTCAGAAAGCTTGCCCTCGATAAAGCCAAGCGTCAGCTTGCTCGAGAAGATGGGCACCTTGTTGTTGAGGTCCTGCAGCAGGTACGGAAGCGAACCGGTGTGGTCCTCGTGGCCGTGGGTGACGACGATACCGCGGAGCTTCTCCTCGTTTTCAAGAACATAGGTGTAGTCGGGAAGCACCAGGTCGATACCAGGCTGGGAGTCATCCGGGAACATGAGACCGGCGTCGACGAGCACCATGTCGTCGCCGCACTCGAAGACCGTCATGTTCTTACCGATGCCGTCAAGGCCGCCGAGCGGGATGATCTTCAAGGGAGATGATTTTTTAGCTGCCATAGGTGAGTGTTGTTTCCTTTCTTCGAAACGGGTCTGGAACAACCGACGGGGCGCTTCTGGCAAACCGACCGCCGGGAACGTACAAACATGCATCGCAGAGTCGATGCAATAACCACAGTATGATACCCATTTGCACAACAACAGACCACCCATGCATCAAAGCCCCATCTGAACCTGTGTATCCCGCCGGTCAGGGCTCAGCGGCCCCGGCACGGGCTAAGTTTCCTGCTCTACAGTCCTGCGCAAGACGGAAAGCACATTAAGTGCTTTCCTTTGCGTGCGGAACTCGCGATAAACTTAGCCCGTGCCGGGCCCGCTGAGACCAGACCTGCCAAAATGGGACAGGTTTATTTTGGTTGGTTTTATCTGAGGATATGCCGGGTGTGCAGCTATCGACAATTCAGAAAAAAGGAAAGCTGAATTGACCATCTGACAAAATCGAAACCCGCACCAACCAGCCCTTTTGCTATTCCCGGCGGGGGCCGCGGGTAAAGTTTATCGCGAGTTCCGCACGAACAGGAGGCCACTCAATGTGGCCTCCGTCGTGAGCAG
>CABUUB010000109.1 GCA_902494625.1 uncultured Collinsella sp.
GCGCGACTTCGGCCACGGCCTTGGCTGCCGATTCCGCGAGCGGGGCGCGACCCAAGTTGGTATGGATGACCACGCCCGTAGCGTTGACGGCAGGACGCAAGCTCGGCAGCGCGGAGCGATGCGCACGCCACTCGATGGCCGAGGCCAGCTCGCGCTTAGAGCGCGGAGCGGCACCGGCACGAATCGCGGCGCGCTCCTCGTCGAGCTCAGCCGTCACGGCAGTATGGACCACCGCGTCGCAGGTCTCCCCCGCCGCCTTCACCACCGGCCACTCTGCGAGCAGCTCGTTGACGGAAGGAATAGCGCGAAGGCGGGCGCGTACCTCATCGGACATGTTCTGGCTATCGCTCATGTGCGGCCTTTCAAAAGAAACGTGGATCAGTCGAATACATCAGCTGAGTCAATTACTCGTCATTATCCCCGCGCGCGACAATCTTTTCCACGCGAACGGCGTTTTCCTGGGTGAGCGCGGCACCCGTCAACGGGTCCCAACGCAACGGCGTATGGTCGAGCGGGCCTACGCCCAAGGCCTGAGCGCCACCGGCATCGGCACCAAACGAACGCCCACCGGGGGCGGCCGACGTAAAAATGCACGCTGGATGCAGATATGGCGTCGTCTCCACGCGCACGCGGTCGCGGCCCATATCGCTCACGAGCTCAACGACCTCGCCATTGGCGATACCCATGCGTGCGGCAACATCGGCATTCATCTGCACAGCGTCCAAGTCGGAACCCGCCTCGGCGGCACCTGCCGCCGCGAGCCTGCGCGAGGTATGCGACTCAAAGGGACGGTTGCCGCTAATGAGGCGAAACATCCCCGGGCCAGGCTCCACCATGGGAGCAATCCAGTTGGGTACACGACCCAGGCCGGCTCGTTCCCATACGTCGCTTGCCAGCGCAATTTTGCCGTCATCCAAGGGAATCACCGGCTCGCCCGTACGCGAGGGCAATGCAACGCCCGTGTCGGCCCAGCCTCGCTCCTTGAGCTCGTCCAGATCGATCCCAAACGGTGCCACCAGGGCAGCCGCCAGATCGTCAGGCGTAAACTGGAAGTACTCGCCCACGCCACACGCCTGCGCCAGACCGGCAAAGATCTCCCGACCGGGACGTGTGTCGTCATGCTGCACGGGCAGCACGGCATTGCGGAAGAACACGCGCGCATCATTAACGCCCGTCACCGTTCCCACGCCGCGGTCGGCCTCCAGATACGTGACGTCGGGCAACACGAAGTCAGAAGCACGCGCCGTCTCGGACCAGCGAATATCAATCGTCACGAGCAAGTCGAGCTGCTGCAAAATACCCAACCAAGCCTGCGCATTACCATAGCCCGCACCGGGGTTACTGGCATAGACGATAAGCCCACGCAAATCGCCGGCCAGAATCGACTGGCCGATGGTCGTGCACAGACCGCGCTCGGGGTCGACGAGAGGATAGCGCTCGGACCCCAGCTTGGGCCCGCGCGGCACCGGCGGCGTCGCAAAGCGCATGGGATCAAGATCGCCCAGCACAAGCGGTGTGGGCGGGTTGAGCGCGCCGCCCGCATGTCCGATGCAGCCCAGCAGCACATCGACCAGGCAGATAGCACGCGCGGTCTGGGTGCTGTTGGCATACGCAATGCCGATGCCACCATGAAAGCCAGCGTCCACCACCGCAGCAGGCGCCGCGGCAGCCAAATCACGCGCAGTCGCACGGATATCGTCCGCCGGCACGTCGCACATCGACTCGGCCCACTCGGGCGTCCAGGCGCTCGCCGCCTGCGCCAGCTCGTCAAAACCCGTGGTATAGCGGGCAACAAACTCGTGGTCGTACAAGTCCTCGGCAATGAGCACATGCGCAATGCCCAACAGCAAGGCCAGGTCGCAACCCGGGCGCACACGCAGCCAGCGGTCGGCAAGCGCAGCCGAACCGCTGCGCCGGGGGTCGACCACGATAATCTTCGCCCCACGGCGACGGGCATCGTTGAGCGCATCAACGGCCCCCATCGTCGACGAATCGACAATGGAACGCCCCAAATACATGATGCAATCGGTATGTGACAGGTCGGAGGCGGGGCTGTAGCCCAGGCTGTGTTCCCAACCGGTAAGTCGGCTTACCTCACAGGCACCATCGGCACCGTACACGTTGGGCGAACCCAACGCATGCATCAAGCGATAGGCCCAGTAGCGGTCGAACGAGGGCACACCGAGCGTCATGCCCAGCGCACGGGGCCCGCGCTCGTCAACAATCCCCAAAAGGCGCTCGGCAATCTGGGCAAACGCCTCATCCCAGGAAATCGCATCGAACCCCGAGCCATCCTGGCGGCGGCGCATGGGATGCAAAATCCGGTCGCGCTCGTCAAACGGCATGTCCAGGCGATGCCGTCCGCGAGCACACAGGGCACGCGCCGCGCACGGATGCCCCGGCACCGGCAACTCGGCCACCACGCGACCGTCCTCAACGCGTGCCGTAAAGGCGCAATCGGCATAGCATCCCCCGCATGTGGTCACCACGGCGCGACCGTCACGCTTCACAGCAGATGCCATCTCGATTACCCCTTTCATCAGCCAAACACAACAGGCCAAAAGCCCGGCAACGAGCCCCAGACCCAAAAAGCCTCCCGCACGGCAACGCCCCGCGGGAGGCCCAACGTCAAACAGACGGTACCTTACGCCTCGGACTTCTTGGCGTAGATAAACCAGTAGCCGAGCGCGACCAGAACCGCGCCGCCCACGATGTTGCCCAGCGTGGCGGCGGACAGGTTAAACGCAATGCCCGCAGCGTTGAGCGCATCGGCGCCAGCGACGTCGGCACCATAGCCGCACGCGTGCATCACGGCACCCATGGGTAAAAAGTACATGTTGGCGACGCAGTGCTCAAAACCGCAGGCCACAAAGGCGGCGATGGGCAGCAGGATGCCCACAACCTTATCGACCACGGTCTTGCCGGCGGTACCGATCCACACGGCCAGGCATACAAAGATGTTGCACAGGATGCCGCGGAAGAAGATCGTCACCCAGTCGACCGTCACCTTGCCGGCGGCGACGCTCACCATGGAATTGGCGACCGCCTCGCCGTTGAGCTTGTAAATGCCGGCCATGTACACCAAAAAGACGATGAACAGGGCACCGGCAAAGTTACCAAGCCACACGACGAGCCATGCCTTGAGCATCTGAGCCAGGGTGATCTTTTTGCTCTTGAGCGCGCAGACCATGAGCGAGTTGCCGGTGAACAGCTCGGCACCGCACACCAGCACGAGCACCAGGCCCAGGCAAAAGCACAGGCCGCCCACGACACGCTGAGCGCCCCAGCCCAGCGTGCTATCGCTCAAGAACACGGTAAAGAACAGACCGCCGAAGGCGATGAACGCGCCGGCGAACATTGCCAACAGAAAGGCCTTTGCGACCGGCAGGTTGGCCTTGGTCACGCCGGCGGCCTCGGTCTTGGCCTCGATCGCGGCGGGTGCCAGGCAATCGGGAGCGGGGTACTCCATCTTGGAATCTGCCATGTCAATCACTTCTTTCCTAATCAGCAGGGACAAGCGCCGCTATAGCTCTTGCCCCAAGCGGACAAAGTGGGAAAAGTCATTGGCGGCCACGGCGTCGTACACGGCGTCGACGGCGTCAAAGACTTCCGGGGACATGGGGTTGTAGAACTCCGTGTCGCCCGGCTGAATCCCAACGAAGACGATATCTTCGCACGATTGCTCGATTTCCTCGATCAGAATCGACAAAGGAAGCGAATGCGTGGTGAACATCGATTTGCGGGCAACATCGCGCTTGTCGAGCAAGCGGATGGCGCCGACGGGCAGCGCCATGTCGGCAGCATCGACCAAGACCAGGCGCGGCGGACGCTCGCGCTTGACCTCGATGATGTCGTCCTCGGGCGTTTGGCCTCCGTCGATGGTGTACCAACCGGCGATAGGTGTGTCTTCCATCTTTTTGGAGAGCACGGGGCCGGCGGCATCGTCGGCACGCAGCACGCTTCCCGCCGTGAGCACGATACCCGCAAACGGAGCGTCGTTCACACGGCCATCCACAACGTGACCCATTACTGCAACCTTCCCGTCAGATACACACCCGACACATCGCGCACGCGCTCAACCAGATCGCGAAACTTCATCAGAAACGCGACCTGCTGGGCATGCAGGCCAAAGTCGTCGTCGAACACCGAGATGCCGGCCTTGGCCGACCCGCGAAAACCGCGCTCGTCGAGCAGCGCATCGCAGGCCTCGAGCAGCGACGGCACCGCCGCCTTGTCGAGCTGGCACTCGCCAAAGGAGCGGATGGCCTCGAACTTGGTCTTGGCCTCCCCCTCCGGCAGCGTGTCGATAAGCGTATAGAACACATCCACCGGCACCGACAGGCGCGGCTCAAAGCAGTCGAGCACGCCGGTGTGGTGGCCCACGGCGAGCGTGTAGTACAGCACGTCGCAGGCCTCCTGGGGAACGTCTTCCTCGGTCTCCACAAACTTGCGCGTGAGCTCATAGAAGACCACCTGGTCGGGCGGATGGCCCAGGCAGGGGTCGGCGACGCC
>CABUUB010000110.1 GCA_902494625.1 uncultured Collinsella sp.
CGTGGGTGTCGTGGCCGCTCGCGAGCGGTCCCTGCGCGTTCCAGCTGAGTGATGACATCAGTACGCCCAGGCTCTTGAGTACCTCGATCAGCGCGGGGTCCTCGGCAAAGAACGTGGCGTTTTCGATGGTGTGGATGCAGGCGACCTTGCCGTCTTTGAGCGCAGGGCGAATGTCTGCCGAGCTGCGTACGTTGACCATGCGGTCGTGGTTAAGCATTGCCTGGCCGCTCATGTGCGCCATGATCTGCGCCTGGAAGCGCGCGGCGTGGGCGGTGGGAATCTCGTCGGGGACAAACGTGGCGAAGCACTGTGCCCACGGCGTGTTGCCGATCTTTGCGAGCGAGATGGCGCAGGCGTTGCCCTCGATGAGGTCGAAATCTTGCGGATGCGTTTCGTCGCCGGGGAAATAACCGTCGGTGCCAGCGGTAAAGCGCAGGTCGAGATCGAGCGTGGCCCAGCCGATGCGGTCGGCGGTGTCGCAATGTAGGTCAAATACGGGATATGCCATGGTTCCTCCGGTTGCAGCGTTTCTTTGCAAACTGTCTTTGAATTGTATGACTAGGGTATAGTTAGCGCCATATGTTCACGGCGGCCCGCGTTGTGCGCCGCCCTTATCACGGAGGTTACCATGTCCAACCAGGGCAAGAAGGTCAAGACCCATTATCGCGGCACGCTCGATGACGGCACGCAGTTCGATAGCTCCTACGATCGCGGCGAGCCGCTGGAGTTCACCTGCGGCGCCGGTCAGATGATTAAGGGCTTCGACGCCGCTGTTGTCGACATGCAGGTGGGCGAGAAGAAGACCGTGCACATTCCTGCTGCCGATGCCTACGGCGAGCACAATCCCGAGATGGTTATTACCTTCCCGGCCGAACAGGTTCCCAACATCGAGCAGATCGAGAAGGGCATGAAGCTTTTCCTGTCCACGCCGAGCGGTATGCCCGTCCCCGCCGTGGTCATCGACGTGACGCCTGAGGCCGTGACGCTCGACGCCAACCACGAGCTTGCCGGCAAGGACCTCAACTTTGATATCGAGCTCGTTGAGGTCGAGGGTTAGAGTATGCCTGAGCGCTTGGTTTCGACGACATGCTTGGGAAATCTCAACGATCCGTCCTATGAACTCCTGCTTCGCCGGAAGCTGGGCGGCGTCTTTGAAGTTGACGAGCTACTGCTCGATTGGGACCAGGCTGATGTATGCGCGTTTGTGGGCGTGACGGAGCTGGGACGCACGGTCGATGTTCGGCTGGATACTGCCGACGGCGGTCGTCTTGTCGACGGCGACGTGCTCGCCATTGACCGTTCGGGCGTGGTGCCCGTGGTGGTTGTCGTGCGCCTGCGCAGCGCCGAGGTCTATTTGGTCGAAGTCGATCGCATGGATCCGATTGCGCTCGCGCATGCGTGCTGGGAGATCGGCAACATGCATGCGCCGCTCTTCCGGGGTGACTCGGATGAGCATACCGTGCGCATGTATACGCCGGTGCAGCCGGTTTTGGGCCGTATGCTTCGCGGCGTCGAGGGAGCTCGAATCTCGATTGTTTCGCACGAGCTCGATGCGGGTCGACGCTTTGCGTCGAGCGCGGCCGATGTTGTCGTGAGCATGGCTCCGGACTTTACCATCGTTAAAAAGACGCGCGACTAAGCGCGCGTATGCGCAAGACGGGCTTTGAGGGGTGACCGATCAAGGTCCGTCTTGCTGTTGATAGGAGGCTTTGGGGGAAGCATATGGGTCTTGAGGGAATCAAGCTGATTGCATGCGATTTGGACGGCACGCTGCTGCATCCGGGGGAGCGCGAGCCGCGTTCCGAGGCCTTTGAGCTCATTGATGAGCTGCATCGTCGCGGTATTGTGTTTATGCCGGCGAGCGGCCGTCAATATGCGAGCTTGCGCTATCTGTTTGCCCCGGTGGCCGATGAACTCGCCTATGTATGCGAAAACGGAGCCCTGGTCATGAGCGAGGGGCGTGCCGTGGTCAAGCGTTCTATGGAGCGTGGCCTGGCCATGGATATCGCGAATGCCGTGGTCGCCTACCCCCATGCCGACGTGACCCTTTCGTGCGAGGGACACCTCTACACCATGAGCGGCAACGATGCGTTTGTTGACCACCTGCGTTATGAGGTCCATTGTGATGTGGCGGTAGTCGACCGTCCCGAAGACATTGACGAGGATGTCATTAAGATTGCCTTCCAGACGCCCGAGGCAGAGCAGCCGGCGGCGCTGGAGTATTTCGAGCGCCTCTTTAGCGACCGAGTCGATGTGATGACGTCGGGAACCGAATGGACCGACTTTATCGGCTTTGATTCGGGCAAGGGGTCCGCGCTTGCCGATTACGGTCGTGCCCTGGGGATCTCGCCCGATGCGATGATGGCGTTTGGCGACAATGAGAACGATCGCGACATGCTCAACGTCGTGGGCCATCCCTGTCTGGTGGAGAGCTGCAACCCCACCATGCGCGGTGTCAATGACCGTGTCCGCTACGTGTGCACGGTCGAAGAAGAGTTGCGTCGTCTACTTGCTGAGTAGATATTTGGGGTATGCCTAGAAATCTACTTTTTGCTGCAGAGTGCGGAAAGGTGGATTTTAAGGCATGCCCCAAACATCTACCGGCAGTCGGGGCAGAGACCCTCGAAGATGGTGTAGTGCGACGTGACGTCCCAGCCGATTTGCTCGGATGCCTTGGCGTCGAGCTGGGCATCGAAGGGGAGCGGTACGTCGATGACGCGGCTGCACGAGGTGCAGATGATATGCGCATGCGGCTCGATCGTGCGATCGAAGCGGCTGCCGCCCGGCGTCTTGATGGAGAGGATCTCGCCGGCGTCGGCCAAGAGATTGAGATTGCGGTAGACCGTACCGCGGCTGATTTTGTCATCCTGTGCGCGCACGACGTTGTAGATTTCGTCGGCGGTGGGATGGTTATAGCTTTGGCGCACAGCGTCAAGAACCAGCTTTCGCTGCCTGGTATTCCTTCTTTGCACCGCCATGCGCCTCGCCTCTTTTCTATCAACGGTCGTAGGTAAATGATACCGTATTTAGCACACAATACTAATAACGAGGAATGAAACCGTCTTCATTGGCAAGTGGGGCTCGGGCCTGGGCGTCTACGAGGCGAAAACGCGTTCCCATGCGCCCGTAGGAAGCATGAAGCGCCTCGAGATGAGATAGGATGTTTGCCGGAGCTCCCTGTATCTCCATCTCGACCGAGCCGTCTTCCATGTTGCGCACCCAGCCGGTGAGCGTGCGTGCCTGCGCGAGGTTGGTGTTGGTAAAGCGAAAACCAACGCCTTGGACTTGTCCCGCCCAGCGCAGGAAATAGCGCAGGGGAGTGTCTTGAGTGGCCTCGTCGCTTGCGAGCACAGTAAGCCTGCGGCGCAACTCGAGCTCGATGTTTGATGGTTTTTGAGGCTCTCGACTGCCGCCGGTGACGCTGGAGAAGAACGTATCGAAGAAGCCCATCGCTAGGCCTGCTTGCCTGCGTCGGACGGGAAGGTAATGCCGGCCTGCTGGCGCACGGCATCCATGATGCGCAGTGAGACGAGCGTGACATCGCGGTAGTGGCCAAGCTCGTGGCGTCCCGCCGGGGTCTCCCAAATCTCTTCCTTAACGTTATCGATGCCGCCGATAGCGGTGATAAAGTCTGTGAGTTCGTATTCCATAGTGTTGCTCGATTTGGGCAGGTCGAGCACGCGGCCGTTGTCGCCCTGTTCGCGCGGTGCCTCGGTCGCCGAGCCGCGTACGACATCGCCGCGATAGTCGATGCGGACGTTGCGGGGCGTGGACAGATGGTCGATCTGGATAGTGCCACGCTCGCCTTCGATCTGCGAGGGCAGCAGGTCATTCGTTATTTTGGAGTGCGCGAGCTCGACGGAGATACGGCCACCGCCGTAGCTGGCGAGGATGGAACCGCAGCCGTCGATGGGGCCGTGCGTGAGCTGTCGCGTGGCGGGGTCGAGCAGAGTAGCCATGCTCGTAAGGCCGGAGGGCATGCCGAAAATCTCGACCATGGGCTCGACGGTGTAGACGCCAATGTCCATGAGGGAACCCGATGCCATATTGCAGTCGAAGATATTGGTGGCGCGTCCCGCGAGAATCTCGTTGTAGCGCGAGGAATATTTGCCAAAGCGCAATGAGGCGCGGCGGATGGGGGCGATCTCGCCCAGGGCGTCCTCGATGGCGTGGAAGGCGGGGTCGTGGAGGGGACGCATGGCCTCGAGGGCCACGACACCTGCTGCCTCGGCAGCGCGGAAGACTTCCAGCGCCTGCGCTTCGGTGGCGCAGAAGGGCTTCTCGACGATGACGTGCTTGCCACCGGCGATGCAGGCAAGGGCCTGCTCGTAGTGAAGCGCGTTAGGGCTGCCGATATAGACGGCGTCGACGTCGGCGGCTGCCGCGAGC
>CABUUB010000111.1 GCA_902494625.1 uncultured Collinsella sp.
ATGCCGCGCGTGACGAACACGTCGCGCTCGTTGAGATAGTAGACGATGCCGGCCTTGATGGCCTCATAGCTCTCGACGGACAGCGGGCGGTTGACCGCGCCCCAGGCGATTTTGTCGTGCACGTCGGGCGTGTCGACGATAAAGCGGTCGTTGGGCGAACGGCCAGTGCGCTCCCCCGTCTCGATCACCAGCGCGCCGTTGGATGCCATGCGGCCTTCTTCGCGGCGGATGGCGTGCTCGACGAGCTCCGCGGCGGGTAGATCGACCAGCAGACGGGGCTGATTCTCGGCGGGATCTTCAACGAGCGTAATACCAAAGTTGGACAAAACTTCTGCAGGGGTAACACCAGGCATGGGGCCTCCTTTAAAAACGCGACACGTGGACGCGGCGCGCACTTTACTCACGTAAAGCCCGTTGTACCCGATATGCAAAAACGTTTTTGCGGCAAGGGCGGCAAGCCCGCCCAACGGTCAAAAATCGCAGGCAAGCGGCCCAGTCATTGGGGACGTTCTTATAGTCATTGGGGACGTTCTTAAACGACTAATCGTTGGGGGCGTTCTTGAACAGGCAACATTCAAGGAGCGTCCCCGGATGCCGGCACTTAGGGACGTTCCCAAAGTGCCGGCACATAAGGAACGTCCCTAAGTGCCGACTACAGCGGCAGGTTTTGGCCGAGCATGGCTATGGCGCTCATCAGGACCAGCATGCCGGCAGCGTAGGGCAGCACCGCGCCCAGGAGTTCGGCATCCTTACCGCGCACGTGCACGGCGGCAAGACCAATGGCGAGGGTCTGCGGCGAGATCATCTTACCGGCGGCGACGCCCAGGGCGTTCAACGCGACCATCCAGTAGTCGCTCACACCCAGCGCGGTGGCAGCCTGGCTCTGAATGGGACCAAACAACATGCCCGAAGACGTGCCCGAACCGGTCACGAACGCACCGACCGCGCCGATCCACGGAGCCAGAATCGGGTACAGACCGCCGGCGACCGCAATGCAAAACGCACTGATCGACGAAATCATGCCAGCATAGCCCATCACCTTGGCGCAGCCCAGTACCGAAAGCATCGTGATCACCGTCGGCGTCATCTGCTTCACAGTCGCGGCCAGCACCTCGCCCATCATGCGCGGCGAAGCACCCTGAATGGCACCGCCGACAAACGCCGCCAGGAAAATCCAGACGCCCGGCGTGTTGATCCACGAAAACGTAAGCGTACCGGGATTCTCACCGCAATACACCTGCACGTGGCTCGCAAACGGCGCGAGCGCGGCATGCACGGCGGGCACCAGGTTAGACGTGCCCAGCAGCAACACAAAGATCAGGATGAAGCACGACCAGGCCGAAAGCGCCGACTTAACGGTGAGCTTCTCCCCCGCCTCGATATTCATGTGGAAGCGCGCATCCAGGTGGCCGGACTTCTCGGCGCGCATGGCAAGCGCGGCGGTCAGCGCAAGCGACACGATGGAGCCTACGACCACGGCCAGCTCGGGACCCACAAACATGGCAACGACCAGAGCCGCGCCGACAAACGACACGCCGGAGAGCAACGCCACGCCGGCAACACCGTGCAGGCGCTCGCCCACACTCGCGGCATTGCCCTGGTCATCGGCAACACGGCCCGCAACCAGCACAATAAATAGCGGCATCACCACAAAGAACGGTGCGAGCTGCACCAGCTGAACGGTCGCCAGGTGCAGGGAATCCAGACCCACCAGGTCGGCAACGGACACCGTGGGGATGCCGATGGAGCCGTAGGGCGTGGGCACGCCGTTGGCCAGCAGGCAGATGAGCACGGCAGGCACGACCTCAAAGCCCAAGCCCGCGAGCATGCCGGCGGGAATGGCGACAGCGGTACCGAAGCCGGCCATGCCCTCCATAAAGCCACCGAAGCACCAAGCCACGAGCAGCGCCAGCAGACGGCGGTCGCTGCTGATGGAGGTGATCATGCTGCCGATCACCTCCATGGCGCCCGTACGAACGCACAGGTTATACGTGAACACCGCGGCGATGATCACCAGGACGATGGGCCACAGAGCCATCAAAAAACCTTCGAGCGAGGCGGTCGCGATCTGCGCTGCCGGCAGGTGCCACCATACGAAGGCAAGCAAGCACGAAAGGACAAACGATCCGATAGCGGCCTTCCAAGCTGGCCATTTAAAGCACAGCAGCATCACGACCAGCCAAATAATCGGCACAAGAGCCAGTAAGAATGCGGCGACGTCCATAGGTAGAAGCTCCTTGGTGCCGCGTGGGCGGCATCGGGGGGTGTCACAAAACTTCAACAGGATACCGCACACTTACCGACAAATTACAGCCGCCTGCCGAAAATATTGAACAATCCGTTCAAAAACACGAGCGAACACCGTCGCGTCTATACTAGAGCGCAGCAATAGAAAGGACTCCGCCTTGAGCATCACGCCCCTCGATAGCATTCGCCGCGCCATCGCCCGCCGCAACGGCATCTCCAACCCCGCTGCATCGAGAGACAGCGCCGCGAAGGCCCAGGGCGGCCGCATCGAGAACGGCCTCTTCCCTGCCTCGCACACTGCCGAGGAACTCGCACGCATCCAAGAGCTGAGTCAGCGCAACGCCGGCGGGCCCGATAGCAGCCAAGCCACACGTCGCCGGCGCGAACGCGATCGGGAGCCCGGCCCCGTCCGCCGCATGGTCAACGCTTGGTGGAACCGACTGCTCGGCGCCGTCTACGGCGGCGGCTTCTCCATGCAGGAAGCGGAATACGAGGAGCACGCCACCAGTCGCGACTATCTTTGGAACACCTTCGGCACCGCCGTGTGGGGCTTGGCGTTTCCGCTGCTCACCATTGTGTCGACGCAGCTCGTGGGCGCCGAGGAAGCCGGCAAGTTCTCCATCGCCTTTGTCACCGGCACGCTCATCATGATTGCGTGCAACTACGGCGTGCGCAACTTTCAGGTCTCGGACATCGACGAAAAGACGTCCTTTGCCTCCTACCAGCTCAACCGCTGGCTTTGCGGAGCGCTCGCCCTAGGCTGCGGCCTCATGTACAGCAGCGCCCGCGGCTATGACGCACAGATGGCGACGATCGGCCTGGGCGTCTACCTGTATAAGGTGATCGACGGCGTGGCAGACGTGTACGAGGGCCGCCTGCAGCAGGCCGATAAACTCTACCTGGCCGGCATGAGCCAAACGCTGCGTTCCGCCGGCGTCATCGCGGTCTTTAGCGTGGCACTGTTCCTCACGCGCAGCATGCCCATCGCGGCCATGGCCATGGGCATCGCCGCAATCGCCTCGCTCGTGCTGGTCACCGCCCCGCTCGCCCTGCTCGAAACCGAAAAATCACGCCGCATGAGTCTGCGCGAGGCTGGCCACCTGTTTATCCAGTGCGCCCCACTTTTTGGTGCGCTGTTCCTGTTCAACCTTATCGAGAGCATGCCCAAATTCGTGATGGAAGGCACGCTGGCCTACAAGTATCAGCTGTACTTTAATGCACTGTTCTTTCCGGCGCAGGCTATTTTGTTGAGCATTGGATTTATCTATAAACCGCAGCTCCTGCGTCTGTCGAGCATTTGGGCGAATCCGCGCAAGCGTCGCCGCTTTGACTTGATTATTGTTGCCGTTATGGCGCTGATCGTGGTCATCACCGGCATGTGCGCCGCATTTATGGCAGGCCCCGGCATCCCCATTATGAGCTTTATGTACGGCCTTAACTTTGAGCGCTACCGCACGCTGGCGCTGCTGATGGTCGTCGCCGGCGGCGTCACCGCAGCCATCGACTTTATCTACGCCATCATCACGGTGCTGCGCCATGCCGGCGACGTCACCAAGATCTACCTGATCTGCTTTGCCGTGAGCGTGGTGCTGCCGGTGATCCTGATTAAGCTGCTGGGTCTGATGGGCGCTGTGGTGAGCTACCTAGCCATCATGGTCCTACTCCTGGTGCTACTGATTATCGAGTACGCCCACATCCGCCAACGCATTGAGCGCGACCGCAACCCCTACGGCGCCTAATTAGCTGCCCCCAGTCGCCGGAATTTGCAATGGAATCGCCCCGGCTGGGGTCTCGTTGCGAACGATTTGCGACACGCAGAACTAAGTGAGTAGACTTTTGCCGAATCCTCGACCACGCCGACAAAGCACAAGTCTGTGACCTGCGGTTTTGTTGAGGCAAATATATTGGCTGCTCAGCATTTCCAAAAAAGTCTACTCACTTAGCCAGCAGGCAGCCAAACGTCTGTTTAATCCCCGTCCAAGAATAATCATCGATGTATTGGCACCGACAGCGAGCAGTCTCGAAGTGCCCCAGGTTGGCGCGAAAGAGGAGCGAAGCGTACTTCTGTACGCGAGCGACG
>CABUUB010000112.1 GCA_902494625.1 uncultured Collinsella sp.
ACGGGGCGGCACGTCATCTTTTATCAGCCAACTCGCTGAAGTACGGTGACGAAGGCGCAAGGCCGGGAGGGGTTATCTAAGCCGACATCCCGCAGCCGCGAAGCGGCGAGGACGTCGGCGTGATAACCCCGCAGGCCTTGCGCCGACGGGAAGGAACCTACTTCACGACCAGGATGTCGCAGTCCGTATTGCGCAGCAGGAACGTCGAAATCGAGCCCAGCAGCGCATACTTGATCGAGGACAGGCCGCGGGCGCCGCAGAGCACTAGGTCGGGCTTAACCACGTCGAGCATCTCGTCCTTGAGCGTCTCGCGAATGCGGCCGGCGCGAATCATGACCTCGACCTCGGGAATGTCGGGATTGGCCTTGGCCTCTTCGAGCTGCTTGGCGATGGAGTTCTTAAATGCCTCCTCTAGGCCGTTGACCAGATCGACCGGATAGGAACCGGCGCTCTCGAGCGCCGTGGAATCGATAACGTGGCCGATGATTAGCTTGGCACCGTTGTTCGCGGCGACCTTGATGGCGCGTGCGAGCACAAAATCCTGCTGCTCAGTACCGTCGAGTGAAACAAATACCTTGGTGTAGCCCTCGTTCATGGTTTCCTCCTTGGTCTATCGCACGGGCGCGGGGCTCGTGCATCGGGCGGGCGCGGATGCGTGGCCGCCGGACACTTTATCTTGTTGCAGTTATACCCAAGGATTTGGGTTTGACCGCTCGCAATTCTGTGAACGGGCGAGTTTTTTGGTAAGGGTAGGCGCAGGCGCGCCGCCAACGGTTGATAATGGGACATCGCCCGCACCGTCCGCAGAACAATATCGGCGGGTGTCTAACGAGGGGGTCCCTTTGGATATTATCGAGCTTCTAAAATCTGCCTTCATGGGCCTGGTCGAGGGCATCACCGAATGGCTGCCTGTTTCGTCGACCGGTCACATGATCTTGGTGGACGAGTTCGTCAAGATGAACGTGAGCGAGACGTTCTGGAATATGTTCCTGGTCGTGATTCAGCTCGGCGCCATTCTGGCCGTCTGTGTGCTGTTCTTCCATGAGCTCAATCCGTTCTCGCCCAGCAAGGGCAAGGAGGGCCGTCGCGACACCTGGGTGCTGTGGGGCAAGATTGTGCTCGGCTGCATTCCCGCCGCGGCGATCGGCCTGCCGCTCAACGACTGGATGGAGGAGCATTTCTACAATGCTCCCGTCGTGGCGCTGGCGCTCATTGTGTACGGCGTGCTGTTTATCGTGATCGAGAACTGGCGCGCGAGCAAGCGCGAGGAAATGGCCGTTGCCGGTTCGTTTGGTTCGCGTGCTGTGGTGTCGGGTGGACGTCCCGCCGGTGCGCACTTTGCGGCGCCCGCCGCGGCTACCGCTGAGGATGAGGGCGATGACGAGGATCTGGACTTTGGTTCCATCACCACGCTCGAGGACCTAAGTTGGAAGACCGCCCTGGGCATCGGATGCTTCCAGGTGCTCTCGCTGATTCCGGGCACGTCGCGCTCCGGTTCCACCATCATCGGCGGCCTGCTTTTGGGCTGCACGCGTTCGGTGGCGTCCAAGTTTACGTTCTTCCTGGCCATCCCTGTCATGTTTGGCGCGAGTGCGCTCAAGCTGGTCAAGTATTTCATCAAGGGCGGTACGTTCGGTGCCAACGAGGTCGCCATCCTGGGCGTGGGCTGCGTTGTGGCCTTTGTGGTTTCGCTCATCGCTATCAAGTGGCTTATGGGCTTCGTCCGCCGTCACGACTTCAAGTGCTTCGGCGTCTACCGCATCATTCTGGGCATCGTGGTGCTTGCGTACTTCTTCGTCTTGGAGCCTATGCTCGGCCTGTAACTTGGTTGACGCTGCGCGGCGGCCAGAACGAACAACTTGTCATTCAAAGAGGGCGGCATGACCAAAAGGTCTATGCCGCCCTCTTTTCATACCAATTTGTTCGTTCTGGCCGTCGCTCGCTACCGTTGCCATGACATCGGTGGCTTCGTGATTGGTGCAATGGGGTCAGGTTTCTTTGCACCAATGTGGTGCAGACTAACCTGACCCCATTGCACCAAACCCGCTGGGGCGGGCCTGACGGTGGCGCACGGAGTCGTGGTGTGATTTGCGTCGGTGTCCGCGCGGCTCGGTATACTGGTACGGCTCAAACTATGGCGCCGCCCGCAGGCGCGCCGTCCGTCAGATGAGGAGTCGCCCATGACCCAGCCCTTGCCCTGGGAAAAGAACGCCGCGGTACCCGTGCCGCCCGCGCCGGAACCCGTGCCGCTCGATGCATACATCGCCCCTGCTGCGCCGGAGCCCGAGCTCGTCCCGCTCGACATCTACGACGCTCCCGCGCCGGCGCCCAAGCCGCTCGTCGACATCGACAGCCTTAATCCCGCCCAGCGCGAGGCGGTCCTGACCACCGAGGGTCCGTTGCTGGTGCTCGCCGGCGCCGGCTCGGGCAAGACCCGCGTCTTGACCTTCCGCATTGCCCATATGCTTGGCGACCTGGGTGTTAAGCCTTGGCAGATCCTTGCCATCACGTTTACCAACAAGGCCGCGGCCGAGATGCGCGAGCGTCTGGCGGCGCTCATTCCCAGCGGTACCCGCGGCATGTGGGTGTGCACCTTCCATGCTATGTGCGTGCGCATGTTGCGCGAGGACGCTGACCTGCTGGGCTACACCGGTCAGTTCACCATCTACGACGACGATGACTCAAAGCGCATGGTGCGTGACATTATGCAGGCGCTCGGTATCGAGCAAAAGCAATTCCCCATCAATATGATCCGCAGCAAGATCAGTTCGGCCAAAAACGTCATGATCGGCCCCGAGGACATGCTCAAATCCGCCGACAGCCCCAACGACAAAAAGGCCGCGCAGGTCTACTTGGAGCTGGAGCGCCGCCTGCGCGCCGCCAACGCGATGGACTTCGACGACCTGCTCGTGCGCACGCTCGAGCTGCTGCGCACCCGTCCGGAGGTGCTCGATAAGTACCAAGAGCGCTTCCGCTACATTAGCGTCGACGAGTATCAGGACACCAACCACGTCCAGTACGAGATTGCCAACCTGCTGGCCGCCAAGTACCAAAACCTCATGGTCGTAGGCGACGATGACCAGTCCATTTATAGCTGGCGCGGCGCCGACATCACCAACATCCTGGACTTTGAGAAGGACTTCAAAAACTGCAAGACCGTCAAGCTGGAGCAGAACTATCGCTCCACGGGTCACATCTTGAGCGCCGCCAATGCCGTTGTTCGCCACAACTCGCAGCGCAAGGACAAGCGTCTGTTTACGGCCGAGGGCGATGGCGAGAAGATCCAGGCCTTCCAGGCGAGCGACGAGCGCGACGAGGGCCGCTGGATTGCCGGCGAGATCGAAAAGCTGCACTCCAAGGGCACGAGCTACGACGATATCGCCGTGTTCTATCGCACCAACGCCCAGTCGCGTATTCTCGAAGATATGTTCCTGCGTGCGGGCGTGCCCTACAAAATCGTGGGTGGCACGCGATTCTTCGACCGTGCCGAGATCCGCGATGTCATGGCCTACCTCAAGATGATCGTGAACCCGGCCGACGAGATGAGCGTTAAGCGCGTCATCAACACGCCACGCCGCGGCATCGGCTCCACCTCGATCCAAAAGATCGAGCAGCTGGCGCGCGACAACCGTTGCTCGTTCTTCCAGGCCTGCGAGATCGCAACAGCCGAGACGGGCATGTTTAGCGCCAAGGTACGCAATGGCCTGTCGAGCTTTGTCTCGCTGGTGCGCGAGGGTCGCCGCATGGACGGCGAACTCAAGGACGTCGTCGAGATGATCGTCGATAAGACGGGCCTGCTGCAGGCTTTCCGCGCCGAGGGCACCATGGAGTCCGAGAGCCGCGCCGAGAACATCCAGGAATTCCTGGGCGTCGCCGCCGAATTCGAGGAGACGCACGAGGATATCGAGGGTACGCTCGAGAGCTTGGAAGAGCTGCGCGCGGCCGGTGTTGCCGATGTGCCTGCCGGTGCCGAGCCCGAGCCCGTCGTGGTGAGCGCGCCCGCGCCCGAACCGGGGCCGTCCGCCTCGGCATCCTCGTTTGAGGCACTCGTCGGCGCCCGTGACGCCGCGGGTTCCAATCCGCTCGACAGCCTGGCGGCCCCGGCGCTGTCTCCGCAGGATGCCCTGGCCGCCGCCATCGCGGGCAACGCGTATGCCGCGCCGACGGAGATGCCGGCGGGTGCCGTGCATGCCGACGAGATCGAGCGCACCTACGGCCCGCTCACCTGCAAGGCGCTGCCGGCACTCATGGAGTGGCTGGCCCTGCGCTCCGACTTGGATTCCCTGGCCG
>CABUUB010000113.1 GCA_902494625.1 uncultured Collinsella sp.
TCGGGCGGCAGGTTGAGGAGCTCGTCGCCGGGACGGTGCAGGCAGACCTTCCTGAGCTTGCCGATCTCGGAAGGCACGTGCAGACCTTTCGTCATGGCCTCCTACCTTTCTTTCGGGCCTTTCGGCCGAATCTCTCAGCGCCCTTCCATAGCGGACGCTGCTTGCTGACAGCTCTAGTTATATCCAAATTCCACCCGCAATTCCACCTCGCCCCCGAACGGTCAACAAAGTGCGATGAACGGTATATCGCATGAGATTCCCCCATAATGTACTTCGGCGTTCTAAAGTAACTTTTCTAAGGTAAACGCTCTTTTTTCCTAAAAACTATTTGCAATTGCATCTCTAAACTTTTGATTCAGAATTGCATAGCTAAATCGGTTTTATGTATATAAATGATGTTTGTTTACGTTTCCGCCTGCATTCAATGATATTCAGCTATCCATCATTCTTATTCACACTTACGTACCAGTTGAGTGAGGATATAGACCGCTTGCAGACGAGCAGGGCGTCAGTCCTATGACTTGTCAGCGTAAGAAGTAGGTAAAGATACCGTTCGCACAATACGTCCGTGCCACAAGTCGACTAAATTGAGACAATAGTGAATAGGGTTAGGCTACCGTCCCCTGCGGGGACTGAACGGACAGATGCATATGCCGAGCAAAATCGAAAAAAAGCAAGCCGCCGCAAAGCTGCGCAAACCGCCTCGCGACTTCTCGTACACGCAGAACCGAGAGCTCAGCTGGCTACGCTTTGACAACCGTGTGCTTGACGAAGCCTTCGATGAGACCGTTCCGCTGTTCGAGCGTCTAAAGTTCGTGTCGATTTTCGAGTCTAACCTCGACGAGTTTCTCATGGTGCGCGTGGGCGGCCTGTCCGATCTGGCAGAGCTCAAAAAGCAACCTGTCGACAACAAGAGCAATATGACCGCCTCCGAACAGGTCGATGCTGTCATGGCCGAAATGCCCGGGCTCCTTACCCGTTGGGAGTCCATCTTTAAGAGCATCGAGGGCAAGCTCGACACCTTGGGCGTTCACCGCGCCCGCATCGATTCGCTTACGCCCGAGGAGCGCACCTTTGTAACCCGCTACTTCCAGGCCTACGTGTCGCCGGTCATCTCGCCGCTGGTCATCGATCCTCGCCACCCCTTCCCCAACCTACGCAATGGCGCGCTCTATCTGGCCTGTGGTCTGGACGGCGCCACCGACGAGGAGAGCCTGCTGGGCCTTATCGAGATTCCCACCTCGATGAACCGCGTGGTCGAGATCCCCTCGCCCACCGGCACCTACTCCTACATCTTGCTCGAGGACGTCATCCTCGCCTGCCTGGACAGCTGCTTTGGCTCCTATAAGCCGCTGGATCGTGCGCTGATCCGCGTCACCCGCAACGCCGACATCGATCCGGACGGCGAGGGCGTCGAAGAGGAAGAGGACTACCGCCAGCACATGAAGCGCATCCTCAAGAAGCGCCTGCGTCTGCAGCCGGTAGTGCTCGCGGTCTCGGGGTCGCTCGAGAAGGCAACGCTCAAGACCATCCGCAAGGCGCTCGAGCTTTCGCGCCGCTCTGTCTTTACCTGCGATATCCCGCTCGACCTGGGCTACGTCTTTGGCATTGAGGGCAAGATTCCCGAGCACCTGCGCAACGAGCTGCTCTTTACGCCGTTTAGGCCGCAGCCCAATCCCACCATCGACATGACCCGCTCCATCCGCGAGCAGGTGCTGCAGCACGACAAGCTGCTCTTTTATCCCTACGAGGCCATGAACCCCTTCCTGGATCTGGTGCACGAGGCCGCCTACGACCCCGAGTGCATCTCGCTGCGCATCACGCTCTACCGCGTGGCCAAGCAGAGCCGCCTGTGCGAATCGCTGATCGATGCTGCCGAGAACGGCAAAGAGGTCACGGTGCTCATGGAACTTCGTGCCCGCTTTGACGAGCAGAACAACATCGAGTGGGCCGAGCGTCTGGAAGAGGCGGGCTGCACCGTCATCTATGGTTCCGAGGGCTTTAAATGCCACTCAAAGATCTGCCAGCTCACCTATCGCGAGGGCATGGCGCTCACCCGTCTCACGCTTTTGGGCACCGGCAACTTTAACGAGAAGACGGCCAAACTCTACAGCGACTTTATGCTCATGACCGCCCATCCCGGCATCGGTGAAGACGCCAACCTGTTCTTCCGCAATCTGTCGCTGGGCAACCTGCGCGGCGACTACCGCTTCCTGGGTGTGGCGCCCGTCGGACTGAAACCGCTCATCATGCGCGGCCTGGATCGCGAGATCCAGCGCGCCCTTGCCGGCGAGCCCGCCCGCGTGTTCTTTAAGCTCAACTCGCTGACCGACCGCGAGGTCATCGACAAAATCGCCGAGGCATCGTGTGCCGGCGTGCGCGTAGACATGATCATCCGAGGCATCTCGTGCCTCAAGCCCGGTGTTCCGGGCAAGACCGAGAACGTGCATGTCCGTTCTATCGTCGGACGCTTTTTGGAGCATGCGCGCGTTTACGCCTTTGGCGTGGACTCGGACATGATCTATCTGAGCTCGGCCGACATGATGACGCGCAACACCGAGCACCGCGTGGAGATCGCCTTCCCCGTGCTCGACCCCACCTGCCGCGCCCTAGTACACGAGTACATGGGCATGCAGCTGCGCGACAACGTGAAGGCCCGCAGCCTCACGAGCGACGGCACCTGGGTCCCCGTAGAGCGTGCAGAGGGTGAGAAACCCTTCAACTCGCAGGAAGCTCTACTGGAGCGTGCCTATCGCAACGCCGAGGCCGCGCCCGAGCCCGTCATTGAGGCGGAACCTGCCCCCGAGGCCGAGCCGCAGCCAGTAGCACCCAAGGTCCAAGAGGTCCAGGCGACCGTCATTGAGCCCGAGCCTGCACCTGCACCTCAGCCCGAGCCGCAGGTCACCAAGCCCGTATCCGAGACGAGCACCCGTCGCGATAAGCCCGCCGGCAAGACCAAGGCCATCGAGCGCCATCGCCCCGGTCGCGTGCGCATAGGCCTGGGCCTGATTGGCCTGGGTCTTAAGACGCTCATTACCGGCAAGACGAAATAGTCGTTTGTAGAAGCAGTTTGTAGAAGCGCCCCGCATTTGAGGAAAGCCTCGGATGCGGGGCGCTTTTCCCTGCTACCATGGTGCGAGCAACAACGCGAATGACAGGCAGGAATATGAAGCTCACTATAGAATCGATGACCTACGGCGCCGACGGGCTGGCGCACGCCGACAACGGCAAGGCCGTCTTTGTGCAGGGTGCCGTGGCAGGCGACACCGTCGAGGCCGAGGTCGTACAGGACGGCAAGTCGTTCATGCGCGCCCGCACCACCGAGATTCTGGAGCCAAGCCCCGATCGCATTCAGCCTCCCTGCCCCTTCGTGGGCATCTGCGGCGGCTGCTCGTGGGGCAATCTCTCACGCACGGCACAGCTCGCCGCCAAGGAGCAAAACCTGCGCTCCACGCTCGAGCGCATCGGCAAGTTCGCTCCTGAGCAGGTCGATGAGTTGGTACAGCCCATCTGCCACACCAAGGACGACTGGGGCTACCGCAATAAAATCGAGCTCGAACCGACCGTCGTCAACGGTCGCGTGCGCCTTGGCATGCACGGTGTCGACCCCAGCAAAATCGTGACCGTCGATACGTGCCCGCTGTTCGATAAGCGCTTCCCGAAGGCGCTCAAATCGGTCGTCGGCGCGCTCAACTATCTGAGCGGCAGCCACGACCTGGGCCTCGAGCGCGTGGGCATTCGCGCCTCGCGCCGCACCAAGGCGCTCGAGGTCGCTCTCTGGACGCCTACGGGCTCCTTCCCGCGCTCGCAGGTCTCCCGCGTGCTGGCAGACGCCGCTCATCCCACGAGCATCGTGCGCGTGATGAGCAAGGGCGAAAAGAAGGCCCGCCGTGTCTCCAAGGTCGAAATGCTCGCCGGAGAGGGCTCATGGACCGAGAATATCGCCGAGGGTCAGATGCGCTTGTCTGCCCCGTCTTTTTTCCAGGTCAACACCAAGGGTGCCGAGATTTTGATCGAGCTTGTCATGGAAGCGCTCGACCCGCAGGAAGACGAGCTTGCCGTGGACCTGTACTGTGGTGCCGGCACCTTTACCCTGCCGCTCGCCCGCCGCTGCGACTTTGTCGCCGCCGTCGAGGCCTACGGCCCCGCCGTGCGCGACCTGCGCCGTAACCTGGAAATCAACAAGCTTGATAACGTCGACGTCATTGGCGGAGACGCGGTGCGCGAGTTCCCCGA
>CABUUB010000114.1 GCA_902494625.1 uncultured Collinsella sp.
CCGCCACAAAGGGCGCCTTTGTGGCGGCTTCGACGTTTGCCCAGATAAAACCTGCCAAAATAAACCTGTCCCTTTTTGGCGGGTTTGCTAGAGGAGGTTGGGATGGACAAGGCTAAATTGCGACGGGCGGTGATTGCCCGACGTGACGCTCTTGATTTGGATGTGCAGGCGGCGAAGTCTGCTGATATCTGTGCGCGGCTGGTTGAGCTGCTGGGCCGCTTGGATGCCGCGGCGCCGCGCACCGTTGCCGTCTATGCCGCGATGGGTTCCGAGGCAGACCCTGCCGCGTTTGCCGCTGCGGCCGCCGCGCGCGGCTGGCGCGTAGCCTATCCGTGCATGCTCTCGGCAATTGATGCCGCAGCTTGTGGCCAGCGCATGTGCATGCGAGCAGTTGCCGCCGACGATGCGTCCGCGGCTCCGTTTATCGCCCACCCCGCGCGGGCCTTCGCGGCCACGGACGTCGACAGCGACCGCTTCCCCATCGTGCCTGCCGAAGCACTCGACATGATTGTTGTGCCGCTCGTGGCCTTCGACCAAACCGGCGCGCGCCTGGGCTACGGCGGCGGCTGCTATGACCGCTACCTGTCCATGCTCTCGCCCGCATGTCAAATCATCGGCATCGCCTTTGACGAGCAGCACGTCGACCACATCCCCATCGATGCCCACGACCTGCCGCTACCCCGCATCATCAGCGCCTAACCGCTACCACATCAGCCACGGCTACAGCAGTACCATCGCAGCCTAGTGCTCCTCGCCGGCGCGGGCCAGGTCGTAGGGCGTGGTCTGGTAGACGTAGTAGTTGAGCCAGTTGGTGTAGAACAGCTGAGCCTGGCTACGCCAGACGTTGCGCGGCTCGGCAGTGGGGTCGTCGCCCGGGAAGTAATGCGCCGGCACCTGAGGGTTGAGGCCGCGCTTCACATCGCGCTCGTACTCCAGGCGCAGCGTATCGGTGTCGTACTCGGGATGGCCAAAAACAAAGAAGCGACGGCTGTCGGTCGACTTGACGATGTACAGGCCAACCTCGTCAGACACGGCCACAACCTCAAGCTGCGGCTCGGCCTCCACGTCCTCGCGGCGCACGTCGGTGTTGCGCGAATGTACGGCATAGAAGCGGTCGTCAAAGCCGCGGACCAGCGGGCTTTGCGGCTTCACCAGATAATGCTCGAACACGCCGCTTGCCTTTGCCGGTAGGTCGTACTTCTGGATACCGTAATGATGGTACAGACCGGCCTGCGCGCCCCAACAAATGTGCAGCGTGGAGTGCACGTGCGTGGTGGACCAATCCATGATCTGGCAGAGCTCGGGCCAGTAGTCGACCTCCTCGAACGGCATCTGCTCCACCGGCGCGCCCGTGATGATCAGGCCGTCGTAGTGGATGTCGCGGATGTCGTCGAACGTGCGATAGAACGTCTCCAGGTGGCCGGCGCTCACGTGCGTGGCCTCGTGCGTTTTCGTGCGCAGCAGGTCCACCTCCACCTGCAGCGGCGTGTTGGAGAGCTTGCGCATGATCTGCGTCTCGGTGGCGATTTTGGTGGGCATGAGGTTGAGGATGAGCACGCGCAGCGGACGGATGTCCTGGTGCAGCGCGCGGTACTCGGTCATGACAAAGATGTTCTCGCTCTCGAGCTGCGCGGCGGCAGGGAGGGCGTCGGGGATGCGAATGGGCATGGATGCTCCTTACGAGTCAGTTGCAGCTATGGTACAACGACCGGCCCCGTCCGCGCGAGTACATCGCCCGGCGATGCCGTCAGCGGCCCAAATCACTCCAAAAGTAGAGATTAAGGCATGCCCAAAAATCTATGGCGCTTTAGCCTAGCAAAGTGGCAGCAGGACGCTACAATGGTTCGACGCGAAAAACTCGGCCGAAAGGATACATATCATGTACCAGACGCGTAAGATCGGTGTGGTCGGCCAGGGCCACGTAGGAGCACATGTCGCCAACAGTCTGCTCATGCAGGGCATTGCCGATGAGCTGTACCTGTGCGATATCAACGAGGCCAAGGTGACGTCCGAGGTCCAGGACCTGCGCGACTCCCTTTCGTTTGTCCCGTACAACACCAAGATCGTCAACTGCTACGACCACTACGAGGAGCTGGCCTGCTGCGACGTCATCGTCAACGCCGCCGGCAAGGTCGCGCTGGCCGCTGGCAACCGCGACGGTGAGCTGTTCTTTACCACCGACGCCGCCCGCACCTTTGCCAAACGCATCGTCGACGCCGGCTTTGACGGCATCTTCGTGAGCATCTCCAACCCCTGCGACGTCGTGTGCACCGAGCTGTGGCACCTGACCGGTTACGATCCCAAGAAGATCATCGGCTCGGGCTGCGGCCTGGATTCCGCCCGCCTGCGCACCGAGATCTCCAAGAAGGTCGGCGTGAGCCCCAAGTCCATCGACGCCTACATGATCGGCGAGCACGGCTTTAGCCAGCTGGCCGCCTTTAAGGCCGCAACCATCGCCGGCAAGAGCCTCAACGAGCTCCAGGCCGAGAACCCCGACAAGTACGCCTTCGACCACATGGAGGTCGAGGAGCTCGCGCGCAAGGGCGGCTATGTGACCTACCAGGGCAAACAGTGCACCGAGTACGCCGTCGCCAACTCCGCCGCGCGCGTCTGCGCCGCCGTGCTGCACAACGAGCACGCCGTGCTTTCGGCCTCTACGCTTATGACCGGCCAGTATGGCGAGGAGGGCATCTTTACCTCCCTGCCGTGCGTGATCGGCGCCGAGGGCGTCGAGGAGGTCTACACGCTCGACCTGTCCGAGCACGAGCTCGAGGGCTTCCACAAGAGCTGCCAGCACATCCGCGACAACATCGCCCAGCTCGACTGGTGGGACGCCGAGGCCTACGACGCCAAGTAAGCCGCCGGCTGCCGCAACCTTGCGAATCTAAGCACAATACCAAGCGGGCTGCGCCGGAAATCCCCGGCGCGGCCCGCTTTTTGACTCACACGACACGCTTGCGAATCGAAGGTAAATACTTTTCCCGTTACCTAGTACTGCTCGATGCCCATGTAGCGACGAATCTCGGGGCTGTGATCGAACACCTTGCCGCGTGCGGCGCGCAGCTCGCAGCTCATGTTGTAGAAGAAAATCGGCTCCAGGAACGAACGCACGCTGGCGGGCACCTCGCCCACACCGTACTCGAGCGCATCGAGCACCATGATCGCGTCGGTGTGCGTGTTGAGGAACGCCAGCGCGCGCTCCTCCATGGGGCGGCACTCGCCCGATCCGAGCTGCACAAAGTAGAACACGCCGGGCTCGGTAGCCTCGAAAGGACCGTGGAAATACTCGCCGGAGTGGATGTAGCAGCAGTGCTGCCACTGCATCTCCATGAGCGAGCAGATCGCCATGGCGTAGGTCTGGCTAAAGTTGGGGCCGGAGCCCAGGATGTAGAAGAACTTGTGCTGCTGGCAGAGCTCGGCAAAACGGGCACCCAGCTCGGCGTTGACCTTCTCGCGCGCGGCGGGCAGCAGCGCATCCATCTGCTTGAGGCCCTCGTACATGTCGGCGAGTGCCTCGTAGCCTTCCTGCTGGTCGAGCAGCTCGGCGGCGATCAGAGCGCCGATGCCCTGAGGCACCTCGGCCTGCGACACGCCCTCACCCCAGGGGTAGACCCAGGTGGTCCACTTGCCGTTGTCGATCTTGGAGCCCTCGCAGTCAGTGAGGGCAATGACCTCGGCACCGGCAGCCAACGCCATCTCGCAGCCGTCGACGACCTCCTGCGTGTTGCCGCTGTGGCTGCAGGCAATAACGAGCGACTTCTCGCCAAGGCTCTTGGGGGCCATCAGGCAAAACTCGCGTGCCGTGTAGACCATCGAGGTAAACGTGGTGGCCTCGCGCTTGAGCAGCTCGTTGGCCGGCATCAGGTCGATCATCGAACCGCCACAAGCGATCCAAAAGACATTCTCAATCTTACCCTTGCGCTCGATGATTTCCTGAACCAGATCATGTGCGTTCATGCTGATGCTCCTCCTTGTGGGGCGGCTTTGAACGACGACAGCTCGTACCTGCTGTCGTTCTATGTTGTCCTATTTATAGCACGTGTAACAACGCCCGTGAAGTCATCTCGGCAAATTTGTTCTATGTTGTTCTATCTGTGGACGTTAGATGTCGAAGACGTAGCGCGAGCCCACGATCTTTTGGCGGCCGAGCAGTAGAGGGCGCCCGCCGGCGTCGGTAAAGTAGGCCTCCATATAGAAGAGCGGCTCGCCGACCGGCACCTCCAGCAGCAG
>CABUUB010000115.1 GCA_902494625.1 uncultured Collinsella sp.
CTGCTCTACAGTCCTGCGCAAGACGGAAAGCACATTAAGTGCTTTCCTTTGCGTGCGGAACTCGCGACAAACTTAACCCGCGCCAGCCGGCCCCGGAGACCCTCCCTGCCGTCACTATGTTCAATCAGTTCTTGCTGCTCGCCGCTTCGCGGCTCGGCGGCCCTGTTCTCCGTGGCGGGGTTGTCTTAGGTTCTTGTTGGGACTCAGCCTTTTGCTCAAAGAAAAACGGGAGATGCGATCTGCATCCCCCGTTTTTGTTGCACCTACTCTAGGTCAATAAATTTGGTGCTCAGGATCTTGCCGTCCTTGACGAGCATTCTGGCCATGGTGGGGCCTCGGGTGCCTCTGGGGTAGCTGGCGCTGCCCGGGTTGAGGACTAAACAACGGCCCACTTGGGCTTCTTTGGTTACGTGGGTGTGACCGTTGATGGCTACGTCTACGGATCCCACGGGCAGGTCTTCACGGTAGTGGGCTACGGCGAATTTGAGGCCTTCGTAGGTGAAGAGGGCCAGACGGTCTACATCCGGGCCGTAGTCGCGGTAGTAGTCGTTGTTTCCTAGGACCGCTCGCACGGGGGCGATGGTGCATAGATGCTCGTAATCCATCTCTGAGGTGAGGTCTCCGGCGTGGATGATCAGATCTGCGCCCTTGAGCTCGTCCAGAAGCGCGGGCGAAAGATAGCCGTGGGTGTCCGAGATGATGTCGATGCGCTTAGCGCTTGCACTGTTCATGGGATCCCTTCTGCAAAACCGATTCGACGTATATACAAAAAGCCCCACGGCTCCGCAGACAATTGGTCTACAGGGCTGCGGGGCCAGTGTGCTAGAGACTCAGGGCCTTCTTGAGCGGCACAACGCGGCGGCGTGAGACCGGCACGCGTTCGTCGACGCCTGTAATGCCCAGTTGGATAGCGCCCGAGGGCACCGTCTCGACATCCGTGACGCACGCCAAGTTGACGATATAGCGGCGATGAACGCGAAAGAAACCAAAGTCGCAAAGCTTGGCCTCGAACTGCGCCAGCGAAGTCGTCGATAGAAAACGATCATCGACGGTATAGATACAGGAGTAATCGTCCTTGGCCATGATGAAGCGAATGTCATCCACGGGGATGAGGACCTTACGGCCGCCCTTTTCCACCGGAATGCGCTCGATGGTGGCTTTGCTGTCCGTGACGGGCTTGGCGTGCTGCATGACCTTCTCGATCGCGCGATCCAGGCGTGCCTCCTCGACCGGCTTCATGAGGTAATCGACGGCATCTACGTCGAATGCCTCGACCGCATGGTCACTATACGCAGTCACAAACACGATCGCCGGCGGATTTTTGAGCTTATGCAGCGCCTCGGCAAGTTGCAGACCAGAAGCGCCGGGCATCGAGATATCGAGAAATACGACATCGACGCGGCTTTCCATCAACATCTCAATGGCGGAGCGGACGCTCGACGCCTCAGTGATCGTGCCGATCTTGCCCGTCTGCTCGAGCAAGAAGCGAAGTTCCGAACGGGCCGGGGCCTCGTCATCCACAATCATCGCACGCAGCATAGGGATTAAACCTTTCGTCAACAAACTACGCTGGGCATCCGCCGCTTGGCGTTGAGCCCATAGCCTTTTATTTTACTCTTGAATATCAAAGATGCTCTCTGACAAATCAAGATGCAGGAGCACTTTGGTGCCCTTGCCCGGCGCCGATTCGACGCGCGTATAAGAGTGCGGTCCATAAAAGCGATGGATGCGCTCAGAAATATTGTGCATGGCCACGCCGGCGCCGCCGCCTTGCGGGGAACTGGCATCGGGGCGGGCGGAGCGCTCATCAAACAGCCTGGCGGCGGTGCCCTCGTCCATGCCCACGCCATTGTCGGCCACAGCAATCAGGATTGCGTCGTCGCCGTCTTGATGGACGGTCACATCGATCCGCAGGGCATCGCCATCGCCCATGCCATGCCGCACGGCGTTCTCGACGATGGGCTGGATTACAAAGGCCGGGACCAACGTGTCCTCGACATCCTCGGAGACATCGAAGGTCGCCAGTACGCGGTCTTCGCCAAAGCGCGCCTTCTCAAACGTCAGGTAGCGCTTGGTCTGGGCAACCTCACGCGAGACCGGGATAAGCGACCCCGAGTTGTCGAGCGTGGCGCGATAGAACGAGGAGAACTCGCGCAGCAGCTCGCGGGCACGCAGCGGATCGGTGCGTGTAAACGACGCGATGGTGTTGAGCGTGTTAAACAGAAAGTGCGGATTGATCTGCGCTTGCAGGGCACGAACCTCGGCACGGGCCGTGAGCTCCTTTTGCACCTCGAGCTCGTGGATGGCGAGCTGCGTGGACAGGATCTCGGCAAAGCCCGAGGCGAGTGCATACTGGGTACGGTCGACGGCGCGCGGGGTCTTGTAGTAGAACTTGAGCGTACCGACGGTGCGGTCGCCCACCTTGATGGGCGCGATGATACCGGCGGGAACCTGGTTGTGCGAGCCATCCGAACCCACCACGTCCACCACGCGGTTGAACGACTGCACGATGCCGTGCTCAATGACGTAGCGCGTTGCAAGCGTGTGGATGGGCGAATCGGGCAGCAGCTTTTCCTCGAACTCGCCCGCGCAGGCCAGCACGTTGCCCTCATCGGTGATGGCAACGGTCATGGCACGTGTCTCGGGCAGGATACGCCGGCACACCAAAAGCGCCGATTCCTGCGTCAGACCGCCCTTAATGTCCTCGAGCATGGCCGAGGCAACCGAAAGCGTCTCCTCGGTATACTGGGAGCGTACCGAATCGGGATTGAGCGTCAAATAGATAAAGATGCACAGGAAGATGCACAGCAGCGCACAGGCGACCACCGTGGCAATCGGCTCAATGCCAGTCGCCAGGGCAAAGATAAAGTACGCCAACACGCAAACGGCGCAGACAACGGCGATGATGCGAAAGATTGAAATTGAATTATCGCGCTGGGCGCGGCGGTCGATCATTCAGCCCCCTCCAGGATGCTAATCAGTTGTGCGTCGCGCCAAAGTTCGTCCATGATCTTGGGCCAGAAACTCTGAAAACGCAGGTAGCTTGCGGCGTTTTGGCGGGCATAGGTCTTGGCCTCGTCAATACCATGACGCCAGATGCGCAGATACCCCTCGTGCTCGCGGGTAAACATGCTGCGAACCATGGCGGTCTTGCGCACGCGGTCGTCGAGCTCGCGCGAGATCCACGGACCCGGATAGGGCATGAGTGATGCGGCCGTAACCGGAATGAGCTCCTTTTGGTGCGCAGCGAACGTCAGCTTGGCCCGCTCGTAGTACCAACGGTACACGTCCTGCATAAAGCGCGGCGAGCGCTTCTCGGACTCGGGCGGCAGGTGGCGCACGGTCCACTCGTTATCGAACCATACGTCATAGCCGAACATGCGCATGTTAAACAGGTAGTCCAGGTCCTCGCCGCGGGTGATAAACGGGTCGAAGGCCACGCGCGTAAAGGCGCGGGCATGCAGGGCCATCAGGCCGCCGCACACGTAATTGGAGCGCGAGATGCGGGTGCCCGAGAGCGCCTTTTTCATCCAGCGATTGAACTCGATACGCTTGGTCCACCAGCGATGGCAAATGCCCACTTTGTCCGTGGGAGCCAGCGGCGACCCGTCGCGATCGTAAAAGTATCCGCTCTTGACTAAAATCGGCAGGCCCTGACGCGTCTGTTGGCCCAGTGCATAGGTCGCACGCTTCATAAAGTCGGCATCGATGACGGTCTCGTCGTCATCCAAAAACACAACCGCGTCGTGCCCCAGCACCGCCGCGCAGGCAAGACCCATGTTGCGGATGGCGCCGTAGCCGCGCAGGCTCACGCACTCGCCCGAGCCTTTGGGCGCAATCTGCGCCACGCGGTCGGCAACACGCGAAGCCTGAGTATTGGTAACGATGGTGACCTTAAGTGTGGGATGCGCATTAACGATTTCGTGCACGCGATGGGATACGTCGGCCGTGGCAGAAACCGGGCAGACCACCAAGAGAATGATGCGCGGAATGTCGCGCACCTGTTCGAGCGAAGTCAGGCAGCGATCGAGTTCCGGGTTGGCGGCATTGAGCGACGTCGAGTGATCGTAGGTGCCGGGAGCGTTTGCTTGGGTATCATCGCCCGCCCAATATGTTGGGATCACAACCGTGGCGTTCATACCTTTACCCTCCTTGCAACACAAAAACGGGGCGCCGCCAAACACA
>CABUUB010000116.1 GCA_902494625.1 uncultured Collinsella sp.
GCTTACCCCGGGTGACCGTGCCCGTCTTATCGAGCACCACCGTGCCCACGCTGCGCAGATTCTCCAGCGCTTCGGCGCTCTTAAACAGAATGCCCATCTCGGCGCCCTTGCCGGTGCCAACCATAATGGCGACGGGCGTGGCCAGGCCCAGCGCGCACGGGCAGCTGATCACCAACACGGCCACGGCGGAGGTGAGCGCCTCGTTTACGCTGCCGGTCAGCGCCATCCACGCCACAAAGGTCACGGCCGAGATCGCAAACACCACGGGCACAAACACGCCGGCGACCTTATCGGCCATGCGGGCGATGGGCGCCTTGGTGGCGTTGGCGTCCTCGACGAGCTGGATGATCTTGGCGAGCGACGTGTCGCCGCCCACGCGCGTTGCACGGAAGGTAAACGATCCGGTGCGGTTGACCGTGGCGGCGTTAACGGTGTCGCCGGCGGTCTTTTCCACGGGGATGGACTCGCCGGTGAGCGCACTCTCGTCCACGGCCGAGCTACCCTCGAGTACCACACCGTCGACAGGGATAGACTCGCCGGGGCGCACGCGCAGCACCTGGCCGGGTAGGATGGCGTCGACGTCCACGGTGGTCTCGGTGCCGTCGTCGGCTACGATGGTCGCGGTCTTGGGCGCCAGGTCGATGAGCGCCTCGATGGCGCCGCCGGTCTTGGACTTGCTGCGCGTCTCGAGATATTTGCCCACGGTGACGAGCGACAGAATCGTGCCGGCGCTCTCAAGGTACAGGTTGTCCGTGCCCGTCATCATGGCCTCGTGAACCTGCCCAGCGGCCAGCTGGTCAGCCATGATAAACATAGCGTAGAGCGACCAGGCGATGGAGGCGGTGGCGCCCACGGCAATAAGGGCGTCCATGGTGGGCGCGCCGTGCGCGAGCGATTTAAACCCGTTGATAAAGTACGCGTCGTTGACGTAGACGATGGGGATGAGCAAGACGAGCTCGGTGAGCGCCAACGTCATGCTGTGGGTGTGGTCAGTGAAGACGCTGGGCAGCGGCCAGCCGAGCATATGTCCCATGCCTATGTAGAACAGCGGAATGAGAAAGATGACTGAGATGATGAGACGGGTGCGCATAGCGGAGGCAGTGGCCTCTAGCTTTTTGGTGGGCGACTCCATATGGGTGGCGCCGGATCTGGCTTGCGCGTTGCCGTTTGGGGCGGCTTCGGTGCCCGTACTGACGGGCGAGGCCGAGTAGCCCGCGCGGTCGACGGCGGTGCAGATATCGTCGGGGGAGACCTGCGCGGGGTCGTAGTCGACCATCATGGAACCGGCGAGCAGGTTGACCGCGACGCTTTGGACGCCGTCGAGCTTGCTCACGGCGCGGTCCACATGCGCCTGGCAAGCGGCGCACGTCATGCCGCCCACGTCGAACTTATCTTGAGCCATGGCTTCTCCTTTCTGTGTCGTAGCGTTGAAATGTTAACCTGCCGATACTATACACCCATACCCCCTGGGGGTGTACAGTATAGAAAGAAATGTATGACATTTCGATACAGATGAGGGCGGCTGCTCAATCGTTGGCAGTCCCTGCCAGACATCTCAATCTGTAACATCTAGCAGGGAAAATGAGCTCTAACTGTTACAGATCGAGATTTTGTTTTGCGAGGTTTGGGTTTGTCTCAATCTGTAACACTAAGACCGGTTTTTGCTGAGCAACTGTTACAGATTGAGACAATCGGCCCAGACCCGCCCCGTCCGCCCCGTCATCTGTGGTTTACGTGGGGGCATGCGAAGCGCGGGTATACTAACCGGCGGCGAATCTGCTCCATCGCTTAGAGCTGCTGCGTCTGGACGGCGCGTGATAGGGCTGCCAAAGCGATCGCCAGCGTGCTGAGCAACGTCCTCTCTGTGCGCACCTGTTTTTGTATGTATTAGCGCACTACCAAGCACGCTCGCGCGGCCGCATGCCGTGCCCATAACGCGTGCAGATAAGGAACAACAACATATGCGTAATTCTGTATCCGACGTCACGGACGCCGAGATTCTGGACGAGGCCCGCGAGGCCATGACCCAGGCTGCCTTCGACGCTGCCGACGAGGCCAGCGCCGCCGAGACCGTCGAGTCCGCGACCGAGAACCTGCCCGCCTTTGACGAGCTGGGACTTTCGGACGAGATGCTTCGTGCCATCGAGAACCTGGGCTACACGGCGCCCACGCCCGTGCAGGCCGGCTCGATCCCCGTGGTGCTCGAGGGCCGCGACCTGCTTGCCGCCGCTCAGACCGGCACCGGCAAGACGGCCGCCTTCTTGCTGCCGACCATGAACAATCTGGAGCACATCGCCCCGCCCAAGCCCGTGCGCGAGCGTGGCGGCCGCAACCGCCGTCGCGGTGCCAAGAAGCCCGAGGGCAACGGCCGCGGCCCCGTGATGCTCGTCATCACCCCCACGCGCGAGCTCGCACAGCAGATCGATGAGGTCGCCGGCAAGATCGCCGACGTTACGGGCCATGTCGCCGTGACCGTCGTGGGCGGCGTGAGCTACAAGCCCCAGACCGCGGCGCTCAAGTACGGCTGCGACATCCTGGTCGCCACGCCGGGCCGTCTGGTCGATCTGATCGAGCAGGGCGCTTGCCACCTGGACGAGGTCAAGGTGCTGGTGCTCGACGAGGCCGACCGCATGCTCGACATGGGCTTTTTGCCCGCCGTCCGCCGCATTGTGCGCGAGACGCCGGCCGAGCGCCAGACGTTGCTGTTCTCGGCCACGCTCGACGAGGAGGCCGTGGGCGAGATCACCGACCTGGTGAGCGACCCGGCCCGCGTGGAGATCGCGCCTGCCACGTCGACCGCCGACACCGTCGACCAGTTTGTGTTCCCGGTGTCCATCGAGGCCAAGAACAACCTGCTTCCCGAGTTCCTTAAAAAGGAGGGCCCGGAGCGCACTATCGTCTTTATGCGCACCAAGCACCGCGCCGACAGCTGCTGCCGTCGTCTGGAGCGTAAGGGCATCAAGGCCGCCGCGATTCACGGCAACCGCAGCCAGGCCCAGCGCGAGCGCGCGCTTTCGGCCTTCCGCGACGGCACCGTTGACGTGCTGGTGGCGACCGATGTCCTCGCCCGCGGCATCGACATTAGCGATGTGCGCTACGTCGTGAACTTTGACGTGCCGGCCGAGCCGACCGACTACATCCATCGCATCGGCCGCACGGGCCGCGCCGGCGAGCTGGGCTGGGCCATCACGTTTGTGACCGAGCAGGACGTCGATGAGTTCTACGAGATCGAGAAGCTCATGGACAAGACGGCCGACATCTACGAGGCCGGCGACCTGCATGTGGGCCCCAACCCGCCCGCGGTTGACCCCGAGCGCGACCCCGCGGCCTTTAAGGTGAAGAAGAAGACCAAGCGCGGCAAGTCCAAGAGCAAGAAGAAGCTCGAGCAGGCGCGTCGCGACGGCAAGCGCAACGGCGATGACTACGGCGATGTGGCCGGTCGTTCCAACCGCGGTCGCGACGAGCGCCGCGGCGACGGCGAGCGTCCGAGTCGTCCCAAGCGTGGCGGCAAGACCCGCGTGCGCGAGGGCGTTCAGGCTCGCGTGGACGAGGCCATTGAGAGCGTGGCTCGCGAGGTGGCTGCCGAGGAGCGCGGCGGTGCTGTTGAGCAGGGCCCGCGCGGCAACCGTGCCGAGCGTCGCGCCAAGCAGTTCCAGGGCGAGGCGCACCGCCGCCGTCGTGAGGACGAGGACCGTGGCGGTCGTCGTCGTGTTGAGCGCGAGGACGAAGGCCGTGGTTCGCGCGCCGGCAAGCGCGGCTCGGGTGACCGTCGTCGCTCCGGTCGCGATGGCGAGCGCGGCGGGCGCGATGAGCGCCGTGGCGGCGAAGGCCGTGGTTCGCGTGACGAGCGTGGTACCCGCGGCGGCGAGCCCCGCGGCGGCAAGCGCTTTGACGAGCGCGGAGGCCGCGAGGGCGCCCGCGGTGGTGAGCGTCGCGAGGGCGCTCGTGGCAACGGCGGCCGCAGCGGCGCCGGTCGTTCGAATGAGTCGCGCGATCGTCGCGACCCGCGTGCCAGCCGCGATCGTCGCGATGACTGGCGCAACTACGACGACACCCGCGA
>CABUUB010000117.1 GCA_902494625.1 uncultured Collinsella sp.
CAACTGCTCGACCCCATGCGCGTCCACAACCTGGGTACCGAGGCCGAGCAGGAGAAGCGCGTCAAGGAGCTCTTGGAGCTCACCGGTCTGCCCAGCTCCGCCGCCGAGGTTCTTCCCGGCCAGCTTTCGGGCGGCCAGCGCCAGCGCGTCGCAATTGCTCGTGCCCTGTCGCTGAACCCCGATGCCATCATCGCCGACGAGCCCACCTCGGCTCTGGACGTTTCGGTCCGTGCGCAGATTCTGAACCTGCTGACCGACCTTAAGAAGGAGCTCGGCCTGGCCATGGTGTTCATCAGCCATGACATCCAGACGGTCCGCTATATCTCTGACGACATCATCGTTATGAATGGTGGCAAGATTGTCGAGCAGGGCGAGGCCAAGCAGGTCTTCCAGCACCCTCAGGACCCCTACACCAAGATGCTGCTCGGCGCTGCGCCGTCGCTGCTGCATCCCAAGCTCGGCGAGTAGCCTCGCTTTCCCTCCCGTGCGCCCGGTTCCCTTGCCGGGCGCACCTCCGTTGCGATTTCGAAAGGCTGGGTTCACGAGCCATGCCAAGTGCTCAGGAGCTACAACAGCAATTTGGTGAATATCGAGGCGCTATGCCCCGTCCATCGGATTTCGATCTCTTTTGGAAGGAACGCATGGCCGTGGCCGACGCTGTCGAGCTCGACTACGAGATTGAGGCGGCTTCGGTTGCGGATTCCGCGACCTGTCGGTTTTTCGACCTCTGGTATACCGGCATGTGTGGTGCACGCCTGCATGCCAAGTACCTTAAACCCGTCTCGGACGAGCCTGTGCCATTGGTACTTCAGTTCCATGGGTATCCGGGTGCAAGCCGCAGCTGGTTTGAGCAGGCGTCGTTTGCGGGCATGGGCATGGCGCTCATTGCTCTCGATTGTCCTGGCCAAGGAGGCCCCTCCGAGGACATTGGTGGATTTGAGGGCACGACGGTCGCGGGCCATATCGTCGCCGGTATCGACGGCGACCCGGCCAACCTCTACTATGTTCGCCTACATCAGGATATTCGCATTCTGTGCCGTATCGTTCGCGAGCTCGAGGGCATCGATCTTGCCCGCGTGTATGTGAACGGCGCATCGCAGGGCGGCGGTTTGGGCATTGCGACCTGCGCGCTTAACAGCGAGCTTATCAATCGCGCCGCCATCCTCTATCCCTTCCTGTCGGATTTCCGCCTGGTTTGGGATTTGGACGCCGACGATATTGCCTATGAGGGCCTGCGCTATTGGTCGCGCTGGTTTGACGAGGACTCGACTTGTATTGACGAAGCCTATGCCAAGCTGGCGTACTTCGATTCCAAGAATTTTGCCCCCATGGTCAAGTGCCCCGTGCTGTTTGGCACGGGCACGGCCGATATCGTCTGTCCGCCGGCAACGCAGTTTGCGGTGTACAACAACCTGTCCTGCGACAAGCGTCATGAGTTCTTTGAAGGCTTTGGCCACGAGGAGATTCAGGACTTTGACGATCTGATCATTCCGTTTTTCTGTGAGGGAGGGGAGGCTCATGTCTAAGTGCGAGAGCAATGTTGACGAGCTGATAGTCCCCGGGCTCGTGGGAATTCCTGGAACGGTTTCGTCAAGGCTCGCAGAATATCAGGACTGGCACGGCGATGTCCAAGCAGATGTTTCTGATTTAGAGACATGCGCTTCGAATCTTGAGATTCAAGGCCTGGCCATTACGGCAATTGACTTTGTTAACCCTTGCGCCCGTTACTCGGAGGTTTCCTTTAAGCTCGGTGACGATGCGGTCCACGCTCGTTTGATTGAGCCTGTTGGTCGTGCCCAAGTATCTGAGCGCGTGCCGCTGTGCCTGATGTTCCATGACATCGATCGGCCTGTGCGCGGCTGGCATCACATGACGAGATTTGCCGCCATGGGGTATGCCGTCCTCGCGCTGGATGACGATGTTGCTGGTGCGGACGACCTGCAGCGGGGGATTGCTTCACCCGCTTTTGTCGAGCGCGTCCGTTGGGGTTGCGCGATGGCGAAGGTTGCGCGCAATCTTGATGGCATGGACCCCGACCGCATTTTTGCGTGGGGCGAGGGGCTTGGCGGCGGTGTCGCGCTGGCGGTTTCTGCTCTGGACGAGCGAGGCCTTGCCTGTACGGCGGTTGCCAACCCGCTGCCCGGCGGCCTAGAGGTGCTGTCGTCTCGTGTGTGCGGCTCGGTGCTTATGGGCACTTCGCTCATGGATACCGTGAGCGACCCCAAGGGTCAGTTTGCCGTATTCAACGGTTTTGAGTGTGACCGGAGGCATATCATCTATGCCAAATACGCTCATGAGCGCATCAATGCGTTCGAAAACGAAGTCGTCGACTTCTTTAACCAAACGTTCTACCCGTGTTCTTTGGCCTAGACGGCCTGGACACTGCCAACAAGAGTGGGCGGCATAGGGCTGCCCGCCAGACAACTAAGGAGATTCTTGTGGCAACTCAGAAATTCACCGGCGTTATCCCTCCCGTCGTTGTTCCCGATACCGAAGACCACCAGCTTGATGTTGCCTCCTTTGAGCGCAGCATCAACCGCATGATAGATGCCGGCGTCGATGGCCTGTTTTTCCTGGGATCCTCGGGCGAGGTCGTCTTCTCTACCGACGAGCGCCGTCGCCAGATTGTCGCCGAGGCCGTGCGCATCGTCGACCACCGCGTGCCTGTTCTGGTCGGCATCATCGACACCGAGACCGAGCGCATGATCGAGCACGGCAAGGTCGCTCAGGAGCTGGGTGCCGATGCGCTTGTCGCCACCTGCCCGTTCTATGCCCTGCAGGGCATGACCGAGGTCGAGGAGCACTTCCGCATCCTGCACGAGGAGCTCGACCTGCCCATCTTTGCCTATGACATTCCCGTCTGCGTCCACACCAAGCTCCCCTGGAAGCTCCTTGCCAAGCTCGGCGCCGAGGGCGTCCTGGCCGGCGTCAAGGATTCCTCGGGTGATGACATCTCGTTCCGCTACCTCGTTCAGGAGAACGAGAAGAACGGTCATCCGATGAGCATCCTCACCGGTCACGAGGTCGTCGTCGACGGTGCTTACCTCGGCGGCGCCGACGGCTCCGTTCCGGGTCTCGCCAACGTTGAGCCCGAGGGCTACGTGCGCCAGTGGAAGGCCGCTCAGGCCGGCGACTGGGCTACCGT
Organism: uncultured Collinsella sp.; assembly: GCA_902494625.1. Classification (GTDB taxonomy): domain Bacteria; phylum Actinomycetota; class Coriobacteriia; order Coriobacteriales; family Coriobacteriaceae; genus Collinsella. Next base: position 3,146 of record CABUUB010000117.1, read on the forward strand.
CAAGGCCGAGCAGGATCGCCTCAACGAGATCTCCCACATTTGGGATGTCACCTCGGGCGTCCAGGGCTATGCCGGTGGTGTCGGCGCCTTCAAGACCGCTATGAACCTCATGGGCATCTTCGACAGCCCGACCATGCCGCGCCCGGTGAAGGCCATGACCGGCGAGAACGTCGAGGCGATTAAGAAGGTCCTCCAGGACAACGGTCTCCTTTAAAGCTTTCCCAGGCACCCGACCTCGCCGTTCAACCGTGCGGCCATGACCCATTAGGTCAATGGCCACACGGTTTCTCGGCGATCTCGGGCACCTGGAAAACCTTTACCGCGCTGTGACGGCTAGCCTGACGGCGCATTTCCTGTAGTTGTTTTTATCTCCTAAGGAGAACGACATGGAGAACAAGTACGTCTGCTCTGTCGATATCGGCGGAACTAAGATCGCGACCGCCATTATGGAGTACCCGGCTGACGGCAGCGTGCCCCATCCCGTATTTGAGGCCGAGGTTCCTACTGAGGCCCAGGAGGGCGGCGAGGCCGTCTTCCAACGTATCGAGGCGTCCATCAAGGCTGCTCTTGAGGCGAATCCCGATGTCGAGGTCCTCGGTGTCGGTATCGGTGCCGCAGGCGTCGTCGATCCCAAGACGGGTGCCATCGCGTATGCCAACGAGATTATGCCCGGCTGGTCCGGCGTTCAGTTGGGGCCGCGTCTGCGCGAGGACCTTGGTCTTCCCGTTGCCGTTGTGGGCGACGTGCAGGCTCATGCTCTGGGTGAGGCCCACTGGGGCGTCGGCAAGGGCAAGTTCTCCGTCTTGTGCCTGGGCATCGGCACGGGCATCGGCGGCGCATATGTCGAGAACGGCCGCGTGATGCAGGG
>CABUUB010000118.1 GCA_902494625.1 uncultured Collinsella sp.
AAGATGCGGTGCACGTTGCGGATGTCGATAACGGGACGCATTACATGCCCTCATCAGCAGACATGCTGCCCGAATCCGCGCTGTAGCCGCCGTCAGCCGTTGCGTCCGCTCCGGTGTCCATGACGAGCGTGTCGCCATCGCGCAGCTTGGTAAACGGCACGCCAGGGTTGATCTCGTTGCCCTGGTCGTCGCGCTTGACCTGTGTCTTGCCGACTACGGCTTCGTTGTCGTTTTGCGTCACGACGGTCACCTTCACGCGACGGGTTTGCTTGCCCTCGTCATCAGTCGCCGCGTTGACGTAATAGTGTTCGCCGTCTTCGGTCATGAGCGCCATCGTCGGCACCATCACCACGTCGTCGAGCTGCTCGGTCACCACCGATACCTCGGCCGTCATGCCCGGCTTCAGGCGCGCGTCGGGCGCCTCGATGAGAATATCGACGTTAAAGGTTACACTGCCACCACCGTTGGCGGCGTCGGAGTTTGCCACCGACGCGATAGCCGTGACGGTACCCTGGCTCACGATATCGGGAAACGCGGGATACGTGACGTTGGCGCTCTGCCCAACGGCGATCTTGGCGATGTCCTTTTCGCCCACCTGCACGGTCACCTTCATCTTGGATAGGTCGGCGATCTGCATGCACTGCTTGCCGCCGCTCGTATCGCTTTCGCCCATGATCATGCCGCCTGTTACCGTGGCGCCCACCTTGGCGTTGAGCTCCACGATGCTACCCGAGCTCGGGGCCGTGACCGTACGGCTGGCTGCCTTGGCGTTCGCCTGATCGAGGTTTGCCTGGGCCGATGCGAGGCTGCGCTGTGCGGCCGATACGGCGTTCGTGTCCGCTGATGCGTCGGAGACGCCAGCCGCTGCGGAAGCTCCATCGACGTCCGTCGTTGGGGTGGCCTGCGCGGCAGCGGCGGCTTTCTGTGCGTTGGAGAGGTCTTCCTGAGCGGCTACAACTGCACGCTGCGCCTCGGCAACGTTGCGGTCGAGCTCGTCGTTTTTAATGATCATAAGCACGTCGCCCTCGTTGACGGATTGGCCTGCCTGCACGTTGATCGAATCGACCGTACCGTCGACAGAAGGGGAGACCACTGAGGACGAAATGGGTTTGAGCTGGCCTTTCGCCTCGACCGTTGTGGTAAACGTGCCCTCAGTCACCATGTCGGTCACAGGCCCGCTAGCGCCCTGTGGCTGCGCATTGATAACCAGGGTTGCGACAATGGAAATGAGCGCGATGGCACCTATGACGCCGACGGCAATACCGCGTCGAATCAGCTTTTTGCGTCGACGTTCGGCACGTTTTGCCTTGAGCTTGGCATACGCCTCTTCATCGGAAATCTCGGCCGTATCGTTCGTGCGTTCGCTCTGCTTGTCGGCATGTACGTTTGTAATCAGAGGAATCGTTTCGGTGGCACCTTCGGGCGTGCGCTCGGTATCATCTGGGCCCGGGGTGATCGTGGGGACATTCGGCATAGCGTCTCCTTTATAGAAAGAACCTCGATAATTATATGCGCCCACCGGTTGGGGCGGGCGCATAGGACGGTTTCTTTCGGAACTGTTAGATTGGTCGCTGCGGTTCCACGTTGTAGGAATGCGCGCGTTGCACTACGAGTGGACAACCACGCACAGGCCGACTTTGATGCAGTCGTGAAGTGCCTTGGCGTCTGCCAGGCGCAGGTTGATGCAGCCGTGGCTGCCGCACCATTTGTACGACTCGGCATTATCGTAGCTCTTGTCGTTTTGCCATGTAGCGTCGTGGAAGCCGATCATATTGCCCTCGAACGGCATCCAGTAGCTCACCGGGCTCTCGTATTTGGGCTTACCGGTCTCTGGGTCCTTGGCTCCGATCAGGGTGCTGCCGCCGTCGTTGCTGTTGATCTGCCACACGCCCTCGGGGGTGGCGTCTTCGCCCGGTTTGCCGGAAATGAAGTTGGCCTCCCAAACGATATTACCGTTCTCGTCATAGTAGCGCGCGTGCTGCTCGGACAGGTCGACGTCGATATACGCCTTCCAGTCGGGCTCTCCCTTTGCGGTAAAGGTGTCGGCCTTCTGGGAGTACTTGATCTCGATTTCGCCGGTCTGCTTGTTGTTAATGGCGTCCTCGACCTGCTTGGCGAGCGAGCTGCTGTCGATGGACCAACCAAAGTCACCGCCTTCGACGGCGCACTGTTTGCCATCGGCGCGCGTCCACCAGCGAGTAGAGCCCACGGTATTAAAGCCGTTGGCGAGCTCGGCTGCCCAGCTGCTGATCTGCGACGAATCGAGCGTGGGGTTGGCCGGATCGGCAAAGCTGATCCACTGCAATACGGAGCTGCCATCAACCTTGCCGGCATCCTCGCCGTTGAGCTTGAGGGTCACGTTGACGCCCAGGAAGTTGTTGGCGGCATCGCATGCGGCCTGAATCTGATCATCGGTTAGCGTTCCATTGAGCGGCTCATAGGCATCGTTGCCGAGCTTGGAAAGATCTACGGTCTCGGTCAGCGAGGCAAGCTCGAGCTCGGCGTACTTAATGACATGCTCGCGGTTGAGCTTTTCGTTGGAGCGCGCCTTCTCGACGGTAAACTTGCCGGCCTGCTCGTCATAGGAGCTATTGGCCTCGAACGTGCCCGAACGGCCATCGTTAAACTCGTCGATGGCGGCGCCCAGATCCTCCTCAAACTGCTTTTGGTCAAAGGTGTCGGAGAGCATGGACAGGTCGACGTCTTGATCAAGATCGACTTCGTTGGAGGTAGCGGTTGTTTTGGTCTTGCCGCTTAAGGATTCCACAAGACGGACCGGCCATATAAAGGCTTCATTGTGGCTGATGATTTCTTTTGCGGCAGCTTCGCCGTCGACAATGGGTTCATCGGACTCGGGCTGATAGGTCCAGCTAAAGTCATCGCCTGTCACGGCGAGCTTATAGTGCTTCCATGCCGAATTGACCTTGGTGGCGGCAGACGAAGCGTTGGAGAACGAGACGTCGACGCCGGCGATGGTGGTGTTGGGGTAGGCTACCTGCGAAAACGCTACGACGCCTACTATATAGACAATGACGATTAGGCCCAAGACGACAAATAACGTCGTCTTTTTGCCCGACTTATTGTTCTCGGCGGGTTTGCGCGCGGGGCCGCGATCGCCTCGAGCGTGCGTGGGGGGCTGCTTGGGCGCATTGCCGTTTGCCTGGCGCTGCTGACGTTGTTGACGCTGCTGTCGCTGTTGGTTCGGGTGTTGGGAAGCGTTTGCTGCACTACGCTGCTGACCGTGGCTCGGCGCGATAGGACGCGGCGACTGAACGCCGCCGGTGTGCCTGCTCGGCTGCTGCGGATCGGGAATCAGTTGAGTTCGATCGTTTTGCGACATCGTATGCATATCCTTCGATTTTCGCCTTGCGGTTCATCGTGTTTTTACTGGGCTTGCATTATAGCGATTGCCCTGCTGTTTGTGGTACGGAAACGGTGGCATTCAAAAGAGGTGGGACATTTGTCCCACCTTTGAGTCGTTCTTTGCCGCTATCCGCACACACCGCATTTTGCACAGGCCGAAAGTGCGGCCGGAGCCTGCGCGATGCCGCCCTTTGCCGTCTCGCGCAGCGTGGCCGGCAACGCGTGACCCACCGAGAGCATGACATGTGCCATCTGGTCAAACGGCACCAGGCTCTTAATGCCTGCGAGGGCGAGTTGTGCCGAGCTAAAGGCCGCTGCCACGCCGATGGCGTTGCGGTTTTGGCAGGGCACCTCCACGAGGCCACCGACGGGGTCACAAACGAGGCCCAGCAGGTTACTCAGCGCGATGGAACTGGCATCGAGCGCCTGCTCGGGCGTGCCGCCGAGTATCTGCACCAGCGCGGCGGCTGCCATGGCGGCGGCGCT
>CABUUB010000119.1 GCA_902494625.1 uncultured Collinsella sp.
CGAGGTAAAGGCCGAGGCCGCCGTCGAGGCCAAGCCCGCCGTCAAGGCACCGGCCAAGACCACTGCCAAGAAGTCGACCGCGACCGCCAAGAAGGCAACGGCAGCCAAGAAGACCACGACAACGAAGGCGACGACCACGAAGGCCGCCACGACCAAGGCAGCCGCAAAGCCGGCCGCCAAAGTCGAGGAGACGCCCGTCGAGGCAAAGCCGGCCGCCAAGACCACCACGCGCAAGCGCTCTACGACGACGGCCAAAAAGACCACGACCAAGACAGCCGCCCCCAAGGCAGAGGCTAAAGCCGAGGACAAGCCTGCAGTAAAGGCCGAGCCGGCACCGAAGGCCGCTGAGGTCAAGACCGCTCCGAAGGCTACGGCAAAGACCGAGCCCGCCAAGGAGGCCCCGGTCTCCCCTGCCGCTCCGGCCGAGGAAAAGGCCCCGACCAAGAAGACCTCCGTCCGCAAGGCAACGGCCACCCGCAAGCGCCGCTAGCCCGCAGACGATCTAAAACCTAATCAAAACCCTAAACAAGGGGCGCTCCAACCGGGCGCCCCTTCTCTGTAGATAGTTGGTAAAACGATTTTCTAGGACAACCGTTCGCCGATGGTAAACGGATGTTGTTTATACACCCTGTGTACAACAGATATACTTACAATTTGTGCGTAAAGCCCATGGCCCGCAGGCCGTGATTCTATTGAACTGGACCGTACTATGAGATTGATACACAACAGCCGCCTACCGCAGTTTCGCACTCCGTTTGGCGCTGTGACCACAGGAACTACCGTTGCACTCTCGGTGATTTTGGAGGATGCCGATCCCAACCAGGCAACACTCACCCTACGTACCTGGGTCGATGAAGTCGGCGAGACCCTGATTCCGATGGAACACGAAGGCGATGGCATTTTTACCGGCGAGCTCAAATGCACTGAACCGTGTCTTGTGTGGTACAGCTTTATCTGCAATATCGAGGGCCAGCCCGAGGTTCGCCTGGGCGCGCCCCAGGGCCGCACCGGCGGCGAGGGCGTAACCTACGACTACGCCGAGGTGCCGTCCTTCCAGATTACCGTCTATAAGCACCGCGAGAACCGCCCCACTTGGTACGAGCGCGGCATGGTCTACCAAATCTTCCCCGACCGCTACGCCCGTGACGAGCATTGGCGCGAGCGCACAATGGCCCAACTCAAAAAACCGCGCAAGGGCATTCAGCGCCGGATGGTCGAGGACTGGAACGAGCCGCCCGTGTACGAGCGCGCCGAGGACGGCTCAATCAAGACTTGGGACTTCTACGGCGGCTCGCTCAAGGGTATCCAGGAAGACCTGCCCCGCATCGCCGAGCTGGGCTTTACGGCCATCTACCTCAACCCCATCTTTGAGGCCGCGAGCAACCACCGCTACGACACGGCCGACTACACCAAGATCGACCCGATCCTGGGCACCGAGCAGGACTTTACCGAGCTGTGCCAAGCAGCCGAGAAGCTGGGCATCTCCATCATCCTGGACGGCGTCTTCAACCACACGGGCGACGACTCGATCTATTTCAACCGCTACGGCAACTACCCCGGCGTGGGTGCCTGGCAAAGCGAGGATTCGCCGTGGCGCGATGCGTTTACCTTCCACGAGGACGGCTCGTACGACTGCTGGTGGGGCGTGGGCAACATGCCGGCCATCAACGAGAAGTCCGAGCTGGTGCGCGAGAGGCTCCTAGGCAAGGACGGCGTGATTCGCAAATGGCTGCGCGCCGGTGCCCATGGTTGGCGCCTGGACGTCGCTGACGAGCTTTCCGACGACTTCCTGGCCGAGATCAAGAAGGCCGTACTTGCCGAAAAGCCCGATGCACTGTTGCTCGGCGAAGTCTGGGAAGACGCCTCCAACAAGATTAGCTACGGCCATCTGCGCCGCTACCTGCAGGGTTCCGAGCTGGACTCTGCTATGGATTATCCCTTCCGCGACATGGTCATCGGCTTTTTGATGGGCTACAAGAACGCCTACCAGGCAGCCGAGGATATCGAGACCCTGCGCGAGAATTATCCGCGCGAGGCTCTGTCCTGCGCGCTTAATTTGCTCTCGAGTCACGACCGTCCGCGCATTATCTCGGTGCTCGGAGGCGGACCCGACGAGTCGAAGCTGCCCGAGTGCGAGCGCAGCAAATGGCGCCTGGACGAGAACTCGATGGGCCTGGCCAAGAGCCGCTTTTGGCTCGCCACGCTCATGCAGATGACCTTCCCAGGCGTGCCTTCGATCTACTACGGCGACGAGTACGGCCTTGAGGGCCTGACCGATCCGGGCAATCGCCGCACCCTACCGACCAAGGACCAACTGCACGACTTCGACACGCTGGCTATTGTCAAGAACGCCTCCGCCGTACGCCGCGCACTGCCATTTATGATTGATGGCGAGATCAAGGCCTTCGCGCTCAACGACGAGGTGCTGGCATACAACCGCACGGGCAAGGATGGCGAGTCCGCGACGGTTATCATCAACCGCAGCCTGCGCAATTCGCACCGCGTGACGATTCCGGCGCTCGACGAATGTGCAAGTGACGTGATTAGCGGTCACGAGTGCGAGATCCACAACGGTACGGTCACGCTCGATCTGTATCCGCTGGGCTCGTCGATCATCTATCACCATGCCGAGCAGCGCCTGCAGGAGCCGCTCGATCATGGCGCGGGCGTCGTGTGCCATATCACCTCGGTACCCACCGACGACGGCAAGCCAGGCACGATTGGCGCGCCCACGCGTCGCTTTATCGACCACCTGGCCGCTATGGGTATGCGCTACTGGCAGGTTCTGCCTGTCAACCCGACGGACTTCTTCCGCTCCCCTTACGCTGGGCCTTCGGCCTTTGCGGGCAATATTGACCTACTGCCCGAAAGCCAAGAGGAGCTGGCGGCCGACTTTGAGACCTGGAAGGCCCGAGGCGGAGAGGATGCAGACCCGCTCTACACGGCGTTTAAGCATCGCAACGCCGATTGGCTCGAGAAGTACTGCGTCTACATGGGCGTCAAGAAGTACTTTAAAGGCGAATCGCGTCACGATTGGCCGGCCGATGTCGCGCGCTACAACGAGCATCTGATTGACGACAAGCGTTTCCACGACGAGGCAGAGCTTCAGGCGTACATGCAGTACCGCTTTGACCTGGCCTGGTGCGAGCTCATGAACTATGCGCACAAGAAAGGCATCGAGGTCATCGGCGATATTCCCATGTATGTCTCGGACGATTCGGCAGATGCGTGGAGCGAACCCGAGAACTTCTGGCTGTCCGATACCGGCAAGGCGATTGAGATTTCGGGCGCTCCGCCCGACAATTTTGCGCCCGAGGGCCAGGTGTGGGGCAACCCCACCTTCCGTTGGGATCACATGAAGGAGAACGGCTACCGCTGGTGGATGGACCGTCTGCGTCGCGCGTTCTCGCTCTACGACCGAGTGCGCCTGGACCACTTCCTGGGATTCCACAGCTACTTTAGCATTCCCGCAGGCAAAGCCTGCGCTGACGGCCGCTGGCTGGCGGGTCCGGGCAAGGACCTGTTCCAGACTGCCTATGACGAGCTGGGGCCGCTCAACTTTATCGCCGAGGACCTGGGCTACCTGACGCCCGGCGTTCGCGCCATGGCTTCGACCTGCGGCTTCCCCGGCATGGACGTGCTGGAGTTTAGCGATTACGACGTCCGCAACGGCGTGTATCCCACGCCGGGCAAGATTCTGTACACCTCGACGCACGACACCTCGACGCTCGCCGGTTGGTGCACGCGTTCC
>CABUUB010000120.1 GCA_902494625.1 uncultured Collinsella sp.
ATGATGGGCACCCGCTGCGGCTCCATCGACCCGGCTACCGTGTGCTACCTGCAGCGCGAGGGCGGCTACACCTTCGACGAGGTCGACGAGATGATGAACAAGAAGTCCGGCCTTTTGGCTGTGACCGGCGGCAAGACCAACGACTGCCGCAACGTCGAGGAGCTCACCGCCGCTGGTGACCCCGATGCTCAGCTCGCCTTCGACATGTTTGTCTACAAGATTGCCGCCAAGGCTGCCGAGATGGCTACTTCCATGTGCGGCATGGACACGCTGGTCTTCACCGCTGGCATCGGTGAGCACGCTCCGGCCGTTCGTGCCGGCGTCGCCGACCGTCTGGCCTTTATGGGCGTCAAGATGGATCATGCCCGCAACGCCCTGCGTGGTGACGGCGCTTGGTGCCTGTCCGCCAAGGATTCCAAGGTCAAGATTTTCGTCATCCCCACGGACGAGGAGTTCATGATCGCTTCCGACGTCGAGCGCATCGTCAACGGCAAGTAATTGCAAGAGGGGAGGGGCTGGACGACCGAGCGCCGTTCGGCCCGTCTTTTGTGCTCGTTGGGCGATATGCTTGATAGCTATTTATCAAGTTGTGATAACTTCTTATTAAAATGCGGCCGCCTTAAGGGGTCTGCGTCGACCTTATTGCACTGCAAAGGAGTCTCATGAACGTACTTGTTGTCAACGCCGGCAGCTCAAGCCTTAAATATCAGCTTTTGGATACCGATACCCGAGAGGTTTTTGCCAAGGGCAACTGCGAACGTATCGGTTCGGACATGGGCATCTTTGGCCACTCCGAGAACGGTGGCGCCAAGCAGACCGAGGAGGTCCCTTTCCCCGATCATCGCTCTGCTATCGCTCGTGTGCTCGAGGAGCTCGAGAAGACCGACTTTACGATTGATGGCATTGGCCATCGTATCGTTCAGGGCGGCTGGCACTTCGATGACTCCGCAGTTGTCGACGACGAGGTTATGGCCAAGATTCTCGAGGTGGCACCGCTTGCTCCGCTGCACAACTACGGCGAGGCCGCAGCAATCGAGTATTGCCGCGAGAAGTATCCGGAGCTGCCCAACGTCGCCGTCTTCGATACCTCGTTCCACATGACCATGCCCGAGGTCGCCTATACCTACGCGCTGCCCAAGGACGTGTGCGACAAGTACCACGTGCGCAAGTACGGCGCCCACGGCACGAGCCACCGCTATGAGTGGATGATGGCCAAGGAGATCCTGGGTTCGCGCTGCCACCGTCTGCTTTCGTGCCATTTGGGTAACGGTGCTTCGCTCGCTGCTATCGAGGACGGCGTGTGCCGCGACACCACGATGGGCCTCACGCCGCTCGACGGCCTGATGATGGGCACTCGCTGTGGTTCCATTGATCCGGCCACCGTGTGCTACCTCCAGCGCGAGGGCGGCTACAGCTATCAGGAAGTCGATGACATGATGAACAAGCAGTCTGGTCTGCTTGCCATCTCGGGTATCTCCAACGACGCCCGTGACATCCGTACACGCGCCTCCGAGGGCGACGAGCGCTGCCTGCTCGCCTTCGATATGTTCGCCTACAAGGCCATGCAGCAGGCTGGCTCCATGATCGCTTCTATGGCGGGCGTGGACACCATCACCTTTACCGCCGGTATCGGCGAGAACGACTGGTCGATCCGCAAGGCCTTCTGTGACTGCTTTGAGTGGCTGGGCGTGCGCATCGACAATAACAAGAACCGCGAGGCCGTGGGCAACGGCCCGCAGGTCATCAGTGCCGCCGGTTCCGCCGTCACGGTCATGGTCATCCCCACCGACGAGGAATACATGATCGCCCACGACGTCGAGCGCCTGACCAAGAACAACTAACGCATCCGTCCGTAATTGACAATAAGGCCTCTAGAGCAACAGCTCCGGAGGCCTTTTTGCTAGCAAGTGGAAATCCGAGTCCCAAAGTGATCGCCACCAGCAACGTCTGCACTTTCAGCAACGACACCCATCCGTTCAGATTTTCAGACCCAGCTCGTAGCCAAGCCGCCGTCCACTCCAGATGCCCTGATTGCAACGTAGCGGCAGGGGCCCTACAGGGTAAAGCTCTGAAAACTTTCCGCACTGATATCTTCTGTATTGAAGACGTCGATGGTGCACCCGTATACCATTGACGTCGACACCATCAGATGCGGACCGCGCGGTGACCCCACATTCCGCTGGCGCCCACAGGGCTGCCCTCGTTTCCTGACATGTCCCGCGCGGGCCGCGGCGAGCCGAGACCGCCGCATGACCTAATAGGAGCATGGAGCGATACCGCGGACCCGAACAACCGCATTCTATCGCGCCCCGTCAGTGTGCCGTCTGCCCGGTCCAGGCGAGCACGGAAAGAACGGAGCGAGACATGCAAAACGAATCGACACCCGGCGCCCGCGGGCCGGTCTTCTGCGGGGTCGACACCCACGCCGACTCGCACTGGCTGTGCGTCCTGGACTGGAGGGGCCGCAAGGTCCTGTCCCGCCGGTTCCCCGCCGACGCGGCGGGCTACGAGGCGCTCGCCGGGGCGATCGCGGCGGCCGGGGAGCCGGCCTGCGTCGCGATGGAGGGGACGTCGTCCTACGGGGCGGGCCTCACCAGGCACCTCGCGTCGCTTGGGATGCCCGTGCGCGAGGCGCTCTCCCCGGCGAGGATGCAGAGGAGGCGCCCGGGGCAGGGAAAGTGCGACGAGTCGGACGCGGAGAGGGCGGCCCGCGCGGCGATGTCCGGCTCAAGGCTCGGGACCCCCAAGAGCCAGGACGGGTGGGTCGACGGGGTGCGCTGCATGCTCGCGGCGCGCTCCGGGGCGGTGAAGGCGCGGACCTCGGCGATCAACACCGCGAGGTCGCTGCTCACCACCGCCCCGGAGGGGCTCAGGTCGAGGTTCCGCGGGATGGCGGGGCCGAGGCTGATGGAGGAGCTCCCCTCCGTGCGCGCCGAGGGCGCGCTGGGCGCCGCGCTCGGCGCGCTGGCGGACCTGTGGGCGGCGGCGCGCGACGCGGCGCTCGACATGGAGCGCGCGATCGAGGCGTCCCTGGAGGAGAACTGCCCCGCGCTGCTGGCGATGTACGGGTGCGGGCCCGTGAGCGCGGCCAAGCTCGCGGTCGCGGCCGGGGACAACCCGGGCAGGCTGCGCTCCGAGGCGTCGTTCGCGGCGATATGCGGGGCCTGCCCAATCCCCGCCTCGAGCGGCAAGACCGTGAGGCACAGGCTCAACAGGGGCGGCGACCGGCAGGCGAACAGCGCTCTGCACGAGATCGCGAGGCAGAGGGTCATGCGCGACCCCGAGACCGCCGAGTACGCCGAGAGGGCCAGGGCGCGGGGGAAGAGCGACAGGGAGGTCATGAGGTGCCTCAAGCGCTACGTGGCCAGGGAGGCGTACCGGGCGCTGATGCGCCCGCACGAGGTCAGGAGGCCCGAGGACGCCTCGGGGCTCGTGGCGGCCAGGCGCGCGGCGAGGGTCAGCCAGGTGAGGGCGGCGTCCATATTGGGAACCAGCGAGAAGTACATCTCGATGCTGGAGAGGGGCCAAAGGGAGCTCAAGCCCATAAGGAGGGCCTACGAGGCATGGGTCGAGGCCGGACTTCCGCTCGATTGGGACAGGCAAGCCTTCGAGGCCGAGCGCAAAATGGATTCTAAAAAACACCTTGCCAAATAGGAGCGTCAGGACGCA
>CABUUB010000121.1 GCA_902494625.1 uncultured Collinsella sp.
CGCGAGCGGCGCCACGCGAAGCCTTGGCAGCCGCTCCCCCGCCATCCCCGGGACGACGGCGCGTGACCTTGACCTCGCCATCCGAGACCTGATCGGCCACGGAGGGCACCGAGGGCTTCTGCTGCGCGCCCGACGAGTGGCGACGACGCGGACGCGGGGTGCGCTCATCCTCGCCATGCGACTTGCCGCCCTTATCGGCAGGCGCATCGGCGCCCGAGCCGCCCTTGGGAGCAGCGCCGGCCTCGCGAGCGGCTGCGGCACGGAAGGCGTCCTCGCGCTCCTCGCTCGACAGATGACGGCGACGACGGCCGCCGCCCTCTTCGACCTCGGGCGTCTCGGCCTTGCCACGGCCCTTACCGCGACCGCGGCTCTCGCCCTGGCTCTGACCGGCACGGGCATCGGAATCAGCATCACGGCGACGGCGCTTGGGCATCGATATGCCCGCCAGACGATCAGCGTTCGACAGGCCATCGCCCACGTCGACGCCGTTCTCGCGGTCGAGCTCCATGAGCGCCAGACGCATCTCGGGCGATTCGATGCGCTCGAGCACATCGCGCGTCACGCAGTCGGGGCGGCAGTTGCAGCCCTGCTCGGCGGCCTTCTTTTTGCAGCCCTCCGAGCACGTCATATCAGCCAGGTTGACCTTAAAAACCTTGCCGTTCTCCAGGCGCAGCACCAGCTGCTCACGCGGCGTGTCATATTCCTGGATACGCGCCTTGCCAAGCGGCGTATCGATGAGCGTCTTCTTTTTAGGCGCACGGCTCTTAAAGTCCTTGTACGCCTCGAACTCATAACGCAGGCAGCACATCAGGCGGCCGCAAACGCCGCTAATCTTGGACGAGTTGAGCGGTAGGTCCTGCTCTTTTGCCATGCGAATTGAGACGGGCTCAAACTGTCCGCCAAAGCGCGTACAGCAGAGTTCCTGTCCGCACTGGGCATAGCCGCCCACCAGGCGGGTCTCGTCGCGCACGCCGATCTGGCGCATATCGACGCGAATGTGCAGCGTCGAGGACAGGTCCTTGACGAGCTGGCGAAAATCGACGCGCTCCTCGGCCGCAAAGTAGAACACGGCCTTCTCGCCGCCAAACAGGTACTCGACGCCCACCGGCTTCATCTCGAGATCGAGCTCCTTGACCAGGCGGCGGAAGTCGACCATGGCCTCGTCGCCCTGGATGGCCAGGTCGTCGGCAAGCTGCAGGTCGATGTCGCTCGCCACGCGCAGCACGGGCTTGAGCGGCTGACCGATCTCGTCTTGCGGCACCTCAAAGGGATCGGCCGTGACCAGGCCGATCTCGGTTCCGCGCTCAGTGGAGCAAATGGCATAATCGGCCTCGAGGATATCCAGATCCTGCGGATCGAACCACAGGTCGCGCGAGGCGTAGGTAAACTTAACGGGTACGACTAACGGCATTTCAGTGCCTTCCTGATATCGAACAGCATGACCTCGATGGCCAGCTGGGGAGTAACGTTTCTGGCGATGTTGCGCTCGGCGGTCACGACTGCCTCGAGCGCCCGGGTGGCACCCGCAACATTCGTCGCAGCGGCAAGCCGACCGATCGTGTCGCGCACGTCTTCGTTCACCACGTCGGCTGCCTCGTCCTGAAGCGTCAGCAGCACGTCGCGCATGAGCGTCCGCGCGCTCGCCAGCGCTTCCATGATACCCGAACGCTCGCGCGCGTTGAGTTCGCGCTTGTTGCGGTCCTCAAGCTGCTTCAATGCTCCACGCGACAGGTAGTCGGCGTTTTGCTCGAGCACCTTTTCCTGCGTGGACTTGACCTCGGCGAGCGGCGCCTTAACGGCGACGATGAGTGACTTGGCGCGACTGAGCACGTCGGCCTCGTCGGCGGCGATAAGCGAATCGATGGCGCGGACCATCTGACGGCGGGCGTCCTGGCGCTCGGCGCTCTTGAGGAACTCGATGCCACGCGTGGGGCTTCCCGCTACGGCGACGGCCATGCGGCAACGCGCAGGGTCCTGACCGGTGGCGCGACTCACGACCTGCGCGGCGACGGCGGGCGATACCAGCCGAAACGGCACGCACTGGCAGCGGCTCACGATGGTGGGCAACATCACGTCTGCCGAGGTGCCCAGCAAGATAAACATAACGCCCTCGGGCGGCTCCTCGAGCGTTTTGAGCAGTGCGTTGGCGGTGTTGGCGCGCAGTTGCTCGGCACGGTCGATGATGTAGACCTTGGCCTTGGCACGGATGGGCGCCAGAGGCACGTCATCGAGCAGCTCGCGGGTCTGAGCAATGAGGTAGCCCGTGGCGCTCTCGGGCGTGTAATAGTGCACGTCGGGGTGCGTATGGCGGGCGACGCGCACACAGCTGTCGCATGAGCCGCAGCCATCCTGCTCGCACAGGAAGGCTTGGGCGAGCGCCCACGCGGCGTCGAGCTTGCCCGCGCCGGGCGCGCCCAAAAACAGGTAGGCGTGCGATGCGCGACCGCTGGCGACGGCATTGGTCAAAAAGTCGCGCACGCGCTCTTGGGTGTCGAGCTTGGCCAGCAGGCTTGCCTGAGCGGGGGCCATGTTACTCGGCCTCCTGGGCAAGCGCGGCGGTGACGGCGTCCTGGGAAATGTCGAGGCCGTAGGCGCAAACCTGCTCGACCGTCTGCGCGAAGACGTCCTCGATGGACGCGGTCGCGTCGATGAGCTTTACGCGGTTTGGTTCCTCGGCGGCAATGGCGCAAAATCCCTGGTAGACGCGCTCTTGGAAGGCCATGCCCTTGGCCTCCATGCGATCTGCCGCGCCACGGGCTGCCATGCGTAGCGCCGCCTGCTCGGGCGTGAGGTGGTAGACGAGCGTGAGCGCCGGGTGTGTTCCCGCGACGGCCAGGTTATTGGCATCGCACACTATCTGGCGATCGAGGCCGTCGGCAAACGCCTGGTAGCAGGTCGTGGAATCGTAGAAGCGGTCACACAGGACCACCTTGCCGGCCGCGAGGGCGGGAGCTATGACCTCATGCACCAACTGGGCGCGCGCCGCCTCGTAGAGCAGCAACTCGCAGGTGTCGCCCATTGCCGTATTGGCGGGGTCGAGCAGCAGAGCACGGATCTTTTCGCTGATGGCGGTGCCGCCCGGTTCGCGCAGGCTCACAACCTGGTGGCCAGCGAGCTCGAGCGCACGGGCGAGCAGGCGCGCCTGCGTGGACTTGCCGGCACCGTCGACGCCCTCGAGCGTGATAAAGCTATGTTGAGCGGGCTCAAAAGCCATGGGCGCAGCCCCTTCCTACAAGGCGCGTAAATGCGATTTATAGCAACCAAGCCATGATACCCCAGTGCTCGGTGCGTCCCCAATGGCTAAAGGTGCCTTTCCAAAGTTGCGGTGAAATAGGGACTGATTGAAGCTCTGAGACCGCCAAACAGTCCCTATTTCACCGCAACTTATGATGGGGAATTTTGGACGCTGGGTATAATCGTCGTATTGCATTGAAATGTGGCGAAAGGAGTGGCAATGTCTCGGTATTGCGCCTCGTGCGGCAAGCTTCTTGCAGATAATGCCAAGTTCTGCACCTCGTGCGGTGCACCCGTTGAGCAAACAACCGCGAGCGATAGCCAGCCCGCTTTTGAGCAGACCGGTTCCCTCGATACGCCGCAAGCCAAGGCGGACGACCCCC
>CABUUB010000122.1 GCA_902494625.1 uncultured Collinsella sp.
CATGCGCCTGGTTGTTTCCTAGGCCGCTCGTGGTATCCTAACGAAGATGATCGTGCCGACTGCGCACACCTCGGTTCGAGGAGATGCGCAAACGGTGCACCATTTAAATTAAGAAGCCCGTTACCCCCGCGGTGACGGGCTTTTTGCTACCCATGCGCCGGGATTCGAACCCGACAGGGTGCGGAGCTGAGGAAACGCGTAAGCGTTTTCCAGCGCAGCACGCAAGGAGCGGAGCGACGCAGCGGAAGCGGGCGGCGCTAGCCGCACGCGGACATCCCGCTGGGGGCACCATTTGAAACGAGAAGCCCGTTACCCCCGCGGTGACGGGCTTTTTTCTACCCCAACGCCGGGATTCGAACCCCGGGGGCATTAAATCACACTGTCATCCAAGGGCCCGTGGGCAAAAAATAGCAAATATGAGTACTGTTACCAATTTAGTAACAGCGATTTCATGCCATCAGAAGGCGATTTAAACGCCAGGGGTCCTACGGCGAAAGGATTGCAGGCGTTTATTAGCTATGTTCTTGAACATATGTTGCGTAACACTGCATATTTTGCAAAAAGATAATGCTACGGGACTTGTGACAGTACTCATATTTGACGTTTTTTGCCCACGACCCCTTATTGCGTGGGTGAATCAGTTGCAAAACGGGCTTCAAAGCGTCCTTCTCAAACAAAAAGCCGGGGCCCGCGCGATGCGGACCCCGGCTCAATACCGTGACGATATGTCAGTTACGTTCTACACGTAGAACAGGATGTCGTCGTAGGTCGGGACCGGCCAGTAGTCGGCGGCCACGATCTCCTCCATGGCATCCACGGCGGCACGCAGCGTATCCATAGCGGGAACGACCTCGTGTGCATACACGTTGGCCTGCTCCTGGCCATCGAGGGCCTCGGCCTTCTGATGCACGGCGTCGAGCGCCTTGATGGAGTCGTTGATGGCAGTGATACCGTTGCAGAGCTTGTTGAGCGTGTTCTGCTCGCACTGCATGGCAGCCTCAGCACCGGCGGCACGAATAGTCTCAAGGCCCTTAGCGACCTTGGTGGCATAGGCGGTAATGACCGGGCGATAGGTACGACGCGCCTCGCGAACCATCGTGGTAGCCTCGATGTTCATGAGCTTGTTGTACTTCTCGAGCTTGCAGTCGTAACGGCACTGGGCCTCGGCCTTGGTCAGGACGCCCGTCTCCTCAAAGAGCGCGATAGCCTTATCGGAAACAAAGGCGGGCAGGGCGTCGGCCGTGGTCTTGTTGTTGGCAAGGCCGCGCTTCTCGGCCTCGATGGGCCACTCGTCGGAGTAACCGTCGCCGGAGAACAGAATGCGCTGGTGATCGGTCAGCACCTTCTTGCAGTACTCGAGCGCGGCATCCTGGAACTTATCCTCGGGCGTACCCTCGAGTGCGTCGGCGAAGGACTTGAGCGACTTGGCCACGGCGGCATCGAGCACCAGGTTGGAGTCGGAGACGTTCTGCTCGGAGCCGCAGGCACGGAACTCGAACTTGTTGCCAGTGAAGGCGAACGGGGAGGTGCGGTTGCGGTCGGTGTTGTCCTGCATCAACTTGGGCAGGGTATCGGCGCCCAAGTCGAGCACGCCGCGCGTGGCATGGACGGAAGCCTTGCCATCGATAATCTTCTCGACGACCTCGGTAAGTTGGTCGCCCAGGAAGATGGACATAATCGCCGGAGGAGCCTCGTTGGCGCCCAGACGATGGTCATTGCCGGCCGAGGCAACGGAGGCACGCAGGAGCTCCTGATAGTTATCGACGGCCTCGATCACCGCGGTGAGGAAGACAATGAACTGCAGGTTGTCGAGCGGGGTGTCGCCCGGGTCGAGCAGGTTCTCGGACTCGGTGCCAAGCGACCAGTTGTTGTGCTTGCCCGAACCGTTGATGCCCTCGAAGGGCTTCTCGTGCAGCAGGCAGACCAAGTCGTGACGGGAGGCGATGAGCTTCATCTTCTCCATCATGACCAGGTTCTGGTCGATGGCCTCGTTGACCTCGCCATAGACAGGGGCGAGCTCATGCTGGCAGGGAGCGACCTCGTTGTGCTTGGTCTTGGCGGGAATGCCAAGCGCCCACAGTTCATCGTCCAGGTCCTTCATATAGGCCGAGACGGTGGGGCGGATAGCGCCAAAGTAGTGCTCCTCGAGCTCCTGGCCCTTGCAGGGGGCAGCGCCAAAGAGGGTGCGGCCGGTGATGACCAGGTCCCTGCGCTTGCGGTAAGCGTCCTTCTTGATCAGGAAGTACTCCTGCTCATCGCCCACGGAAGGAACGACCTTCTTGGGGGTCTTACCAAACAGCGCCAAAACGCGCTTAGACTCACGCGAGAGCGCGGTCATAGAGCGCAGCAGCGGGGTCTTCTTGTCCAGGGCCTCGCCCGTGTAGGAGCAGAAGGCCGTGGGGATGCACAGGACATCGTCCTTAATGAAGGCGGGGCTGGTAGGATCCCAAGCGGTGTAGCCACGGGCCTCGAAGGTGGCACGCAGGCCGCCGTTGGGGAAGCTGGAGGCGTCCGGCTCGCCCTGGATGAGGTTCTTGCCCGTAAACTTGGTAATGGCGGTGCCGTCGTGGTTGGGCTCGAGGAAGCTGTCATGCTTCTCGGAAGTAATGCCCGAAAGCGGCTGGAACCAGTGCGCGTAGTGCGTCGCGCCCTTGGAGATGGCCCAGACCTTCATGGCGTGGGCAACGGCGTTGGCCACATCCAGGTCGAGCGGCTCACCGTCCTCGAGGGTTGCAGCAAGGCGCTTCCAAATGTCCTTGGGGAGGTAGTCCTTCATGACTTCCTCAGAGAACACCATGGTCCCGAAGCGGTCAGTAAGATCGGCCATACGGAACTCCCTTCGTATCGGCACCGCGTGAGAAGCGGTGTTGATTACTAACGAACGAGTCATAGCTTAGACTCGCCGTGTTTCCGCGACATTACCGTTATGTTGCTGTCGCGAAACCAATCAATGAGGTTACCGCATCACAGCGGCGCTGCCGCCCTTAATGGCCAATCAACTGTATAAATTGCAGACCTCTCCCCATAGTTTAAGGGTAGTCAATTTGGGATGGGGCTCTATTAACTGGTATTTCGCATCAAATACCATTCAATATAGCCCCATCCTAGATTGACCGCTCTGTTATAGGAAATGCCGATAGCAAAGCATTTTCGATTGGTATCCCCAAATAGCGAGTGAAACTCCACCGTGACACAGCGGTGCTGTAGAATCCTTAAAACACATCACACTATTGCGTATCTAAAGGAGCACGATATGCGCGTCGACGAGGTTTTTAAGCAGGCAGCATCCCAGGGCACCGCACCTGTTTCGTTTGAGATGTTCCCGCCCAAGGGTGAGCTTACCCTCGACACGGCTCGCGAGGTGGCAGGCAATCTGTGCAAGCTTTCGCCGAGCTTTGTCTCGGTCACCTGCTCGGCCGGCGGCTCGGGCAACGGTGCCGCCACCGCCCCCATCGCGCATATGATTACGAGCGAATTCGACACGCCCTCGGTGGCACACCTTACCTGCGTGGGCCGGTCGCACGCCGATATCGCCGCCAAGATCGACGAGTATCGCACCGCCGGCGTGGAAAACATCCTGGCC
>CABUUB010000123.1 GCA_902494625.1 uncultured Collinsella sp.
CAGCGAGAGATCGCCGCGGGCGGATATTAAACTGCAAAGACGAGCGTCGGTAAGACACGCCGAGGTCGCCGCGGACGGGCTGATATAGGGAGAGGGCCTGACCCCATATCGTTGGGGCCAGGCCCGATTTTGCCTCTTGACAATGTCCTGCTCATATTAAAAGGAACGTCCCTAACTGCCGGTTGTGGGACAATACCGAGCGAACGAGATTGGACGTCTGGGAAAAGGGGTCGCGATGAACAGGTTGAGGACGCTTGCCGATGTGCTGCGACAGGCTGGCTTTGCACGCATTACGGGCCTGTTTCTTATTTTCTATCTGCTTTGCTCGACGGCTGTCTGGCTGTCCGAGCCCACGACCCTCACGTTTGGCGATGGTCTCTGGTTTAGCTTTGAGACGGTCTCGACGATTGGCTTTGGCGATATCCCCGCTGAAACGCCGGTTGCCCGCGGCATTACCGTTATCCTAAGCGTCATCAGTATCTTCTATATCGCCATGCTTACGGGCGTGGCGGTGAACTACTGCAATACGCTTATCAAGATGCGCCAAAAGGACACCATGGCGCGCTTTATGGACGATCTTGAGCATTTGGAAGAACTCGACCGCGATGAGCTCGCCGATTTGTCGCGCCGCGTGCGCGAATACCGTCGCCGGCAACGATAGAACGGGTGCCGCGCGTCACGACGGGGGGGGGATTGCATATGAACATCACGGTGTACCTGGGCGCGAGCGTCGGCAACGACCCGGCGTTTCTGCCCGCGGTGCAGGAGCTGGGCAATTGGATTGGCGCCAACGGACACGCGCTCGTATACGGCGGGTCCAAATCGGGACTGATGGGCGCGCTCGCCGATAGCGTACTCGAGGCAGGCGGACATGTGACGGGTGTGGAGCCGAGCTTTTTTATCGAGGCAGAGTTTCAACACGACGGAATCGACGACCTTATCGTGACGAGCGGCATGGCCGAGCGCAAAGCCAAGATGATCGAGCTCGGCGATGCGTTCATCGCATTTCCAGGCGGCACGGGCACGCTCGAGGAGATTGCCGAGGTCATGTCCGCGGTGTCGTTGGGGCACCTGAGCTCTCCGTGCATCCTGTATAACCTGGACGGTTACTACAACGACCTCAAGGCGTTGCTCGGGCACATGATTGATAAGGGGCTTTCGAGCCCGAGGCGCCAGCACGGCATCTACTTTGCCGACGATTTGCGCGAGATTGCCTCGATTATCAACGGATAAGTCTTGAGCCTGCCCCACTATGGCTCCCAATGGTGCCGTTTGCGGCGCAGGCGGTTGGCTCGTTCGGGTAACGCTCGCTCTACAATAAAACGTATCTATGTCGACTTTGACCGCGGGAGGACCCGATGGATAACCTTGCCAAACCCACGAACCGAGCGCTGTTTTTGGTCAGCGTTGCCGTGACCGGTGCACTCGCGGGTGCCGCAGTCTGGCTGTTCTTTTTTGCGATGGAGCACGGTATCGACTATCTATGGACCGAGATTCCGCACGCGCTGGGCGTCGCTTCGCCCGAGCTTGCCAGCGGCCCGTTTGGCTTTCTGCCGTACCCGTTTTTTGTCTGCCTGCTGGGCGGCCTGTTAATCGGTCTGTACGAAAAGATGACAGGCACCAAGACCGATGACCTCAACCAGGTGATGGCTAAGGTTAAGCAAGACGGGCGCTACCCGTACGACAACCTGGGCAAGCTTTCGCTCGCGGCATTGCTGCCGCTGCTGTTTGGCGGAAGTATTGGACCGGAGGCCGGCCTGACCGGCGTTATCGCGGGTCTGTGCAGCTGGGTTGGCGACCGCATGCGCCGCTTTGGCGCCGAATTTAGGGAGCTTACGCTGCTGGGTACCCAGGCCGCGTTGACGGCGCTCTTTACCGCGCCCGTCTTTGGCTTTGTGGCACCGCTTGCCGGTAGCGCCGACGGCGACGAGGGCTCTGCGTCCGACGAGATCACCATCAGGCTGCCCAAGGCGCAAAAGACCGTGGTTTACGGCATCGCGATTGCCGGCGGCCTGGGCACCTACCTGCTGCTCGGCCAGCTCATGGGCGGCGGCATGGGCATGCCCAGGTTCGAGGCTGCCGTGGTGGGCAACTTGGAGCTTACCTGGCTCGTCCCTCTGTCGTTGATCGGAACAATCTGCGGCTGGCTGTACTTTGTCTCTGAGCACACGAGCGAAGCGCTTGCCCATGCAATAGGGGAGCGTCCTGTCGTCAAGGCCATGCTAGCCGGTCTGGCGCTCGCCATCTGCGGCACGGTCCTGCCCTACACCATGTTTGCCGGCGAGACCCAGGCCGACGTGCTCATGGAAACCTATCTGACCATTCCCGCTGGCGTGCTTATCGCGACCGGTCTTGTTAAGGCCATGCTGACGCCCGCCCTCATCAACCTTGGTTGGCGCGGCGGCCACTTCTTCCCGGTTATCTTCTCAGGCGTAAGCTTGGGCTATGGCCTTGCCATCCTCACCGGCGCAGATCCGGTCTTTTGCGTCGCCGTCTGCACGGCATCGACGATGGGTGCGGTCATGCGTCAGCCGGTCATGGTCGTGGGCCTGCTGCTCATGTGCTTCCCACTCAAGGGTATCGTCTGCATGATCATCGCCGCCGTCATCGCCGCCGGCATTCCACTGCCCAAGCCGCTGCGCAAGTAGTACAGTGGCGCACGCCGGGGACATGCCCTTTGCCACGGATTTGCGGGGAGGGGGGGCGATCGCGTCCTTCGCGGATTGAGACTCGTGTGGCTACAGATCGCGTACTCGATAAACCTTGGTGCTGACGGTGCAGCTGATTGCGCATAGTGCGAGCGCCAGTACGGCAATTCCTGCACACAGACAGCCAAGGACGGCAGGATCGGGATTCGCCCCGGCAATCGACATAAGCCAGTTGCTGATGGGGTTGGAGGAGCTCAGCGCTGCCATGGTAAGGCATCCGAGTAGGGCAAACAGGCCAACGGATAGGCGCAGCGCCTCCATGTGTCCAAATCGGAAGAACAGCGGCTGTGCCAAGAACACCATCATGAGGGAGATGAGCATCGATGCTGCCGAGGCAATTGCGATCTCAAAGATGGTTTGTCCTGTCGAGGCTACGCCCGCGCTGTTGAAGAACGGAAGGGCGATGATGTTCAAAAGCACGGCGGCGCAGGCCATGATGGCCGAGAAGACAACGATGCACAGGTAGCGTGCGCAAATTATGTCTTTGCGCGTGAGAGGCAGCGTTGCCCGATAACGCTCCCATCCGTTTTGATTGTCGAAGCCGGCCAGCGAGCTCATGACCATGATGGGCGACATGGCGCTGACCGCGCAGGCACCGGCGCTCATGCCGGAATCGCCATCCGACGCGTTGGCAAGGGTTAGCACGACGAAGATGAACAGGCCGACGCCCGCGATGCTCGGGGTGAGCGTGCGGACGATGGCGAGCTCGGACATAAAGGCGCGTTTCATTTCGAAGCCCCTTTCAGCATGAGGCGCAGATAGTCATCAATGGTTGCCCGATCGCAGGGAATCTCGGGGAAGGCCTCGAGTGTTTCGCGACGGTTGGGTACGAGTACGTCCACGCTGTAGGCATGGCGG
>CABUUB010000124.1 GCA_902494625.1 uncultured Collinsella sp.
AACTCGCGGTAGCACGCCTGGACATCGGGATTCTCGTGCGAGAAGCGAATGTCCGCAGCGGCATCCAGACCCCACAGCACCTGACCGCGCTCGGCTGCCAGCTCGCAGCCGTCGTGGATGGGCTGACCGCCGCCACCGACGCAGCCGCCCGGGCATGCCATGACCTCAACGAAGTCATAGCTCACGCGGCCGTCGCGAATCGCGTCGAGCAGACGGGCGGCATTGCCCAGCCCGTGTGCCACGGCGACGCGTACCTTGGTGCCATCGATATCGGTCACGGCTTCCTTCCAGCCGTCCAGGCCGCGCACATCGGTAAAGAAGTCGGCGTCGGGGTTCTTGCCCGTCACCAGGTAATAGGCCGAGCGCACGGCGGCCTCCATCACGCCGCCCGTGGCGCCAAAGATCACACCCGCACCCGTGCCAAAGCCTAGCGGCGTATCGAGTGGCTCCTCA
The DNA here is from genome assembly GCA_902494625.1 of uncultured Collinsella sp. Taxonomy (GTDB): domain Bacteria; phylum Actinomycetota; class Coriobacteriia; order Coriobacteriales; family Coriobacteriaceae; genus Collinsella. The sequence continues at coordinate 454 of CABUUB010000124.1, forward strand.
ACCAGCGTGTCCACGCTCACGTGGTTCGCGCGGATCATGCGCACCATCTCGCGCACCGTCAGCGCAACGTCCACATCGGGCGTGCCGTCCTCGCCCACCATGCTCGGCAGCGCGCACTCGGCCTTCTTGGCCGTGCACGGCATCACGGACACCACAAACAGACGCTCGGGCTCCACGCCCAGCACCTTGGCGTAGTAGGTCTTGGCGATGGCGCCGAACATCTGCTGCGGCGACTTGGACGTGGACAGGCTGTCGACAAACTCCGGATAGCGCGCCTTCACAAAGCGCACCCAGCCCGGGCAGCAGCTCGTAAACATGGGCCAGCCGCGGCTGTCACCCTCGCCCTTGGCGGCGGCGCCCAAGCGCTCGAGCAGCTCGGAGCCCTCCTCCATGATGGTGAGGTCGGCCGAGAAATCGGTGTCGAACACGTACTCAAAGCCAACACGACGCAGCGCACAAGCCAGACGCTCGACGGTGGCTTCCCCGCGCGAAATGCCGAGCTCCTCGCCCCAGGCGCTGCGCACGGCAGGCGCGATTTGCACCAGCACGATCTTGTCGGGATTAGCGAGCGCGTCAAACACGGTCTCGGTATCGTCGCGCTCGCGCAGTGCGCCCGTCGGACAATGCGTAATGCACTGACCGCACGCGACGCAATCGGTCTTGCCGATCGGCGCGCGCCCGCGGGTACCCACGGCGGTATGCGTGGCGCGGTTGGTCAGGTCCCAAATCCCCAGGCCCTGCACGCTCTCGCACACCTTGATGCAGCGCATGCATTTAATGCACTTGTCGTTTTCGCGGATGATGGGAAAATCGAAATCCCAGCCCTCGCCCGCCAAATGCCTTTGATACGGCAGATAGAAAATGCCCAGGTCGTTGGCGATGGTCTGCAGGTTGCAGTTGCCGCTGCGCACGCAGCTCGTGCACTGCGAATCGTGCTGGGACAGCAGCAGCTGCACGTTGGTGCGACGGGCCTCGCGGGCCTTGGGGCTGTTGGTGTGGACCACCATGCCGTCGAGCACGTAGTTGTTGCAGGCGGCAACCAGCTGGTCGCAGCCCTCAACCTCGACCACGCACACGCGGCAGCCGCCGATCTCGTTTAGATCGCGCAGGTAGCACAGGGTGGGAATCTGGATGCCGACGGACTTGGCCGCATCCAGGATTGTGGTGTGCTCGGGCACCACGACTTCGCAGTTATCGATAATGAGCCTGACCATGTTGTGCGCTCCGTTTTCGCTGTTGTCGCCGACGGTGGTTTTGTTGAGCTCTACCATTCCAGGTTCCTCCCTCCGCGGAACGCACCAAAGCCAAAGTGGTCGCAACGCAGACAGCGACTCGCCTCTTGGCGTGCCTCCTCCTCGGTAAGGCCCTGTTCGACCAGATTCCAATCGTGAATGCGCTCGCCGGCCTCGCGCTCGCCCAGCTCGCAGCGGCCGCACTCGTGCTTGCCCTTAAACTGGACGGTCGGCAGCTCGACCTCGAGCTTAATCTTGTGGTCGAAGCCCAGATAGCGATCGATGTTTGCCGAAGCCACGCGACCGGCATTGATGGCGCGGATGACGGTGGCGGGGCCGGTCTGGCAGTCGCCGCCGCTAAAGAGGCCATCGAAGTTGGGCACGGCGCCGTCCGAATCGGTGACGACGCGACCCCACTTGCAGGCGATGCCCATGTCCTCAAACGGCTTGGAGTCGATGTCCTGACCAATGGCCACGAACACGCGCTCGCAGGGAATGACCTGCTCGGACGTGGCGGCGGCACGCGGGGCCGGGCGCCCGCGGCGGGGCTCGCCGATAATCTGCGGCTGTACGCGCAGGCCGCTCACGCGACCATCTTCGCCCGTCTCGATGGCGAACGGCGCCGTGAGTTCCAGAACCTCGCAACCCTCGGCCTGGGCGCCGGCAATCTCAGCGTCCTGAGCCGTCATATCGCAGATGCGACGGCGGTAGACGATGCTTACCTTTTCGGCACCGCAGCGCACGGCAGAGCGCGCCACGTCCATGGCCACGTTGCCGCCGCCGATGACGCACACGCGCTGGCCGCTCAGGTCGGGTAGCTCGTCGTCTCCAATGGCACGCAGCATCTTGACGGCCGACTCCACGCCGGGCGCCTCTTCGCCCGGAAGGCCGAGCTTCTTGTCGCTATGGGCACCGATGGCCAGGTAGACGGCATCGAACTCGTCACGCAGGCGGGCAAGCTCCTCGCCGTTCACGGAGTGGTCGAGTTCCACGTCGATGCCGGCGCCCAAGATCCAGTCGATCTCGGCCTGCAGGCGCTCGCGCGGCAGACGGTAGCTGGGAATGCCATAGCGCAGCATGCCGCCCAGGTGGTGGCGCTGCTCAAAGATGGTCACCTTGTGGCCCATCACGGCCAGGTAGTAGGCGCAGGAAAGGCCGGCCGGGCCGCCGCCGATCACGGCGACGCGCTTACCGGTGTCGTCCACTACATGCGGTTTGTGGTCGTTGAGGTCGCTGTGCTCAACGGCAAAACGCTTGAGGGCGAGGATGTTCATGGGGTCGTCGACCATGCCGCGGCGGCAGTGCATCTCGCAGGGATGCTCGCACACCAAGCCGCAGACGAGCGGCAGCGGATTGTTCTTGCGGATGACCTTGACGGCGTCGGCATAACGGCCGGCCTCGACGAGCGAAATGTACCCGGGAATGTCGACGTGCGCCGGGCAGCCCGAGACGCACGGGACGCGGGCCTCACGATCAAAGCCGCAGGAGTGCTCGCGAATGTGATGCTCAAAATCGTCGCGGAAGCCGCGAATGGCCGTGAGTGCCATGGCGCCAGCTTCGTAGCCGATGGCGCAGTCGCTCGAAAGATAGATGGTGCGGGCAGTGCGCTCAATCAAGTTGAGCGTGGACTCGTCGGCGCGGCCCTCGAGCACATCGGCGAGCAGATCGCTCAGCGCGCTCAGGCCCACACGGCAGGGCGTGCACTTGCCGCAGCT
>CABUUB010000125.1 GCA_902494625.1 uncultured Collinsella sp.
AAAGGCCACCACGCGGTCCTCGGTGCCCGCCGCGCGAGCAAGGTCAAAGATGTTCGCGAGCTCGTCGGTCTCGTCGTACAGGTCGTGCACGCAGTAGGCGTTGTCCCAGAAGATGCGGAAATCGGGCGCGGCCGTGGGCATCTCGACCAGACGGCGCACAGTGTCCTCGCTAAAGGTGATGCCCGTGGGGTTGGAATACTTGGGCACGCACCAGATACCCTTGATGGAATCGTCGGCAGCAACGAGGCGCTCGATCTCGTCCATGTCGGGGCCGTTGTCGGTCATCGCGACGGGGACGTTCTCGATGCCCAGGTCGGCGGTGATGCCAAAGTGGCGATCGTAGCCGGGAACGGGGCACAGGAACTTGACCTTCTTGCCGTCGTGCGCGGCCTCGTAGGCGTCCCAAGGCTCACTGCCGCACGAACCGCAACGCCAGAACATGCCGGCGATGTCATGCTCGATCAAAAGGCTCGACGAACCCAGCACGAGCGTCTGCTCGGCGGGGCAACCCAGGAACTCTCCTGCCAACTTGCGTGCCGAAGGAATACCCTCAAAGCAGCCGTAATTGGAGCAGTCGACGTTGCCGTCGTGCAGATCGGCGTCGGCATTGAGGATATCGAGCATGGGGCGCGAGATGTCCACCTGGGCGGGCGACGGCTTGCCGCGGGCCATATCGAGCGCCAGGCCCTTGGCCTTGACCTCGGCGACCTCGGCCTTGAGCGCCTCGATGGCGGCATCGAGTTCGGTGGTTTCCATCTTCTGGTAGATCGTCTGCATGGGTGCGACCTTTCACGAAGCGGTACGTTGCAATTCTTCTAAGTATAGACCGCCACCGTCGCAACGTTATGAAGCCGTGATAGATTAAGTCCATCGCAATGAATTACGAATCGCCGTGCATGCCGGCGTAGAGCGCCCAAGGAGGCACTATGGAGTACGGATCGTTCCAGGCCGAGGAATTCGGCGACCTGCAGCGCCTGGTCGACGGACTGTTTTACGACCGCCACGCCATCGACCGCCTGGATCTGATCGTACAGGCCGAAATCTTGGACCTGGCACCCGATCTCATGGAAATCGTCAACCTGCTACCGCCCGGCTATTACGACCGCCAGTCACTTTGCGACCAGCTCAACTCCGCCTTGGCCGCCCACGGCTGGGGCGCCATCTACGGCACCGTGGAATAAGCCTCAAGGCCGACGATTTGGCCCGTTTCCCGACCCTGGCGAGGCTTGTTTTAGGGCTTGTGGCCAAAAAAGGGCAAATATGAGTACTGTTACCTTTTTAGTAGCAGCGATTTTTGGTCGAAATCGGCAAAACTGGACTTGAAACTCCCTAGTCACCGTCAGCCTGCGCCGAATTGGAAGTCGATGGTCACTCATTAACGTACAGTTCTTATAACTTTGTTCATTATTTTCCACACCTAAAATGAAACGCCGTTTGTGACAGTACTCACAAACGGCGTTTTTTGACCACGGGGGTATCTGGCAGGGGACCAGTAGCACCCGAATCCGAGTTTCGAGCGCATCAAAACCGGTTCTGGTGTCTGTTTTCGAACTTTTACTCGTCCTTGGGCGCGGGGTGCTTGCAGATCACACTCATGTAGGTCATGCCAAGTACGGCCGCGGTGACAGAGCCAGCGAGAATAGCGGCCTTGGCGGCCAGAACCTCAAACTCAGCCGTCGGGAAGGCAAGGCCGCTGATGAGAATCGACATGGTAAAGCCGATGCCGCCCAGAATGCCCACACCGGCAATCATGTGCCAGTTGACATTGTGCGGCAGCTCGCAGACTTTGAGCTTGACCAAGGCGAACGTCATGCCAAAGATGCCGATCGGCTTGCCCAGCAGCATGCCGAAGTACACGCCGAGCGTCACCGGGTCGGTGAGCAGCGTGCTCATGTCCACGCCCACTAGGCGAACCTGTGCGTTCACGAACGCAAAGATCGGCAGAATCACAAAGTTGACCGGCGTGGAGATCAGACGCTCCATGCGGATGAGCGGCGGGGTCACGCGGTGCATGACGCGCTCGACCTTGGTGGTCGAGACGGTAAAGTCATGCTGGCCCAGGATGTGTGCCTCGTCGTCGTAGCGGTCATCGAGCAGCGGCAGGCACTCGCCCAACCAATCGGTGAGGCTATCGAGCTTGACGCCGCACTTGGCCGGGATGGTAAAGGCCAAGATGACGCCAGCAAGCGTGGCATGTACGCCGCTCTTGAACATGCAGAACCACAACAGCAGACCCAGTACCGAATACGGGGCAAGGCGGTAATGCTGCGTCTTGTTGAGCCACACGAGCGCGCAGGTCACAAGCGCGGCGGCGCCCAACCAAAACGGATTGGGGCTCTGACCGTAGAAGATGGCGATGGCGGCGATGGAGATGAGGTCGTCGGCGATGGCGAGCGTCGAGAAGAACACGCGCACGCCGTTGGGCACGCGATTACCCAAAAGCGACAGCACGCCCAGCGCAAAGGCAATATCGGTTGCCATGGGAATGGCCCAGCCGTTGTGCGCGCCGGCATGGTTAAAGATCAGATAAATGCAGGCGGGAACGACGACGCCGCCCACGGCCGCCAACATGGGAAGCATAGCCTGGCGCGGGTTTTTGAGCTCGCCAACTGTCATCTCGTACTTAAGCTCGATGCCCACTAGCAAAAAGAAGATTGCCATGAGGAAGTCGTTGACGAAAAGCTCGACGGTGAGGCCAGCCGTCAAATGCCCCAGACCCACATACAGCGGGGTCTCCAAAAAGTGATGGATGGCCTCGTAGGCATCGGTATTAGCGCAAATGACGGCGGCGATGGCGGCGAAGACCATGACGGCGGCGGAAATCGTGCCGTTCTCGGTGATGCGCTCCCAAATGTCGTGACGCTCAAAACGCTTGCGCTCACGAACGTTAAACAGCTGCTCGGGTGCTGCCATGGGCGGCTCCTTTCACGGGAAGATTCCCGTCTTAAAAAAGCACGGCCCGCCCAAGTGGCGGCGCCGCGCTCTAACGTATTACGCTTGCATCTAGCCTACCCTGCACGACAAGCACGCAGGCGTGGCCGAAAAGCGGAACCACAGGTTGAACATTATTTGCTCAACGGCACGGGCACGCCTGTCCAAGAGACGACACGACGCCGTGCACAAAAAACGACCGGAGCGCGGGGTGTCCGCGG
>CABUUB010000126.1 GCA_902494625.1 uncultured Collinsella sp.
GCGCGGGCCGCATTTGGACAATCTGACGTTCAACTTCAAGGGCGCGACCAGAAGGTCAGCGCCCTTTCGTTTCACGTCACCTTGTCTCAAATGCGGCCCGCTCGCTGTCGTTGCCAAAACATCGGTGTTGCCGTGGTAATCATTGGGGGCGTTCTTGTTTGACTGGTCGTTTAAGAACGTCCCCAATGACTAGTTAGAAATGAGCGTGGATAATCTCCCGTTTTTGGCCCCCGTGTGGGCTTAAAGTGGGGGATTATCCACGCTCGTTAGATAAGCGTCCGAAAATTCACGCTCGTCGCTACTTGAGCCCGGGCAGACGGGTGTAGGGGAACGAGCGCTCTAGGAACTCGGAGCAGCGGGCGTAATCTTTGGCGAAGTAGCTACTGTAGAGCGAATCGAGCACGTATTGCACGGCGATGTGGCTTGCGAACTGCGTGATGCGGTGCGTCATGCTCTCGTGATCGCTCACCGCAAGGTAGGCGGCAAAGCCGGGGTGAATGCGCGCGCAGTAGGGCGTGCCGATGATGATGACCGGGACATGCCGGCTGCTGAGAATCGGCAAGATTTTCTTGAGGTTGGGCGCAAGGCCGCTGTAGGAGATAACGATCGCCGCGCGGTCTGAATCCGAGGTAAGCGCCGTGCGCACCTGTGCCTCGATGTTGTCGTAGCATGTGGCGCTCTTGCCGGCGGAGAGCAGGCGATCGCGGAACATGCTAGCCGGATAGAGGTTGTGCGAGCCCGTGTAGATGTCGACCTGTCGGGCGTTCGCGATGAGCTTGGCGGCGTGGTCAAGCTGCGTGGGGTCGAGCAGCTCCTGCGTTTCGGCCAGCGTGGTCTGGTAGAGCCCCTCCATGCGCTCCATAACCTGCGCAGGCGTGGAAGTGGCATCGAAGGGAAAGTTGATGTCCACGTCGCGTCGGTTGCCTGCCTCGGTTGCTAAGCGAATAAGCTCGACCTTGAGATCTTTGAAGCCCTCGAGGCCGAGCTTTTTGCAAAAACGGTGCACGCTCGCGACCGAAACGTTGGCGCGCGTGGCAAATTCCTTAATAGAAAGCCCGCGGATGTCCTCGCTGATAGCAAGGGCTGCAATGCCGAGCTGCTGCTCGGTGGGGGTGAGGCCCTGTGCCTCGGTAATCTTGCGCTTGATATCCATGCGAACTCCCACACTCGCCAAACCTACCAAAAAGGGATGGGTTTATTTTGGCACGTTTCGGTCGGTATCAGGAAGTGCCAGGGACGGGGCGGCGGCAGGACTCGAGAGCGAAAAGAAGTGTCGGGTTTGGTGTGCCCGCTTCTGCCCGTCCCGTGCGCAGGCGATACTCGGCTTATCGACCCGCGATGCAAAGGAGATGCTCGTCCCACGAGCACTACCGGGAAGGGCTCGCGATTCGAGTTCCCACCTTAGCATTTGAACCATTTGGCACTATAATCACCATAGGCATGCGCAAAACGTTGCGCTTAATCAAGAGGAGAAAACGTATGGGTCTGTTTGACATGTTCAAGAAGAAAGCTGAGCCCGCGGCTGCCGCTGCTCCGGCCTCCATCTCTGCTTCTGCTGGCGCCGACGTGCTGTGCTCGCCCGTCAAGGGCAAGGTCATCAAGATGGCCGACGTGCCCGATCCCGTCTTTGGTGGCGAGGTTCTGGGCAAGGGCTGTGCCGTGTGGCCCGAGGATGATCTGGTCTACGCTCCCTGCGACGGTAAGGTGACTGTCACCATGGGTCACGCCGTGGGTCTGCAGTCCGATAGCGGCATCGAGGTTCTGGTGCACGTTGGCGTCGACACCGTCAACATGAACGGTGATGGCTTCGAGGGCTTCGTCAAGGCCGACGACGTTGTGAAGGCTGGTCAGCCCATACTCAAGATCGACCGCGCCAAGATCGCCGCTGCCGGTTACAAGGACTGCGTCGTGGTGGCCGTGTCCAACACCGCCGAGTTTGCTGACGTCGAGCTCGCCGTCGAGGCCGAGTCTGCCGTCGCCGCCGGTGACGCCATCGTTAAGGTCGTCCGCAAGTAAACTGCGGCATCCAAAGGCTGTGCGAGGGTGGTCGGGTTTTCCGGCCACCTTTTTTATTGCACCGCGGGAAAGCGTTTTATTGCACGTTGGGCGGGCTTGCAAACCGTTCGGACGCTAAAACGAACCGACCGCGCCTTCGCGTTGCCGAGGGTGTTCATAAGTGGATAGTATGGGCTTACTTATTACAACGTGTGCCGCGTCCGGGAAGCGCGGTGCCGCTCATTGGGAGGAACAACATGAAAAAGAAGCTGCTGCTTGCGCCCCTCATGGCCGTCTTGGTCGCATGCGTGGTCGTGCTTTCCGGCTGTGGAGGTCCTTCGGTTGAGGAGCTCATTACCGAGGATCTTACGACGCAGTTTGACGAGGTCAAGAACGGTGGCGACGACTTCCTCTCTGGTCTGGAGGAGGCTTCGGGCGACGAGTTCGAGCAGCTGGGTATCGATCCCAAGGAGTATGCCAAGACCTATCTCGAGGGCTTTGACTACAAGATCGGCGACGTGACGGTCGACGAGGACAAGGGTGTCGCGACCGCCGAGGTCTCCATCACCTGCAAGTCTATGAACAAGATCGTCGAGGACTTCTCCACCCAGTATCAGGAGAAGGTCGCCGCGCTTGATACGGTTCCTTCCGATGACGAGCTGTACAAGATGGCCGGTCAGGTTATGGTCGATGTGACCAAGGCCACCGAGCCCAGGAAGACCACGGTTATCTTCAAGTACACCTGCAACGACGACGGCGAGTGGTCTGCCGACGACTCCGTCAACTCCGAGATGATGGATGCAATGCTGAGCTAGTTCGTTGCGGCGTTTTACCAAACGCCGCAAATGCTCGACGCTGCGCGGGCACCAGAGCGACAACTTGTCATTCAAAGAGGACGGCATGACCAGAAGGTCTATGCCGTCCTCTTTTCATGCCAATTTGTTCGCTCTGGTGCC
>CABUUB010000127.1 GCA_902494625.1 uncultured Collinsella sp.
CCACCCTCACCCCCGCCGGCGAGCGAGCCATAGCGGTCTACGAGGAGCTGCAGACCGACATAAACCAGGTCATAGCTGCCAAAGCCGACGCTCTCATCGCCAGCATCAAAGAGTAGCTAATTTGGGACGGGGCTTTTTTAGCTGCACAACCCCTTCTCATAAGTTGCGGTGAAATAGGGACTGTTTATGCGGTTAAAGCCGTAAATCAATCCCTATTTCACCGCAACTTATGGAGTCGAGGATGATTTAGCTAGTTGCGGAGGGCGTTGTCTAGGGTGGCGGCCACGATCAAGGGGTCGTCGGTGCCGGCGAAGAGACGGATGGTGCTCCCCTGCTTGCCGCGTGGGGCCGAAAGGCGCGTTGTTGCGCCGCCGGCGGGCGATGTGCGGAATTCGTCTGGCAGTATGCTGAAGAATTCGCCCGCGCTGCATTCGATAAGGTCAAATTCAACTGCCGGGCCAAAACCGTGCTCCAGGATGCCGGTCGCGATGGCGTGATCGGGATGCGAGGTCAGCCCGGGATAGCGCACGCCGTGCACCATCTCGTTCGCGGCCAAATACTCGGCCAGTGCACGCGCGCGGTCGAAGTGTGCCTGCATGCGGATGTCGAGCGTGTCGAGCCCGTGCTCTAGAACCTCAGCCTCATCGGAGGACAAGTCGAGTGCGGCCAATCCGCACCCCTCGAGCAGCGCATGCGCGCACTCGGCAGCGGCATCCACACGATGGCGTTTGAGCTGCGAGCGCGCCACCGAAGCGGCAACGAGCTTACGCGGAGCCTTACCGGCGCACGCACGGTCGAGTGCCTCAAGCGACAGGACGGCACCCAAACGCAGTGGATCGCAGCCAAAGACGCTTGCCACGGTGTTATCCACCACGAGCAGCGCACGGGCCTCGCGAGCCGCACGACCCAGAGCGCGCAGATCGGGCACGCGCAGGCCAAAGCCACCGATCGTGTTCACAAACCACCACAGGTGCGGCCCCTCAGCATCAAACGAAGCATCAAAGCCCTCGGACGCAGCAGAAAACACTGCAGCCGACGGCTCCCCAACCAGCACAACATCGCAGCCATCAAAGCCACGAGCAAACGCATCGGCAAAGTCATCGGCAAACGCAACCAGGCGGTCACCGGGGCGCACAATCCCCAACAGAGACAGCGCCGCCGGCACATGCGAGGCCGCAACAAGACGCGCCTCACGCGCGCCGGCCCTTACAGCCCAGGCCTCTTCTAGCTGCTGTACATCCACAAGGCACCGTCCCTTCACAAACAAAAACCCACGATGCGGGTGTTCCCCGCATCGTGGGCAACGGCTGCAGTATAGCGCCGATATGCGACGAATCGCCTAGATGTTGAGCGTGTGATAGGTCACGCTCGCACCCGGGGCGTCAACGGTCACGCCATAGGCCTCGGGATAGATGCGCGTCGAAAACACGAGCGCGCCATCGTTCACAAACACCTCGACCGACGAGACATCGCCGACAATGCGCACGTTGCGCACCTCGTCGACGGGCTCCCAGCGCACAGTACGACCGCAGCCGGCAGAAGCACGACCCTCATCGGTAAATCGCATCTCAAAGCGCGAAGGCAGATCGCCCTCGGCGGGCATAAACGCCAGCTTCAGCTCGCCATCAACGATCGCGGTAAACGCGCCGTCGACACCGTCGACAACAACGTCAAAGCAGGTATCGTCGGCAACCTCAAACGAGCCCTCCCCCACACGCACCGAGGCATAATGGTGCTCAATCTCGCGCGCCGGCTGCTGCAGCACCACGCCGCCGGCACCGGCTGTAAGCTCGCGCGGCACCGTCATGCAGTGCTGCCAGCCGCACACCACGGTGGGCGCGTTGCCATAGGTCGGCTCATCGGGCATGCCCATCCAGCCGATCAAAATGTGGCGACCGTCCTCGGACGTAAACTCCTGCGGAGCATAGAAGTCAAAACCGGCGTCCCACAGGCGGAACTCGCCCAGCTCATAGGCACCGTCACCACCGGTGATGTCACCCGTTACAGGCAAGTAGCCAGCGGCATACACATTACCGCGGTCCCAACGACCGCCCTCGAGCCCCTGGGGCGAGAAGGACAGCCATTTCGCCGGTACACCGCCATCCGTCTCAATCTCCAGATACCCCGGGCACTCCCACATAAAGCCAAAACGCTCGGGCGTAGACACGCGGCTCTCGAGCTCCCAGCTCAGCATATCGGCCGAGCCATACACCAGGATCTCGCCCACATCGCGTCCGGCACCCTCGCCATGCATGGCGCAAAAACGGCTCTCGACGTGCGGCCCGTCAACTCGACGACGCGCACCCAGCACCATGTGATAACGCCCGTCCGCGTCACGCCACACCTTGGGGTCGCGCACGTGGCAGGTCAAATCCTCGGGATAATCCTCGGAAGCCAGCACCACGCGCTTTTGGCTAAACGTCTGTCCATCGGCGCTCTCGACATACACGGTATCGGCGCGACGGCCGGAGTTGACATAGTCAAAGACGCCGTCCGCATCGGGGAGCTTAACGTTGCCGGTATAGAGCACGCGAATGCGACCGTCCTCGGCAAGCGCGGAGCCCGAATACACGCCATGGCAGTCGAACGGCTCATCGGGCAGCAGCGGCGCGCCAACATACTCCCAGTTCATAAGGTCGCGGCTCGTGGCATGACCCCAGGCCTTAACGCCGCCCTCAACATCAAACGGAGCATATTGAAAATAAGCGTGGAACACGCCGCCCGCCTGGCAAAGACCGTTGGGGTCGTTGAGCCAGCCCGTGGGCGGCATAATATGAAAGCGCTGGCCATACGCGCCATGACCGCACTCAGAGGCGGCGGCGTCAACAGCGGCGACCAGCTTTGCAAGGTTGCGACCGAGTGCATTAGACATATCAAAGTCCTAACGGATCGAAAGTTACAAGGTGCCAAAGATCGGCGCCAGATGCGGGGAACAC
>CABUUB010000128.1 GCA_902494625.1 uncultured Collinsella sp.
CACATCCTGCACAACGTGAGCCTGGCGGTAAATCCCGGCGAATTCGTCGCTATCACTGGCCCCTCGGGCTCGGGCAAATCAACGCTCATGAACATCCTAGGCTGCCTAGATAAGCCGACGGCGGGCGACTACTACCTGCAAGGGCTCAACGTGGCCGAGCTTGACGATGACGAGCTCACCGAAGTTCGCGCCCTGAGCATTGGCTTTGTCTTTCAGAGCTTCAACCTGCTGCCGCGCCTGTCGGTTATCGAAAACGTCATGCTGCCGCTGGCCTACACCAATGTGCCCCGTAGCCAGCGCGAAATGCGCGCCGTGCACGCGCTGCAGGCCGTCACGCTGCCGGTCGACCACTGGGACCACCGCATATCAGAGCTCTCGGGCGGACAGATGCAGCGCGTCGCAATCGCGCGAGCCCTCGTCAATGACCCGCCCATCATTCTGGCCGACGAGCCGACGGGAAACCTGGACTCCGCAACCGGAGTGCTCGTCATGGAAACATTCCACAAGCTTCAGGAGCGCGGCAAGACCATCGTGCTCATCACACACGACCCCGGCATCGCCGCCGAAGCCGACCGCGCCGTGACCATCCGCGACGGCCGCATCCATGACGGCGCGTATATTCCACATGCACCGAAGACCCTACGCAGCGCCGTAGATATCCTGCCCATGATTTCCGCCTCCGCCAACCCGCCGAAAGGAGTGGTGGCATGAGCGCCCGCGATCTCATCCAGGAAGCCCTTCACTCGCTCGAGGCCAACAAGGGCCGCAGCCTGCTCACCATCCTGGGCATCGTCATTGGCATCGCCTCGGTTATCGCCATGACTTCGCTCATCGGCGGCATCCAAAACAGTTTGGTCAACAGCCTGGGCCTCAATGCGGCACGCATGGTGCAAATCTATTCGTCGCAAGAACTCACCGAGTCGGACATCGAGAAGCTTCAAAAACTGGTGCCGCAGATAGAGCAGATCGGCATTGTCGACAGCGCGTATACCGAGTACAAGACCGGCGATAAAAGCTATACCGTCATGGCACAGGGTGTCGATAGCGACATGCTCGACGCCGTGGGGGCCAGCAAGCTCGTTGCGGGGCGAACCTATTCCCAGGCCGAGTCCCAATCAGGCTCGCGCGTGGCGCTCATCAGCCGCGGCGGCGCCGATCAGCTTTGCGGCAACGAACAGGATGCGCTGGGGAAAACCATCAAGGTGTCCAACGGCGAGGTGCAGATTGTAGGCGTGATTGATGGCGGCAGCGACTCCATGGGCTCGCTCACGCTGTATATGCCACGCGAAACCATCTCCGGGCTGTTTGGCGACGAGAACCCTTCATTCCCCAGCGTGACGGCACTTGCCGCCGAGGGCACGGACATGGATGAGCTCTGTAAGACCATCGAGTCCAAGGTGCGCGCGATGAAGGGCATCGCGGAGGATGATGAGTACGACAGTGTATCGGCGACATCCATGAAAAGCGCCATCGATGCACTCAACTCCTTTATGGGCGCGTTCTCGCTCATCATGGGTGCTGTCGCCAGTATCTCGCTACTTGTCGGTGGTATCGGCATTATGAATATGATGCTCACCAACGTGACTGAGCGCATCCGCGAGATCGGTATTCGCCGTGCCCTGGGCGCCAGTCGTCGCGATATCACCGCGCAGTTTTTGGCCGAGTCCTCGGCACTGTGCGTCACCGGTGGCCTACTGGGTGTCCTGATTGGCTATCTGCTGGCCTGGGGCCTCGCGATGTTTGCCTCCGGATCCGGGATTCTTGGCGAGCTCGGAGCCAGCGGGCAAATCACACCGAGCTTTTCAATCGCCACGGTGCTGCTGGCCTTCGCCGTCTCCGTCGGCATCGGCGTAATCTTTGGCTTCTATCCCGCTCGCCGCGCAGCAAAGCTCAACCCGGTGGAGTGCCTACGCTACCAGTAAGTCACCACCAAAAAGTTGCGGTGAATTAGGGACTGAATATGCTATCTAGCAGCAAAAACAGACACTATTTCACCGCAACTTATTGAAGGGCCCTAGGCGCGGTGAGCGCCTAGCGCGCGAACTCCCGTAAGAGCGCGTCTTCCACTTCCCGAAGCGAAAGGGCCCCGCTTCCCTCGGCGGGACGGGTGACCACGATGCAGCGCGCTCCCACGTCGCGCGCGGCGGCGAGCTTCTCGGCCGTGCCGCCTACGGTTCCCGAGTCCTTGGTCACAAGCCACTGGGCGCCCACCTGCCGAAGCATCGCCTCGTTGAGCTCGCGGGTGAAGGGCCCCTGCATGCCGATGACGTGCGACGGCGAAAACCCCGCGTCGATGCACTTCGTTATAGCACCGGGCAGCGGGAGCACACGCACGAAGAAGCGCTCCGCGAAATCGGCGACGCGCGTGTAGGGAGCAAGCTCCTTGCTCCCCGTCGTGAGAAGCGCGCGACCCGGGTTCTCGGAGAGAAAGCGCGCCGCGCAGGCGATCGACGCGACCGGCACGACGCCTTTGGGCAGCGCCTCGACCGGGCGCGCAAGGCGCAGGCATCGTGCACCCACGGCGAGCGAAGCGGCCCGGATGTTGCCGCTTACGAGCGTAGCGAAGGGGTGCGTGGCGTCGACGACGATGCGCGCGCCGGAAAGCTCGCGCTCCATGTCGGCCTCGTCGAGCCTGCTCGCATGCACCTCGATGCCCGGAAGCTCACCCAAAAGCTCGCCTCCGTACTCGGTTGCCGCGTAGGCACGGGCGGGGATGCCCGCCTCGCTCGCCCATTCGCACAGAAGGCGGCCCTCGGTGGTGCCGGCGAAGATACGCAGCGCCGGCGCGGATGCAGGGGCCGTCACTTCGCGCCACCCGTACGCGTGATCTGGTAGAGCAGCGCGTTAATAATGGCGGCCGCCACGGTCGAGC
>CABUUB010000129.1 GCA_902494625.1 uncultured Collinsella sp.
ATGTCTCGGGCCCGCCCCCTCCGCCGCACACTGGGAACGTGCCACGCACTTTACCTGCGTAAACAATGTGAGTGAAATATGAATCTCGATGGATACGCCCGCAGCCGTGTATACTAAACAGCTGTGTGTAACCAGGGGAGTATTCTGGCTGGACAAAATGCCTGCTTAATAGGGTTGTCAGGTAGTCCGGGCGAAATACAAGGCTGGGGAGCACGTCGTGTAAGTAGTGGTCCTCTAGGGGCGTACGCTCGGTGGTGTACGCATTGTCCCAAGACCACGCGAGAGTTGGGATCATATCTTGATCAGCATGATTCTCGGCCGCAAGATTGGCATGACCCAGGTTTGGGACGAGAACGATAACGTCGTTCCCGTCACGGTCATCCAGGCTGGCCCCTGCGCTGTCTCGCAGGTTAAAACTCAGGCAACCGACGGCTATGACGCCGTCCAGATCGGTTTCGGCGACATCAAGGCCAAGAACGTGAACAAGCCCATGGCTGGTCACTTCGCCAAGGCTGGCGTCGAGCCTGTCCGTTTCCTTCGTGAGGTCCGCGTCGAGAACGGCGAGGAGCACAAGGTCGGCGAGGTCGTCACCGTCGCTGATTTCGCTGATGTCGAGAAGGTCGACGTCATCGGTACCTCCAAGGGTAAGGGCTTCCAGGGTCGCATCAAGCGCTGGGGTCAGCGCCGCGGTCCTATGACGCATGGTTCTCACTTCCAGCGTCACCCCGGTTCTATCGGTCAGTGCGCCTATCCTGCGCGCGTCCTCAAGGGCGTCAAGATGGCCGGTCACATGGGTAACGAGCGCGTTACCGTCAAGAACCTTTCCGTTGTCCGCATCGATGCCGAGCAGAACCTCATCTTGGTCAAGGGCGCTGTCCCGGGTGCCAAGAATGGTCTCGTCGCCATCCGTATGGCCTAAGGGCCCAGCCCATTTAGCCCAGCGTCATACCAAGGAGAACACTTAAATGGCAAAGTTTGAAGTAAAGAACAGCGAGGGCAAGAAGGTCGCCGAGGCCGAGCTCGCCGCTGAGGTGTACGGCATCGAGCCGAACATCCACGTTATGCACCACATCGTCAAGTGCCAGATGGCCTCTTGGCGTCAGGGCACCCAGTCTGCTAAGGGTCGCTCTGAGGTTTCCGGTGGCGGCAAGAAGCCTTGGCGTCAGAAGGGCACCGGCCGTGCCCGCCAGGGTTCCATCCGTGCTGCCCAGTGGCGTCACGGTGGCGTCGTCTTCGCCCCCAAGCCCCGTTCTTACGCTAAGCGTATGAACAACAAGGAGGTCAAGCTGGCTATGCGCTCCGCGCTGTCCGCCAAGCTGGCCGATGGCGAGCTCGTGCTCGTCGACGACTACGGCTTCGAGAAGCCTTCCACCAAGGCTGCCGTCGCCATGCTCAAGGCTCTCGGCCTTGAGGGCAAGCGTCTGACCATCATCGTTCGCGATGAGGACGTCAACGCCTACCTGTCGTTCCGCAACATTCCCAAGACGTTCATCATCACCGCTGACGAGGCCAACACCTACGATCTCGTCAACAACAACGCTGTGCTGATGCCCGCCGACATCGCCGCTCACTTCGGGGAGGTGCTTGCATAAATGACCGCCCACGAGATCATCATCCGTCCGATCGTGTCCGAGCGTTCCTTCTCCGGCATGGAGCTGAACAAGTACACGTTCGAGGTCGCCAAGGATGCTAACAAGTATCAGATCAAGGACGCTGTCGAGGAGATCTTCGGCGTCAAGGTCGTTCGCGTGAACACCCTGACGGTCAAGCCCAAGACCAAGCGCGTGCGCTATGTCGCCGGCAAGACCCGTTCTTGGAAGAAGGCCATCGTCACGCTGGCCGAGGGCGACACCATCGAGGTCTTTGGCAACCAGGCCTAAGACTCGCTGCTGTTGAGTGAGCTCATGCCTCCCAAATAGGGGAGGCGGGAGCTCAAGGTTTTGGGCGTATAAAATGGACACGCCCGGAACCGTGTATACGTCCGGTGTCATCGCACCCGAGGCAGAACCTCGAATCCCTGTCTGCGATGGCTAACGGATTCCTATTGAAAGGGATTGTAATGGCTGTAAAGCACCTTAAGCCGACCTCCGCTGGTAGGCGTTGGCAGACGATCTCCGACTTCTCCGAGATCACCTGCACCAAGCCCGAGAAGTCTCTTCTCGAGCCCCTGCCCAAGAAGGCCGGTCGTAACAACAACGGCCGCATCACCACCCGCCACCAGGGCGGCGGCGTGAAGCGTCGTTACCGCGTGATCGACTTCAAGCGCAACAAGGACGGCGTGCCCGCCAAGGTTGCCACGATCGAGTACGATCCGAACCGTTCCGCTCGCATCGCTCTGCTGCACTACGCTGACGGTGAGAAGCGCTACATCCTGGCCCCCAAGGGCCTCGAGGTCGGTCAGACCATCATGTCCGGTTCTGACGCCGACATCAAGCCGGGCAACGCTCTGCCCCTCGCCGACATCCCCGTCGGTACGCTCATCCACGCCGTCGAGTTCCAGCCGGGCAAGGGCGCTGCTATCGCCCGTTCCGCCGGTAACTCCTGCCAGCTGATGGGTAAGGAGGGCAAGTACGCTATCGTCCGTATGCCTTCCTCCGAGATGCGCCGCATCCTTGTTACCTGCCGCGCCACCGTCGGTGAGGTCGGCAACGCCGATCACTCCAACATCGTCATCGGCAAGGCCGGCCGTAAGCGTCATATGAACGTGCGCCCGACCGTCCGCGGTACCGTCATGAACCCTGTCGACCACCCGCACGGCGGTGGCGAGGGCAAGAACCACACCTCTGGTCGTCCCTCTGTTAC
>CABUUB010000130.1 GCA_902494625.1 uncultured Collinsella sp.
CTGCGCGCTTTACGCTGGCGACGCCCGCCGGCGACGCGCGCTGCCGTTACCTGATTAACGCCGCGGGCAACGGCGCCGCGGACATCTCGCATATGGCGGGCGCCGAGGAGTTCCAGATGGTCTGGCGCCAGGGAAACATTGTGGTGCTGGACAAGGAGTCGCGCGCGCTCATGCCGCTCTACCCGGTGCCCACGCCGGTTTCCAAGGGCGTTATCGTCACGGGCACCGTACATGGCAACACCGTGATTACCGCAACGGCCGCCGCGCGCGAGCCGGGCGACACGCAGACCTATGCGAGCGATATCAACGCGCTGCTGAGCGGCGCGCGCAAGTTGGTGCCTGATCTGGACACGCACCGCGTGGTGCGCGCGTTTGCCGGTGGGCGTCCGGTCATTAAGGGAACCAACGACTTCTTTATTGGGGAGTCGGCCGTGGTGCCGGGGCTGTTTCAGGCGGCGGGCATTCAGTCGCCGGGCGTGGCGAGCGCGCCGGCCATTGCCGAGCGCATGGAGCAGATCTTGCGCGATGCCGGTGTTGCCCTGCACGAGCGGGCCGACTGGGATCCGATTCGCCGCGCGCCGGACGACTTTGACCGTGCGCCGCTAGCGCGCAAGGGGGACCTCATTGAGTCCGACCCTGCATGGGGGCAGATCGTCTGCCGCTGCGAAACGGTGCCCGAGGCCGAGATTGTTGCCGCAATTCGACGCCGCCCGGGTGCGGTTTCGGTCGAGGGCGTCAAACGCCGCTGCCGCGCGGGCATGGGCCGCTGCCAGAGCGGCTTTTGCCAGAGCCGCGTGGTGGCGATCCTGGCGCGCGAGCTAGGCTGCGACCCCAGCGAGGTGCTGTTGGAAGATGCCGGATCTTGGCTGGTCGAGGGACCTTTAAAGGGGGTGCGCTAGGATGGCGGAATTCAAATCGAGCGCGATTGATAGCGGCGCCGTTGAGGCAGTACCCACGCAGGCTTTCGACGTGGTCGTTATCGGCGGCGGACCTGCCGGCATGGCGGCCGCACTTGCCGCGCATAAGGCCGGCGCGCGCGTAGCCATCGTGGAGCGTGAGCAACACTTGGGCGGCATCCTGCGCCAGTGCATTCACCCCGGCTTTGGGCTGTCACACTTTAAGCAGGAGCTCACCGGCCCCGAGTACGCGCAGCGCTTTATCGATCAGGTGCGAGCGACCGACATTGCGCTGTTCTTGGACAGCATGGTGCTTGGGATTGATTCGGGCGAGTCCACGGAAGACGCCACACTCCACACCGTCACGCTCATGAATCCCTCCGGTATGCTGCAGCTCACCGGGCGTGCGGTCGTCCTTGCCATGGGTTGCCGCGAGCGCACCCGCAGCGAGATCAAGATTCCCGGCAGCCGACCCGCCGGCGTGTTTACGGCCGGCCTGGCGCAGCGATACATCAACATCGAGAACCTCAAACCCGGCTCGCGCGCCGTCATTTTGGGCTCGGGTGACATCGGGCTGATCATGGCGCGCCGCTGCACGCTCGAGGGGATTTCGGTCGAGGGCGTGTACGAACTCATGCCGTACGCCAACGGCCTGCGCCGCAATGTGAAAAACTGCCTGGACGACTTTGGCATTCCGCTGCACCTGTCCACCACCGTCACGCGCGTAATCGGTCACGATCGCGTGGAAGCCGTCGAGGTGAGTCAAGTCGACGAGCACCTGGCACCCATTCCGGGGACCGAGCGCGTTGTTCCGTGCGACACGCTACTGCTTTCAGTGGGCCTGATTCCCGAGAACGAGCTTTCGGTTGCCGCGGGCGTGGAGCTGGACCCACGCACGCGCGGCGCCGTGGTGGACCAGAGTCTGCAGACGGGCGTGTCGGGCATCTTTGCCTGCGGCAACGTGCTGCACGTGCACGACCTGGCAGACAATGTGACGACCGAGTCCGAGCGTGCCGGTGCGGCTGCGGCGGCGTGGGCGCTGGACGGCGGCGCTGGGGTGGGCGCTACGGGCCCGGGCTGTCAGCTTACGGTCTCCCCCGCCGGCATTGCGGGCTACGCACTGCCGGGACGCATTACGGCTGTGGCACTCACCAAACTCAACTTCCGCGTACGCCGGCCGGTCGACGCCGCCCGCGTGCGCATTCTGGCAGGCGACGAGGAACTGTTTGCGGGCAAGGTCCGCCCGTTTAAACCGAGCGTCATGGAAAGCTTCCCGCTACCGGCAAAGGTGATTCAGCGCGCACTCGACCTGGGTGTTAGCGAGATTGTCCTGTCCGTCGACCCCGTTGAGGAGGCGTAGAGTCATGAGCACGAATGTGACCGAGACATTGCAGTTCAACTGCACCACCTGCCCATCCGAGTGCCTCCTGACCGTAGAGGTCGAGCGTAGCGCAGACGGCGCCGTGGTAGAGGTGCGCTCCGTGACCGGCAACAGCTGCCCGCGCGGCGATACATTCGCGCATCAGGAGCTCACCTGCCCCATGCGCGTGCTCACCACAACCGTGGCCGTATCCGGCGGTGACGAGGCGCTGCTGCCAGTGCGCACGGCCGAAGCCATCCCGCTGGCACTTCACGCCCAAACCATGGACCTCATCCGCGGACTGGTCGTCGACGCCCCCATCCGCATAAGCGATGTAGTCCTCCCCAACCTCCTAGACACCGGTACCGACCTCATCGCCAGCATGGACATCGACCCTGCCTAAGCAGCTCATTTGGGACGGGGCTCTTTTAGCTACCCCGCCATCCACCCCGCCCCTCCTCAATTGCGGTGAAATAGTTCCTGATTTCCGCCAATAGGGGGTGC
>CABUUB010000131.1 GCA_902494625.1 uncultured Collinsella sp.
GGCGTGGGGCAGCCCATAAGCGACGCATCGAGCTTGTCATGATCGAGCTCGCGACCCAGATACCCCTCGCATAGCATAATCGCGCACGCGGCATTCTGCGGCTGATACGCCGGCTTAACCATACTCGACGTATAGATGGCTCGCGGCGTGGTGCAGCTAAACTCAACCGTATCGCCCACATGCGCCGGCACCTTAGTCGTGGCATGACCCACCACGAGCGGCACGACGCCGCACTCGCGACAACGGGCATCCATCACGCGCTGAACGCTCGCCTCGTGCGTGCCCTCGCCCAGCACAACCAGGCGTCCGGGCTTAATGACCGCAGCCTTCTCCCCCGCAATAGCCTCGAGCGTATCGCCCAAAATACGTGTGTGATCGAGCCCAATACCCGTAATGGCAACGGCGACGGGATCGGTTGCACTCGTGGCGTCCCAACGCCCGCCCATGCCAACCTCGAGCACGGCAACATCCACCGCGGCCTCGGCAAACACTACCAGTGCGGCAGCCGTCAGCAGGTCAAACGGCGTGATGGAATAGGCGCGCTCCCCCGCCGCCACACGGCGCGCATTCACGCGATGTCCCGCCTCGACGGCGGCAGAAACGCCACGAGCAAAGGCCTCGTCGCTCACAACGCGCCCGTCAACCTCCATGCGCTCGGGATAGCGCACCAGCTGCGGCGACGTATACAGCGCGGTCTTGAGCCCCTCACCACGAAGAATGGCAGCCGAAAAACGCGTGGTCGAAGTCTTGCCATTGGTACCGGCAACCTGAATGCAATCGAAATACTCGTCCGGACGTCCCAACTCATCGAGCATATCGACAACCGTCTCGAGCAAAGGACCAGCATCCCCAGAAATCCGCCCTGTATCAGCAGCAAGCCCCACAGCCTCATCAAACGAAAGCAACTCAAACGAGAAAGGAACGACATAAGACCCAGAACGCTTAGCCATAACCCAAAGTCCCCTCAACATAAAAAGGGGCCCGTAACAAACAACGAGCCCCTCCCATTCAAAATATCAGCCAAACACCGCTTTGCAGCAAGATCAAGGCCACAACCAAGTGACCCTAACGCGCCAGATAAAGACAGCAACGTAACCGCACCAGGAGCGGCCCAATGCTTTGCTCGCCGCAAGTTCCGCACGCAAAGGACAGCACTTAATGTGCTGTCCGTCTTGCGCAGGACTGTCCGCAGCGGAGAGCAAAGCATCGGGACGCGCCCCCAAGTTAGACCTACGAGAAGTCAGCAACCTGAGCAGTCAGCGCCGCCAGGATCTCCTTGAGCTCAGCTGCACGGTCCCTCTTCTTCTGGACCACCGCAGGCGCGGCCTTGGCCACAAAGCCCTCGTTGGCCAGCGTCTTCTCGCAGCCGGCGAGCTCCTTCTGGGCCGCGGCGATCTCCTTCTCCAGGCGCGCCTTCTCGGCCGAAAGGTCGACCTTGCCCTCGAGCACCACAAAGACCTCAACGCCGCTATCGACCACGGCAATGCTCGCGGCAGGCTTCTCAACATCGGTACCCATGACCAGCGAAACGGTGTTCGCCAGCGGCTCAATCGTGGAGCGCAGGCTCTCGAGCTTCTCGATGTCCTCGGCACCGGCGCGCACGACCACGTCTAGCTCGGCCTTGGGGCTCAAGCGATAACGCGAACGCGTGGCGCGGGCGGCAGACACGACGGTACGGCACAGTTCAAACGCGCGCTCGGCGTCCTCGTCAACATACTTGGCGTAGTCGGCGGGCTCGGGCCACTTGGCGATCATGAGCGCCTCGGCGCGATTCACGTTGCCCTCGGCGTCCAGGTCGAGCACGCTCGCCGGCATGTTGTCCCAGATCTCCTCGGTGACAAACGGCATAAGCGGGTGCATCAGGCGAATGGAGGTATCGAGCACAAAGATCAGGTTGCGCTGCGCCTGAAGACGGCCCTCGCCCTTCAGGCGGGCCTTGGTGACCTCGACGTACCAGTCGCAGACCTCGTTCCAGAAGAACTGCTGCACGCCGCGGGCCATGTCGCCAAAGGTGTAGTTCTCGATGCCCTCGGTGACCATCTTGACGGCCTTGGCCAGGCGGCTGAACATCCAGGCGTCGGCCGGCGTCTCCACGACGGGCTCGCCGGGCGTGTAGCCTTCCATGTTCATGAGCAGGAAGCGGCTGGCGTTCCAGATCTTGGTCACAAACGACTTGGCCTGCTCGGTACGCGGGCTGTCGATAAGCTTCTTAGTCTTCTTGTCGATGTTCGCGTCAAACTTGACGTCCTGGTTGTTGGTGCAGAGCGTCAGCAGGTTGTAGCGCATGGCGTCGGCACCGTACATGCCGATGAGGTCCATGGGGTCAACGCCGTTGCCCTTGGACTTGGACATGCGGCTGCCGTCCTTGGCAAGGATCGTCGGGTAGATGACGACATCCTTAAACGGCACCTCGTCCAGGAAGTACAGCGAGCTCATGACCATGCGGGCGACCCACAGCGCGATGATGTCGCGCGCGGTGACGAGCGCCGTCGTGGGGTGATGGCCCTCGAGCAGCTCCGGCTTTTGCGGCCAGCCCTGCGTGGCGAAGGTCCAAAGCTGCGAGCTGAACCAGGTGTCCAGCACGTTCTCGTCCTGATGCACGTGATGGCCGCCGCACTTGGGGCACACGTCGGTGTCCTCGGTAAGGGCGTCCTCCCAACCGCAGTCCTCGCAGTAGAACACGGGGATGCGGTGACCCCACC
>CABUUB010000132.1 GCA_902494625.1 uncultured Collinsella sp.
GGGTTGAGTGCCGTGGCCGGGTTCTGGAACACGACCGAGATGACGCGACCCATGTGGCGACGGTCCTCGGCGGTACGTTTGGTAACGTCCTTGCCCTTAAAGTAGACCTTGCCGCTCGTGGGGGCCTGCAGGCCGCACATGACGTTGGCGGTGGTGGACTTTCCGCAACCGGACTCGCCGACGATGCCGATGGTCTGTCCGGGCATGAGCTTAATCGTTACACCCTGGACGGCGTGAACCAGGTTGGGGTGCAGAATCGAGCCGGTACGGGTCCTAAAGGTGACGTGGACGTCATCAAGGAAGATGATCGGCTCGACGCCGTTGACTGCGGTCTCGCTCATCTACATCACCTCCGCGTGAGGGGTCAAACCATTTGCCTTGAGCACCTCATCGGGGAGCTCGGAATAGAAGTGCTCGGTGCCGGGCACGCGCTTGAAGACCGGACGGGTGTCCAGGCCAATGCGCGGATGGCTCGAGCGGGGTGCGAAGCGATCGCCCTTGGGGAAATCGCGCGGGCTCGGAACGGCGCCGGGCACCTGGTGCAGGCGGCCCGAACCGCTCTCGATGGACAGGACGGAACCCAGAAGGCCGCGGGTGTACTCGTGGATCGGGTTGGTGAGCAGCTCCTTGGTGGGCGCCTGCTCGATAACCTGACCGGCGTACATAACCGTGATGTTATGAGCGACCTCGGCGACCAGTGCCAGGTCGTGCGAAACGAAGATCATGGCAAAGCCGAGCTTGGCCTGAAGGTCGTTAAGCAGCTTGATGACCTGCTTCTGGACGGTAACGTCCAGAGCGGTCGTGGGCTCGTCGCAGATGACCAGCTTGGGGTCGCGGGTAAGGGCCATAGCGATCAGAACGCGCTGACGCTGACCACCGGAAAGCTCATGCGGATAGCTCTCGAGCGTACGCTTGGGGTCGAGGCCCACGAGCTCCAGGAGCTCCTCGGCGCTGCGGGTGCCGCCGCGCTTGGTGAGCTGCTTCATCTGAGCGGAAATGAGCATGGAGGGGTTGAGCGAGGACAGGGCGTCCTGATAGACCATGGCGATATCGGTACCGCGCAGGCCGAACCACTCCTTCTTGCTCATCTTGAGCAGGTCGCGGCCCTCCCAGAGAACCTCACCGGAAAGATGCTCGTCATCGTCGGTCAGGCCCATGATGGCCAGCGTGGTGATGGACTTACCGCAGCCGGACTCACCGACCAGGCCCATGGTCTGGCCAGGACGGACGTCAAAGTTGACGTGGTCGACGACGTTGATATCACCGTGGTGCTCAAACTGGATGCAGAAATCACGGACCGAAAGGATCGGCTCAACGGACTCATCGGGCACATGGCGGTCGTTACGCTTGAGTTCGACATCACGCAGAGCGCCAAGACGGGCGGACAGGGACTGAGCCTGCTCCTTGTAAGCGCGAACGGGGTCGGAGACCAGCAGGTCGGCCTCACGGCGCTTGGAGGAGTCGGTCGGATCCAGGGCAGCGGAGGGAGCAGCGGCCATGGCGTCAGTAATGCCCTCGGAGAGGATGTTGAGCGCCAGGCAGGTGATCATGATGGCCAGGCCCGGGAACAGCGCCTGCCACCAACGGCCAGCGAGCACGCCGCCTCGGGCGTCGGCGAGGATGTTGCCCCAGGTAGCGGTGGGCTCCTGGATACCAGCGCCGATGAAGGTCAGCGAGGCCTCGAAGATGATGGCGTCGGCGACCAGGGTAACGGTGAAGACCATAATCGGGGCAATGCAGTTACGCAGAACATGCTTGATCAAAATCCACGGAGCCTTGGCACCGGAAACGATGACCGCGCGGACATAGTCCTCGCCGTACTCGGACACGATGTTGGCGCGCACGATACGGGCAATCTGCGGAGTGTACATAAAGCCGATGGCGAAGATGATCGACGGCACGGAGTTGCCCAGGATGGAGACGAAGACGGCCGCGAGGGCAATGCCCGGGATGGACATGATGATGTCCAGGATGCGCATGATCGCCTCGGAAACGGACTTGCGCGAAACCGCCGCGAGGGCGCCCACGACCGAGCCGCAGACCAGAGCCATGGCAGTGGCGCCAAAGCCGATGATCAGCGAGTAACGACCACCGTAGAGCAT
Source organism: uncultured Collinsella sp. (assembly GCA_902494625.1). Classification (GTDB taxonomy): domain Bacteria; phylum Actinomycetota; class Coriobacteriia; order Coriobacteriales; family Coriobacteriaceae; genus Collinsella. The sequence goes on from CABUUB010000132.1 coordinate 2,103, forward strand.
GCGCGACAGAATGTCGCGACCCTTATCGTCGGTACCGAAGATAAATCCGTTGCCGGGAGCCTGGCGAGCAGTGAAGATCTCGACCGGGCTATAGGGGGCAAGAAGGGGCGCCAGAATCGCGGTCAGGGCGACCAGTACCAGCACGACGGCGGCAATCTTAGAAGACAGCGTCATCTTCTTCCAGCCACCGAGCTTGAGCCCCTTGGAGGCAGCTTTCTCGAGCTGCTCGGTTTGTTTCTCTCGAATCTTTACCATAATCTACACCGTCCTGATGCGCGGGTTGATGAGCAGGTAGAGCATGTCAACCACGATGTTGATGATGATGAAGGCAAGAGCAACGACGATGACGACGCCCTGAACCAGGTTCGCCTCGTTGCCCTGAACGCCCTGCAGAATCGCAGTACCCATGCCGGGGAGGTTGAAGATGACCTCGATGACGACAGCACCGCCCATGAGGTAGCCAATCTTAAGACCGAGGGTGGTGACCGGGGTGATCAGCGCGTTGCGCAAAACGTTGATGCCGACGACGACCTTCTCGGGAACGCCGGCGCCGCGAGCCA
>CABUUB010000133.1 GCA_902494625.1 uncultured Collinsella sp.
GGCCGTGGCCAAGCAGGGCGAGTTCCTCACCGACGACGGCAACGTCGAGAATATCAAGGAGATCCTGATCGTCGACTCCGCCGCCGCCGCTGTGGGCGGTTTCATGGGCGTCTCCTCCATCACCACCTTCGTCGAGTCCACTTCCGGCGCCGCCGACGGTGGCCGCACGGGCCTCACCTCCGTCACCACCGGCGTGCTGTTCATTCTCGCCGCGTTCTTCTCCCCCATCGTCACCATCGTTTCCAGCGCCGCCACCTGCGGTGCTCTGGTCTACGTCGGCTACCTCATGATGAGTGAGGCCTCCGAGATCGACTGGTCCGACGTGTCGCAGGGTTTCCCGGCGTTCATGATTGTCGCCGGCGTGCCCTTCACCTACTCCATCTCTGCCGGCATTGGCCTGGGCTTTATCGCCTACGTGGTCGTCGCGCTCTTTAAGGGCGAGGCTTCCAAGATCAAGCCGCTCATGTGGATCGCAGCCCTCGCCTTCCTCGTCTACTTCTTCGTAGCGTAGCGGCAAAGCTGCCAAAGCAGAACACCAAAGCGCGGAGTCGCATCGAGCGGCTCCGCGCTTTTCTTTTAAAGCCAGGCTACGCACGGACGCGCGATGTATTGCTTCCCAAGTTTTGGACATTTTGCCCTCCAAACGGCACTACCGCCGGCTACATCCTGCAGATATGCTGGGCGTAATCGCATAGGCCCTATGAGGATGGGAGTAACCATGGCCGCCTTGTTCACGACCCCCAAGCGCAATGACAAAACCTCTGGAGCCCATTTTGTCGAGCCCGACGTGCGCCGTCGCACGCTGCTCGCACACGGAAGCTGGCGTCGCGTGACGCGCCGCATCGTCTGTGGTCTGACCTGCGCGCTCACGGTGAGCTCGTTGCTCATGCCGAGTGTCTCGCTCGCGGCCGAGTGGGTGGACGTCGGCGGCAGCCGGTATGACGCTGGCACCGCGGCGGGTGACGAGGCTGGCACCTGGTCATGGGACGGCGCCGACGATATGAAGCTCAACGGCTATGACGGCGGTGCGATCAATGCTGCAGGCAAGCTCAACATTGCGTACGAGGGCAAGAACACCGTGAAAACCGAGCCCGATTACACCGGAGCCGCCATCAAAGCGCAGGATGGCACTAACCAGAAAGCGGAGTTGAACATAACGAGCTCGAATAGCACGGATGAGCTCAATGTGACAGCCGAGACCGATGCAATTAAATCCACAGGCGACCTCTCCATTTCTGGCCCAGGCACCGTGAACACCACAAGTACTACTGCCGACGGAATTGAGGCAAAGGGCGACCTCTCTATCACGGGCTCGGGCACCGTGAATGCAACGGGCGATACCGAAGGTATCCAATCCAAGGGCAAGACCACCATCGATTCCTCTGGCACAGTGATCGCTAAAGGAGGCGAAGGCTACGGCATCGCCGCAGGCAGTGACCTGACCATCAAAGGCGGTGGCAAGGTAGAAGCAAGCTCGATAGAAGAAGCGGCGATTTGGGCTGAAGACGGCATCAACATCTCAGGCGGCAGCCAGGTCAAGGCGAACTCCGAGGGAGATCTTGCCGTCGACACTGAGGGCAGTCTCGCGGTCACGAACGCCTCCCTTGACGCAAGCGGTGTTGAATATGGTGTCTATGCCTACAAGGGCGTTACGCTCGATCACGCGACCGTGACGGTCCGTACAAGCGCGAGCGGCGGCCAGGCCATCGCCCTCATCACTGACGGGGATGACATCGTCATCAAGAATGGTTCCATCGTGGACGCGTTCGCGGAAGGCAAATTCTCGGTTGCAATCTCTACCAGAAACCACCAGCCAAACGTCGCTGGCGGCCACATCTACATCAGCGACTCCGTTGTTAAGGCTATAGCCCGCTATGTCGAGACCGGTGGCGATGGCCCCGATCACTACAGCAACGACCAAAGCGGCGCGGTCATCCCTGAGCCTAGGGGTCTGAACATCGGTATCTTCGCCCAGACCTACGAGGGCATCACGCCCGCGAGTATCTCGATCGTCCGCAGCAAGCTCACGGCTGAGGGAGACACGGCGGCAATCTTCGCTCTTGCCATAAGCGAAGATGGCAAGGCGATCGGCACCATCAAGATCGAAGGCGCTCCCATCCAGGCGCCCGCAGGCGGCAAGATCATTAACTATCGCTACGAAGAAGAATACGGCTCCAGCATCTCCTACGAGGCGGGTCAAACCATCGGCACGGGCGACGCCACGGTCGACTCCCCCTACGACGAAGCTGTCGCCAAGAGCACGGTCATCGTTCCTCCCGAGGAGACCAAACCCGAGGAGAAGCCCGGCGAGACCAAGCCCGAGGGTTCCAAGTCCGAGGGCACGAAGACGACCAAGACCGTTGCAGTTGCAGCCACGGGAGCCAAGACCACCGGCAAGCTCGCGGCAACCGGCGACGCCTCGAGCGCAGCCATCGTGGCAGCCGCCCTTGCGGGAACAGCCGCCATCGCCGCAGGCGCCGTGGTGAGCCGCAAGCGCTCGTAAACACTTTTTCGCACGGGACGGGTGGATCGCGGCCCTTGCCTTCCTCGTCTACTTCTTCGTAGCGTAAGGGCAAGGCTGCAAAAGCTGAACAATAAAGCGCGGAGTCGCCATGCGGCCCCGCGCTTTTCTTTTAGCGCCGGTCCCTGCGCC
>CABUUB010000134.1 GCA_902494625.1 uncultured Collinsella sp.
ATGGACCTGTAGCTCAGTTGGTTAGAGCGTCCGGCTGATAACCGGGAGGTCACAAGTTCGAATCTTGTCAGGTCCACCACTTTCTTTCGCAATAAACACCCCAGCGAGAGCCGAGTCGCCGCTGGGGTGTTTATTACTGTCTCCGTGGGGGTTTAGCTCAGCTGGGAGAGCGCGGGCTTTGCAAGCCTGAGGTCAGGGGTTCGATCCCCCTAACCTCCACCATGATGGACCTGTAGCTCAGTTGGTTAGAGCGTCCGGCTGATAACCGGGAGGTCACAAGTTCGAATCTTGTCAGGTCCACCATCAAAACTTTGAAGAGCCCTGGGGCATTGCCTCGGGGCTTTTTTCTTGTCTGCGATAAATCTCATTTTGGTTTTGTGTGCTGTGCGAAAGATTGGGTAGTATAGCTATTCAATGCGGCGACCCTGCCGTGTGTTAACCGCTACGTACCGGAGGTGTTCCATGGTTCGTGTCGACATAGAGACCATCGTCATGGCCGCCGGTCCCGTGCCATCGCTTATCGTGCTTCGTGAGCGCTGCGGCAAGTCGGACTCGCCCGCGCCACTGCGTTCCCTTTCCATTCAGACTGGTTCGTTTGAGGCCGCGGCCATTAGCCGCGGCATCGATAGCGGCCGCGCCGAGCGCCCGATTACCCATGACCTTCTGCTCGATACTGTTAGCGCCCTGGGCGCCAAGCTCGAGCGCATCGAGATCGTTCGCGCCGCGCCGCCGGTGTTCTACGCGACGATCGTCGTACTGGCCGATGGTGACGAGCACAAGATTGACGCCCGCCCCAGTGATGCCATTGCCCTTGCCGTGCGCAGCAATGCTCCCATGTTTGTGGAGGACGACATCATGAATCGCCTGGGCACCGTTTCTGCCCACGCCGAGGAAGTCGACGACGAGCAGGAGTTCGAGAAGTTCGACGAGTTCGTCCACACGCTCTCCCCCGATGACTTCTAAATGCGGGGCGGCCAGGATGCGGGGCGTTCGCTGATGGCCGGCGGTATGTCGGCTGAGGCGGCGACCATTGCGCGTGAGGCCCAGATGCGCTCGGAGGCTTCTGAGGCGGCTCGCACTGCCTATGTGACGCAGGCCCGCACGCTTCGCGAGCGCCGCGGTTCGTTTATCAAGATGGTTGTCGTCTCCGCCCTTGTCGCGGCAATCTGCTCGCGCCTTCGTGGTACAGTTGGTGCGCTTGGGTTTTCGATCTCTACGGGCCTCGTGATCTGGTGTGTGGTCGATGCGGTAATGCTGACCAGTCAGATCAAGGTGCTCGACAAGCGCGCAATGGATATGATGCGCGCCCGCGACGCTGCCGCCAGGATCGCCGCCGAGGCACAAGAACTGTAACGACGCCAGACTCGATGGGAAGGTCTAAAGATGGCACAGGATATGCAGGACGCCGGTAACGTCTCCGCCGAGCTCGACGCCATGGTGTGCGATCTGATCGGCGCCTTCTTGGACGACCTGGCCGCGGGCGAGAACCCGGGCGTGGTCGTGGCGATCGAGGACGCTGCTTCCAACCGATATCTGGCGGCGCTCGACGAGGATGGCGAAGAGGCATGCCTCGAGGCAGCCACCAACTTTATCTCCGAGCACAAGATGGGTCTTAAGGACGAGGGCCTGGGCCGTATCGCCCGCTATGCCATCGGCTATACCGGCTGCGTCGAGATTGACGGCGGCTATCACGATGCTCTGCTCGTGAGCTTCTTCGAAACCACGCTCGAGAGTGGTTTTTCGGCATATGTGCTGTATGAGGGCATGGGCGCCGGCGATGGTTTTATGTGGAGCGACCCTGAACCTGCAGGTGAGGAAACCCCTCTCATCTAAAATCGCTAAAATAAACGAGTTTTCGGTAAAAGGCTCAATATTCCCGCCGAGCGTTATATCGCTGGGCGGGCCGCATACGCGTGCCGTTTGTATATGGATAGAAGATAGGGGAACTACATGCGCGTAGACAATCTGAGGAACATCGCCATCATCGCTCACGTCGACCACGGCAAGACGACGATGGTCGACAAGCTCCTGCGTGCCACGGACGCCTTCCGTGCCAACCAGCAGGTCGAGGACCGCGTCCTGGATTCCAACGACCAGGAGCGCGAGCGCGGCATTACGATTCTCGCCAAGAACATCTCTATCGAGTACAAGGACGTCAAGATCAACGTCATCGACACCCCGGGTCACGCCGACTTCGGCGGCGAGGTCGAGCGCGTGCTGCGTATGGCCGACGGCGCCCTGCTGCTGGTCGACGCCTTTGAGGGCCCCATGCCCCAGACCCGCTTCGTGCTGCGTCATGCTATCGACACCGGCCTTAAGATCATGATCGTCATCAACAAGATCGACCGTCCGGGCGCCAACCCCGAGAAGGCCTACAACGACTGCCTGGACCTCATGGCCGACCTGGGCGCTACCGACGACCAGCTTGAGTTCGCCATGGAGCACGTGGTCTACGCCAGCGCTATGAATGGCTTTGCCCGTCTTGACCCCAACGACGGCAATATGGACATGTACCCGCTGC
>CABUUB010000135.1 GCA_902494625.1 uncultured Collinsella sp.
GGCGGGGCCAGCGGCAAGTCAAAAGACCATACGCCTACGGGCGAAGGACCACCAAACTGGGTTAGGCAGCCGGGCAGATCTTCTTGAAGAGCTCGATGACGTCGTCGAGCGTCGCCTCGCGCGGGTTACCCGGGAAGCAGGCGTCGGCCATGGCGTCCTTGGCCAGGACCTCGATCTCGTCGGCCTTCATGGCCTCGCAGACGTGCGGGATGTTCACGTCGGCGGAAAGCTGCTTGACGGCGGCGATAGCGGCGTCGGCAGCCTCGTCGGTGCTCATGCCCGTGGTGTCGACGCCCATGGCAACGGCAACCTTGGCCAGGCGCTCGGCGCAAACCGGCTTGTTGAACTCCATGGCGATCGGCAGCAGCATGGCGCAGGCGACGCCGTGCGGGGTGTCGTAGTGAGCGGACAGGGTGTGAGCCATGGCGTGGTCGATACCCAGGCCGACATTGGAGAAGCCCATGCCGGCGACATACTGGCCAAGGGCCATGCCCTCACGGCCGGAGCCGGGCTGACCGGACTTGGCCTCGGCGACAGAGTCGCGCAGGTTCTCGCTGATCAGCTTAATAGCCTCAAAGTGGAACATGTCGGAGAGCTCCCAAGCGCCCTTGGTGGTATAGCCCTCGATGGCGTGGGTCAGAGCGTCCATACCAGTGGAAGCGGTCAGGCCGGCGGGCATGGAGGCCATCATGTCGGGGTCGACGACGGCGACCTCGGGGGCGTCGTTGGTGTCGACGCACACGAACTTGCGGACCTTCTCGGGGTCGGTGATGACGTAGTTGATGGTCACCTCGGCGGCGGTACCGGCGGTCGTCGGCACGGCGATGGTGAACACGGCGTGGTTCTTAGTGGGAGCAACGCCCTCGAGGCTGCGGACATCGGCGAACTCGGGGTTGTTGATGATGATGCCAATGGCCTTAGCGGTGTCCATGGAGGAACCGCCACCGATGGTCACGATGGCGTCAGCCTCGGCGGCCTTGTAGGCCTCGACGCCGTCCTTGACGTTCTGGATGGTGGGGTTGGGCTTGATCTCGGAGTAGAGGCTCCAAGCGATGCCGGCGGCGTCGAGCTCGTCGGTCACCTTAGCGGTAACGCCAAACTTGACCAGATCGGGGTCGGAGCAGACGAAGATCTTCTTGTAGCCGCGACGCTGGAGCTCACCGGGGATCTCCTTGATGGCGCCGGAACCATGATAAGAGATGGTATTGAGAACGAAACGATTAGCCATTGATAGCCTCCCATCGTGTGCGGGGCGCCCATTACGCCCACGCTATGAGTCCCATCCTAACGCTTTTGAAACGAAAAACGCGTGAGAACGTCAAAATTGTTAAAGCGTTTCAACAGATGATGAAAAATATTGCGGCAAAGGGACAGCCCCTTTTCCGCATTCGGTTACTTTCGACAACCCTCTTTCCAAGCCTCGGCCGCAACCTTCCAGCGAAAACGCAAGTCGCGCTCGCGGTCGATGAACATGATGGCAAACGCGATAAACAGCAACACGCTCGCCACCGCAATGGAGTGCAGGCCCATGCGCTCAATACACCAGTTGCCCAACACGGCGCCAAACACAAAGGTAAAAATCACGCCAAAGTACAGCAGGCCGTTTTCCAAAAAGCCGCGCCTGTGGGTGATGATGTAATCGTCCACGTTTTGCAGCGCGTTGCGCAAGTTGCCGATGCACATGGTCGTAGCGATGCCATGACCGTGAATCTTGCGGAAGCTCTCGACCTGCATGCCGCAGGCAAACGAAGTGAGGCAGTTGGCGAGCAGGTTGTAACCGCCACCGGGGATAAAGCTCACGCCCAGCAAGATGACGGCTTCAAAGAACACCGTCACCTGGCGCCAGTGAATCACGCTGCCAAACCGTTCGTGTACCAGGTCGGCAAGCATAATGCCCACGGCAAACGACACCACAGGGAAGAAGTAGCGCCCCGCAAGTGCCCAATTGCCCTCCGAGATGCTCACGCCCACCAGCAAGATGTTGCCCGTCTGCGCGTTAGCGAAAACATGGTCGCGCCCAATGTACGAATAAACGTCCATAAAGCCACCGGCGAGCGCCAAGATGATGCCCAGCTCAATAGACTCCGATATCTGTTTGGCACGCTGCATCGCCGTGCATCCTCCCTGTTGACGACTCTCTCGTGCGTTGGCGGAAACATAGCCGCCGTTCATACTGTAACCCATTGACAACATGGCGTGCGCGCGAGACGGGTTCTCCAACGCGCAGATACACAGTCTGGAAACAAACGGCGGGCGCGGCGCCGACACCCGACGCCTCGTGTGCTCCACCAGTCTTTTTAGCGCCGTCCCAAAAAGACTGGTTACAATTACGTACAGCATACTAACACCGGGAGGGATCGTGGCAAAAAAGCCTCAGCACGCTCAGAACAGCCAACGCGGACAGCAGGGCAAACAGGGCCAGCAGCAAAAGCGCGGCGGAAAGGCCCAGGGCGGCCACGCCGCTCATACCCC
>CABUUB010000136.1 GCA_902494625.1 uncultured Collinsella sp.
GTACGGCCGATATTGCCCGTATTGGCCGGAATCTCGGGCGCATACAGCACGATGTTGAACATGAATCTCCTTGGCTCAGAACGAAAAACCACCACGAAGAGCACCTTCGTGGTGGTTTGGCGGTTACATAGGCGGAAAAATGCCCGCTTGGATAAACCTAGGCGCGGTGCCAGTCGGTCAGGCAGGCATCGAGGGAGGCGATGAGCGCATCCTTGTCCATGTGACGGCCGATGATGCACAGGCTCGTCATGCGGTCGCCCGTCTCGTCGTCCCAAATCTGCATGATCTCGGGGTTCTCGTCGATGATCTTCTGCTTCTCGCCCTCGGGCGCCGAATCGACAAACAGGCCGTTCTCCATCAGGCGCATCTGGTGGCCGGCCTGCTCAAACATGTAGCACATGTCCGGATCGCCGGTCTGCCACAGCGGACCCTTGACGCGGATGACCTCGTCGGGCCACTCCTGCTCAACAAAATTGGTGAACTTCTGCAGGTCAAACGGCTTGCGGCGCGAGTACACAAAGGTCTCGATGTCGTACTCGAGCACCTCGGGGTCGTCGTGCTCCTCGGGATGCTCCATGGCCTCGATCCAGGCGGCGGAGTTGTAGGCGCGCATAAAGTCGAAGCGGTCGGTGTCGAGCAGCTCCTCCATGGGGACCTCGCCGTTTTGGGCCTCGACAATCACGGCGTCCTTCTGCAGGCTGCGCACAATGGCCTTGAGCTCGGCGATCTGCTCAGAGCTCACGGTATCGGTCTTGTTGAGTATCAGCGTAGAGCAGAACTCGATCTGCTGGATGAGCAGGCTCTCGATGTCGTCCTCGTCGATATCCTCTGCCAGCAGGTCGCGGCCACCGTTGAACTCGTCGTACATGCGGGCGCAGTCGACCACAGCCACGATGTTGTCAAGCGCGAGCTTAGGCTCGCCGCCCACCTTGGCCTCGTCGCAGAAGCTCGAGATGGTGTAGGCGATGGGGATAGGCTCGCAAATACCCGATGCCTCGATGATGATGTAGTCGAAGTTGCCCGAATCGGCGATGCCCTGCAGCTGGTTGGCCAAGTCGTCCGAAAGCGTACAGCAGATGCAGCCGTTGGTGAGCGGGATGAGGTCGTCGGTCTCGGAAAGGCCGCCGTCGGCGATGAGGCTGGCGTCGACGTTGATCTCGCCGATATCGTTGACGATTACGGCGGCGCGGATACCGCCATCGTTCGCGAGGATGTGGTTGAGCAGCGTGGTCTTGCCGGCACCGAGGTATCCGGTAAGCATGATGATCTTTACGGGTTTGTTGGGCATGTGCCCTCCTTTGTTAGACATGGCTTACAGTTGAATCTTATGCCAAACGCCTGCTCTTATACCCACGCGCCGGCAAATAACACAAGCTACTCCCAGGCTCCCCATACATCGGGGCAATAACCGACGGTGGCCTTTTTGCCGTTGCGCACGATGGGCTCAGCTAGAACCTGCTGGTTCTCGAGCAGCTTGTCGAAGCGCTGACTAGGGGTGAGGTGCTGGATGAGCGCGAGCGTCTCCTCGTCCTTGGCTTTGGGGTTGAGCAGCTTGTCGATGCCGCCGACCGCCTGCATCACGCTCGTGAGCTCGCCCTTGCTCATCTCCTTTTCCTTAAGGTCGATAAACTGCACCTTAATGCGGCGCTCCTTAAAATAACGCTGGGCCTTCTTGGTATCGAAGGACTTTTTGGTGCCAAAAATCTGGATATTCATGCTCCGCCGTTCTACCTGATGAAGTTGGTCGTTGCTCGATCTGCCTCGGGTGCGTTGATACCGGCGGCCTGTCCTGCCTCGATGCAGCGCAGGAGCCACGCCATGTTTTTGCCGATATTTCGCATGGTGGCAAGGCCTTCGGCGTCCCCATCGGCGTCGCCGGGCACGCGGCCAAACACGTTGTTCCAGTAGGTGGAAGCAACTACGGGCATTTGCTTAATGGTGAAGTACTTGTTGAGTACATCGAACGTGGTCGACGTGCCGCCGCGACGGGCGACGGCGACTGCGGCGCCGGGTTTGTGCTCAAAGGCATGCCCGCCTGCATAGAAGGCGCGATCGAGGGCCGAAAGGATGCGTCCGCTGGGGTGCGCGTAGTAGACGGGCGAGCCAAAGACAAAACCGTCTGCCTGCTCGGCGGCAGCGATGAGCTCGTTCACTACGTCGTCGTCAAAGGTGCAGCGACCGCTAAGCTTGCCGCACTGGCCGCAACCGATGCAATCGCGAATGGGCTTGGCGCCCAGCTGAAACACCTCGGTATCAATGCCTTCGGCATTGAGTTGCTCGGCGACCTCGGCGAGTGCGCGGGCGGTGTTGCCGTTTGCCTTGGGACTGCCATTGACCAAAAGAACCTTCATCACAAACTCCCTCTGCTGTCGGTGACTTCTGCGGAGGATTATCGCACGAGAGGGTAGATGGCGTGGGGCGCGATGTGAAAC
>CABUUB010000137.1 GCA_902494625.1 uncultured Collinsella sp.
CATATTAAGGTTGCTGCTCTACAGTCCTGCTCACGACGGAGAGCACATTAAGTGCTCTCCTGTTCGTGCGGAACTCGCGACAACCTTAATATGTCTCGGGCCCGCCCCCTCCGCCGCACACTGGGAACGCCACGTTGATGTCTGCTAAACCTTGCTCGCTCAGGCTAATGACTTTGTTGGGGGTCCACTATTTGCTGGAGGGTGAACTTACATTGATGAGGCTCGCCTTCTGCTTGTGGCTTTGCCCCATCGAAATCGAAGATCATGATGGCGCAGTTGGGGAGTTTTGCTGGGAACTCGAAGCCCTCTGGGGCTGTAGCCTTGATGAATTGGCGGCTGGCACTGCCGTGGCTTACTGCTAGGAGGGTTTCGACACCCTCGGAGCCTATGAGATTGGTGAGGGTGTCTACCATGCGCTCTTGCAGCGCCTGGCTTCCTTCTCCTCCGAATGGGATTAAGTCCTCGCCTGGATCCCAGACGTCGGTGGGTAGCGCGTCGTGCAGGCCCTCTTCGAAGGTGCCGTAGCAGCGCTCGATAATGCCTTCGCAGGGCTCAACGTCAGCGTCTGCGCCGAGGAGCTCGGTTGCGACGAGGCTTGCCGTGGCCATGGCTCGGCCCAAAGGGGAGGAGACCACTTTGTCGGGAACGACGTTGTGGCCCTTGAGCCATGCGGCTGCCATTCCCGCTTGCTGGCGGCCCAGATCGGTCAGCGGCGAATCGCAGCGGCCCTGGACCAGCTTTTTGACGTTGAACTCCGTCTGACCGTGGCGGAGTAGATACAGCTTCTTCATGCTCTCCCCTTCTGCATAACCTGCTTTGCCGGCGCAGCCTTACTCGTGGGTATGGCCTACGTAGTCTTCGTCGATCGTGATCTTGGCGATCGACTTGGGGTATTCGAATTCCACCTTTTTTGCCAACGTACGCTTTAGGTCCTCGGCGCTCATCTGCAGATCCGAGGGACGCACGCAGTCAAAGATCACGTTGGTGTGCGTAGGACCCGGCACACAACGTAGGTCATGAATCGAAAGGCGGCTATCGATCTCTTGAGCCATAGCGTTGATGCGCAAGCACATGCTCGCCACCTTTGGATCGTCGGTCACGATGGGGTCGTAGTGAAGTGTGACAATCATGCCGTCTTCGTTCCTAAACGACTGCTCGATGTTATCGAGCGTGTCGTGACTTTCCAGCGGGCTTGCCTCGGCTGCCATCTCAACGTGAGCGCTTGCGAACTTCCTGCCCGGGCCGTAGTCGTGAACCATCAGATCGTGAACGCCCAAAACGCCGGGGTAGCTCATGATCTTGTCTCGAATGTGCTTGACCAGCTTAGGATCGGGCGTCTGGCCCAAAAGCGGGCTCACCGTATCCTGGATGAGTTCAAAACCGCTCCAGCCAATATAGGCGCCAACGGCAAGGCCGACCCATGCATCAAGATTGATATGCGTCACCTGGGAAACAATCGCGCACGCCAGCACGGCGCCTGTGGCAAGGACATCGTTCTTGGAATCCTGCGCGGTCGCATGCAGCGTCTCGGACTCAATGCGGTCACCGAGCTTTTGGTTGAGGGCCGCCATCCAGAGCTTTACGACCATCGAAAGCGCCAGGACCGCCACCAGGGCAAGCGAGAACTCGACAGGTTCGGGGTGGATGATGCGCTCAAACGAGGATTTGATAAGCTCAAGGCCGATCAGCAGCACGAGTGCAGCCACGACCAGACCCGAGAGATACTCGTAGCGACCGTGGCCGTAAGGATGCTCGGGGTCGGCCGGCTTGCTCGCCAGCTTAAAGCCCAGCACGCTCACGATATTCGAGCTGGCATCGGACAGGTTGTTCATGGCATCCGCCACAATCGAAACCGATCCCGACAGCACGCCAATTACGCCCTTCGCAGCGCATAGTGCCACATTGGCGAGAATACACACCACGCCCGTCAACGTGCCCACGCGCGCACGGTCGCCCTGCGCACGCTTAACAATCCACTCGACCATCTACATCCGCCCCCACGGTACTACCTATATATATTGCTCAAACGGATTGTAGTGTAGCCACTTTATCCCCCAGATACAAAAAAGGCCGCAACCCACACGGGCCACGGCCTTGGAATGTGGCAAAGGAATCGTCCTTGTGTCGCACAGGTTTACGCGCTTACTTCGGCCACGCTCTTCGAGGTTTCGGGTGAATCGGCTCCGTCCCCCATCGTCTGCCCCTTCGCCGGCACCACGCCAAAGCAGTAGCTCAGCGCCGCAGACACCGCAAATGCCACACCGCCGGCAGCACAGCACCATAGCAGGTTCGAGATGCCGCCCGTGGCAAAACCAATGACCATGAGGACATTCGTCATACCGATGGTATAGGCCGTAACGTGGCCCACGGCCGCAACAAGGCCTCCGACGGCG
>CABUUB010000138.1 GCA_902494625.1 uncultured Collinsella sp.
CCTCGTGTACTATCGTGAGGAGCGGATCAAGAAGTCCCTCGGGTGGCTGAGCCCGATGGAGTACCGCAGGAAGCTTGGATACGCCTAGGCGCGGTCCAAGAAATCGTCCGCACCCCCATACCCCGGCATCCAGGAACTATTCCACCGCAACCATCCTTGGAATCGGTATTTAGCTTGTGCCTACTTTAGTACCAATTCAAAACTATGCCGGATTACGGGGCTAATTCGGAGACCCCCATCCATACCGGCAATTTTCGATTTTTGATAAGCCGTCTACCTGCGGTTTTAATTTAGCGATTTTCCCCATGGTCAAGTAATACAGGTCCAGCCCCGTAATCCGCCATACTTTTGAAACCAGCCCATTTGGGAGGGGCCTCTCATGACTCCTTTTGCCCAAACGTTCGCCCAAATGATTATTTAATCCCCGTCCCAGAAAGATCATTCCGCATGTTTGGCGCAGCTAAAACAGCCCCGTCGTAAATTGACTACCCTGGCATTGGGGATACTATGGTGAAAGCCTAGCGAAAGGATGTTTCATGGCACATGTCGATGACCAGCGTGTGACGCGCGTGCTCGATGCGCTCGAGGCTCAGCACCCCGGCGCACAGCTGCTCGTAAACGACCCGTGGTCGATCTATTACCTGACCGGCTTTTATGCCGATATGTTCGAGCGTTTTTGCGGCGTGCTGCTCGCGCGCGATTGCGAGCCCGTGATCTTGGTCAACGCGCTGCATCAGCTGGCCGAGTACGACAATGCCCGCGTTGCCTACCACAACGATACCAACGTCGTGGCCGACGCCATCGCGAGTGAGATCGACCCAGCCAAGCCGCTTGGCATCGACACCGTCATGCGCTCCGGCTTTTTGATGCCGCTCATGGAGCGCCACGCCGCCAGCGAGTTTTTCCTGGGCGACTTTGCCGTCGCCGCCGCGCGCACCCACAAGGATGCCGCCGAGCAGGAGCTTATGCGCATGTCCTCGGCAGCCAACGACACCGTGATGGCCGACGCGATCAAGCTCGTCCACGAAGGCGTGACGGAGCGCGAGATTGCCGACCAGATGCTCGGCCTGTATCGCAAGCATGGCTGCGAGAGCTTTAGCTTTCCGCCCATCTTGAGCTTTGGCGCCAACGCCGGCGACCCGCACCACGAGCCCGACGATACGGTACTCAAGCGCGGCGACGTGGTGCTGTTCGACATTGGCGGACGTCGCCGCAACTACTGCTCGGACATGACACGCACGTTCTTTTGGGGCGAGACGGACGAGGAGACGGCACATATCTACGACATCGTGCGCCGCGCCAACGAGGCCGCCGAGGCGCTCATCGCCCCGGGCGTGCGCATGTGCGACCTGGACCGCGCCGCGCGCGACGTGATCGAGAACGCAGGCTACGGCAAGTACTTTACGCATCGTCTGGGCCACTCGATTGGTCTGCAGGACCACGAGCCGGGCGACGTCTCGCTGGTCAATGAGCAGGTCGTTGAGCCAGGCATGACGTTCTCGATCAAACCGGGCATCTACCTCCCCGGCCGCACCGGCGTCCGCATCGAAGACCTAGCCCTGGTGACCGAGAACGGCGTCGAGATTCTCAACGCCTACCCCCACGATCCGGTCCGCCTAGACTAGCCAATGTGACAAAGGGACAGTCCCTTTGTCACATTGCGATTACGTCGCGCCACGAAAACGGGCCATCTACTACGTTTAACCCGCATGGGTCGACCATGCGGGTCTTTTTTGAAAACCAGCAAGCCGTCTACCTGCGGTTTTGATTTCACGATTTTCCGTCTGGTCAAGGGTGACCAGTCAAACGTAGTAGATAGGCCCTTTTCGTGGCAAGCGAGTCAACTCGGGGCACAGGACAGCCAAAATAGCCCCATCCCAAATTGGCTGCTTTTGAGTTGCGGTGATATACGGACTGTTTGAGACTTCTGGCTTGTAAAACAGTCCGTATTTCACCGCAACTGCTGAGGGGATGGGTTAGCGCAGCAGGCCGGCTACTTCGCCGGCTAGGGTGATGGTGCCGGCTGCTACGAAGGACTCGCCCGCGGAATCGAAGGCAGCGAGGGCCTCGGACACGCTCGGGTACACGCCGGCGAGCTTATCGGCATCAACGAGGGCAGCAAGCTCCTCTGCCGGCAGAGCGCGATCGGAATCGGTCCGAGTCACGACCACGCGGGGGAACGCCGGAACCAGAACGTCAACGATGCCCGCCACGTCTTTGTCGGCCAGCGCAGCGCATAGCAGCGTGGGGCGATTCTCTACGCACGGATCGATCTCATCCAGCGCGCTCACAAAGTTCTCGCAGCTCTGGGGGTTATGGCAGGCGTCGATCAGCTTGAGCGGATCGGTCCCCAGCACATCAAAGCGACCCGGCGTGGGGCAGCC
>CABUUB010000139.1 GCA_902494625.1 uncultured Collinsella sp.
CCCGCCTGCATCTGGTGGAGCCGTTGGGCTTTTCGCTCGACGACAAGACGGTACGCCGCGCCGGCCTGGGCTACTGGCAAAACTTGGACGTGACGACCTATGCTGGCTGGGAGGATTTTCTTGCGCGCAACGGCCTCTCCCCTGCCGATGGTCGCCTGCATCTGCTGACCAAAAAGGCACGCCGCACCTATGCGCAGAGTACCTACCGCGATGGCGACTACTTGGTCTTTGGCAGCGAGAGCTCGGGCATTCCCGAGCCACTGCTCGCCGCGGCGCCCGCGCGCTGCGAGCGCATCCCGATGCTGCGCGATTGCGACTCGCTCGATAACGCCGAGGCTTGGGAAGCCCACGAGGAATCGCTCGGACATACCGAGGACAGCCACGAGGCTATCCTTCAACAGGACATCTGCGGCAACTTCGTCAACCCGGACGACTACCGCATCAGCGCACTCAACCTCTCCAACAGCGCCGCCATCGTCCTCTACGAAGCCCTGCGCCAAACAGGCTTTCCGGGAATGTGACAAAGGAACTGTTCCTTTGTCACATTCGGTTATAGGTAGCGGCCGGTGATGCTTGCGGGGCAGGCTGCGATGTCGTCTGGCGTGCCGGCGCAGACGATTTGCCCGCCTGCATCGCCACCGCCCGGGCCCATGTCGATCACGTAATCGGCGTTACGGATAAGGTCGAGGTCGTGTTCGATCACGATAACCGTGGCGCCCTTGGCAACAAGGCCGTCGAACACACTCAGCAACACCTGAACATCGAGCGGATGTAGTCCGATCGTGGGCTCGTCAAACACAAACACGGCATCATCCTGCACGCGACCCATCTCGCTCGCAAGCTTAAGACGCTGAGCCTCGCCGCCCGAAAGCGCCGGCGTGGGCTCACCGAGCGTGAGATAGCCCAAGCCAAGGTCGTGCAAGGTCTGCAAGCGCGTCTGAACTTTCTTGAGCCCCACCGTGGCGTCGATGGCCTCGTCCACACTCATGTCCATGAGCTGCGGCAACGTAAGCAGACTCCCGTCCTTGCCCTCGCGATGGATATGCGAAGCCGCGTCTGCATAACGTGAGCCGTGACATGCCGGGCAGACGATTTCGACATCGGGCAAAAACTGCACGTCGAGCGATATCGAGCCCGTGCCATCACACGTAGGGCAGCGCAAGGCGCCGGTATTGTAGCTAAAGGCGCCCGCCTTGTAGCCGGCTGCCTTGGCCTCGGGCGTACGGGCGAAGGCGCGGCGCAGCTCATCATGGATGTCGGCATAGGTTGCCACCGTCGAGCGCACGTTGGCACCGATGGGCGTGGCGTCAATCAGGTTGGCACGCGCAATGCCCTCGGCATCGATCCAGCGCACGTGGCGTGGCAAGCGCTCGCCAGCTGCCTGCGCCTTAAGCGCCGGGATGAGCGTCTCGAGCACCAACGTCGTCTTGCCCGAACCCGAAACACCCGTAACCGCGACCAAGCGACCGCGCGGAATATCGACTTCGAGCGGCTTGACGGTATGGATGGTATCGGTCGCCATGCGGATATGGCCCTGGTCGAACATTTCGTCGTCAGTCACCTGCGGACGCAAGCGCTTGGGCTCGGCGCGCAAAAACGGCGCGATACGGCTGTCCTGCGATTGCTCGACCTCGTCTACCGTACCAGCGGCGATTACGTTGCCGCCGCCTGCTCCGGCAACGGGGCCCATCTCGACCAGATAATCAGCCTCCGCCAGCACACGTGTATCGTGGTCGACAACAACCACGGTATTGCCGTCATCCACCAGGTCGCGCATTACGCCCACCAAGCCGTCGACATTGGCAGGATGCAAGCCAATTGAGGGCTCGTCCAGCACATAGAGCACGCCTGTCGATCGGTTGCGCACCACGCGGGCGAGTTGCACGCGCTGGCGCTCACCCGTGGAGAGCGTGGCACCGGCGCGATCGAGCGAAAGGTAATCGAGACCCAGGTCGACCAGACGACGAGCCGTGCTCAAAAACGAATCGCAGATATCCGTCGCCATGGGCCGCATCTCGGCCGGCAAGGATGCGGGCGCCCCGCGCACCCACTCGATCGCATCACCAAGCGTCATGGCCGCGGCCTGAGCCAGATTGATACCGCGCACCTGGGGCTGGCGCGCAGCCTCGGAGAGACGCGTGCCGGCGCAGTCACGGCATGGTCCCTCGCGCAAAAAGCGAGCCACACGCTTAAGCCCCTTATCGTCCTTAACCTTGGCGAGCGCATTCTCAACGGTATAGACGGCGTTGTAATAGGTAAAGTCGAGCGGCGTGGCGCCCTCGCCGTTTTTGGGAACGTAGAGAATGTGCTTCTTAACCGCCGGGCCGTGAAACACGATGTCGCGCTCTTGAGGCGTGAGCTGGTTAAACGGCA
>CABUUB010000140.1 GCA_902494625.1 uncultured Collinsella sp.
GCGGTCGTTGACCGCCACGCCGAAGCCAAGAACCTGCATTCCGCCCTGGGTAGCCCGCAGCTCGGGGTCGCGCGTGAGGTTCCCGCTGATGTTCACTCGGTTGATCGACATTTAGTAACTCCCTTCGCCCGTCCCGTTCGACCAGGTGCGCTTTATGTCCTCGTCGACGGTTCGGATCTTGAGCTTGTACACGTTTATCGCCTCTTGGCTCGCCTTATAGAGCGCTTCGGAGCAGTCCCTGCGCTGCTTCAGCTCGGCTATGTCATCCCGGCCTCGGCAGAGGTCGCTTATCACCGTCACAGGCGTTCCCTTGGATCTCTCCTCAAGGATCGCGACGCGCAGCGCCTTGCGGTACTCGGCCTCGTTCTCGGCGTACTGGCTTCCGCTGTTGCGCAGCGCCTGAAGCTCGTCCATGAGCCTGTCGAAGAGCTGCATGCGCTCGGCGTAGAGGTCTTGCATGGCCTACACGACCTGCCATGCGGGGGACGGGCAGCACCCTGGGTTGGCCTTGAACTGCTCGTACTGCTGGCGGCTTTCGAAGACGTAGGAGGTGCCGCAGCTCTTGCACTTGGCGATGAATTGGCCGAACTCGGGCGGCTCCTTCTCGGCGGGCTTGCCGTCACCCATGAGGGTGTCGGGGTCACTCGTGCCGTCGATGTCGAAAGCTCCGCAGAGCGCGTACTTGCGGGCATAGCTCGATGCGCTGCCCGTGACCTGCGCCTCGTTCATGCCCTTCTGGCTCAAAGGCTCGCGGGCGTACGCATCGATCTCCAAAGGCTCGCCGTGGCCGTCCTCGAAGAACAGGCGGCACGTGGCCTTGACGTAGTAGCGCTCGCCGATCTGCTCGATCGAGTCGTTGAGCGTGAAGGCGATTCCCGCCGCCTTGCACGGCTCCTTGAGCGCCGCAACGATGTCCTCCATGCTGCGGTAGTAGAAGTTGCCGTGGGCGTTGTAGCGTGCCTTGGGCACCACCACGGATCGCTGCACCTGGGCCACGGCCTCGGCCAGCGTCATGTGCTTGTCTTCTGCCATCGTCTACTCCGTCCTCGCTGCCACCTGGGCTGGCGTGCCCCGGCGGATGCTTCCGGTGATTCCCTGCGCCTTGAGCAGGGATGCGAGCGCCTGCATCTGCGATCGCGTGGCGCTCGGCACCTCGACCGTCCACGCCTCCAAAGGCTCCGCGACCGGTGCTGGCATGGGTGCCGGCATTGGTGCGGGCATTGGCACTGGCGCGGGCATCGGCTCAGGCTCGGGCGCTGCGATCGGCTCTGGCTCAGGCTCTGGTTCAGGTTCAGGCTCCGGCTCAGGCTCGGGTGCCATGGCCGCCTTCAGCTCGGCGATTCGCTGGTCTTCCTCGTCGGCCAGACGCGCCGCGTTCAAGGCGGCTCCGAGGTCGAGCGTGCGGAAGAACTCGCGCTCCGCGTCGGCGTAGTGCGGCATCGCCTCCTGCTGGGCCTTGAGCGTTTCCCAGTCTCTGGCCACGTCGGACACCTTGGCCTCAAGCGCCTGCTGCGCCTTGATCTCGCCGAAGGTCTTGTTGAGCCACTGCGGCTCATGCAGGCGCTCGTAGGGGACGACCGGCGCGAGCAGCCCCGCGAACTCCTCGTAGTGCTGCTGTAGGCGCGAGTAGAGCGCGTCCTTGCGCGTCTGCTCGGCCTCGTCGAGCTGCGCCTTGATGGCGTCGGTTGATTCGTCGATGATGGCCGTGATCTGCTTGCAGCGCCTCTCGAATGCGTCGAGCGGCTTGTTGTACTCGCGCTTCACGGCCTTGCGGCGTTCGTCGATCTCCTTCTTGATGCCGTTGAGGTAGCTGCGGTCGTGCTTGGCCTCCTTGATGGCCTGGGCGCTCGTGAGGTCGTAGGTGGCGCCCTCGTAGTCGGCCACGACCTTCTTCACGTGGGCCTCCAACGCGTCCATGTTCGAAGCGATAGTGGCCTCGGTGTAGGTGACCTCAAGCGTGGTGGCCTCGGCCTCGATGACCTCTGCCTCGACCTGCTGCGGTTCGGTTTCCTTAGCCATAGATCTCGCCCGTCTCGTCGTCGAAGTCCATGGCCTGCTGCTCAGCCACGGTGAGCAAAACCGTCTTGCCGCTCTGCTTGATGATGCGGAAGGCGTCGGCGTTGTCGGTCAGGATCTCGAATTGCAGGGTCGCAACGCTGCCCTTCACGGTGGCCTGCTTGAACTGCGCCTGGATGGTGGCTTCGTTGATCATGTCGTTACCTCCTATTTGATGCCGAGAACGGCGGCAAGGAACGCGCGACCGAACTCGCGCTCTTCCTCGCTGACGGGCTTGATCTTGTCGGCGA
>CABUUB010000141.1 GCA_902494625.1 uncultured Collinsella sp.
CACCCGCGCCCAATCAGATATCTAAATTACAGAGCGCCCCAATCAACGGCATCGCGCCAGCGCTCGACAAGGCGTTCCAGGCGCCAGGCGGCGTTGGCGGGACTTGTCGAGGGCAGGGCGATGGCGGGCAGCCCGGTGCGTTCTTGTAGATAGCGCTTGTAGAGCCGGCCAGCTGTACCACCATTGCATATCACCTGCTCAATGGGAGCTGCGCCGGTAATGCGCTCGATATGTGCCGGCACAACGTTGCGGATGCTCGCGTCGCTCGAGCCCTTAATGTCGCAGCTCTCGACCACATCCCACAGGGCCACGCCGCCGTTCAGCAGCATGGCCCGCTTGGCGGCAATGGAGGCATCGAGCGTCGCGGGCTCACCGCTTGCCAAAGGATCGCCCTCGTTGGGCGGCACAGGCATACCGAGGCACGTGGCCATCACACGCCAAAAGCGATTCTGAGGGTTGCCGTAATAAAAGGCATTGGCGCGCGAAAGCACCGAGGGAAACGACCCGAGCACCAAAACGCGCGAGTGCTCGTCAAACACGGGCTCAAACCCATGCTCAATATGTTGATAGCCCTCGTCAGACACGGCCATGGGCTAGGCTCTCAACAGATAGCGCACCTCGTAGGGTGCAAGCTCAAGGGTACCCGTCAGCTCGACCGTGGGCGCATCGTCGGCAAGCAGGTCGACGAAGGAGCCGTTGAGTTCGCCGGCGCCAAAGGTGTAAGGCTCACCCACGGCATTCACCGCCACGAGCACCGCCGCGTCGTCGCAGGCGCGCTCGAACAGCAGCTGCTTGTTCTGGATCACCACGTTGCGATAGGCACCGTAGTTGAGAGCACGGGCAGCCGCGTCGTCGGCCGAGCGAAGGCGCGCAAGCTGCGTGATGAACGCCGTCAGCTCGTTGGGCGCAGGCTCATTGAGCGCAGGTCGCAGCGCCCAGTCGCCATCGGGGCCGCCCTTTTCGCCAGCAATTCCCCACTCGCTGCCATAGTAGACGCACGGGATGCCCGGCATGCCAAAGAGCATGCCATAGGCGGGACGCAGGCACGACTTGTCGGTGAGGATACTTGCCAGGCGCGGCACATCGTGGTTGTCGACAAACGACAGCAGATGTTTGCCGCGGTAGATGCACCAGGGGTCGCCGCCAAACTGACGGTGCAGCGAATGGGCGATCTCGAACATGTTGACCGAGTTAAAGCTGGAGTACAGGCCCTTGTAGCACTCGTAGTTGGTACAGGAGTCGAGCATCTCGTCGTTGACGATTTGGCTGTAGTCGCCGTGGAGCGTCTCGCCGATCAGCACAAAGTCGGGCTTGAGCTCACGGGCAAAGCTATGCAGACGACGCATGAAATCGCGGTCGAGCATGTAGGCAACGTCCAAGCGCAGGCCGTCGACGTCAAAGACGTCGGCCCAACGGCGCACGGACTCGAGCAGGTAATCGACCACAGCGGGATTTTGCAGGTTGAGCTTCACAAGCTCAAAATGGCCTTCCCAGCCCTCGTACCAAAAGCCATCGCCATAGCAAGAATCGCCGTCAAAGCTAATGTGGAACCAGTCCTTGTAGGGCGAGTCCCACTTGCGCTCCTGCACATCGCGGAAGGCCCAAAAACCGCGGCCGACGTGGTTGAAGACGGCATCAAGCACCACGCGGATGCCATGGGCATGCAGCGTGTCGCATACGGCGGCAAAGTCGGCGTCCCCACCCAGGCGGCGGTCGATGTGGCGCAGGCTGCGTGTATCGTAGCCGTGACTATCAGATTCGAGCGGCGGGTTGATGAGCACAGCGCCAACGCCGAGTTCCTGCAGGTAGTCGGCCCATTGGGCGATCTTCATAATGGGCGCATCGGGGTTTGGCGCGGCGTTGACAGCCTGGGCGAGCTCATCCTCGGCAACGGGCGCGGCGTTTTCGCGTGGAGCTCCACAAAAGCCCAGCGGATAGATCTGATAGAACGTCGTCTCGTATGCCCACATAGCAACCTCCCGGTAAGCTCAACACAACGACATCCATTGTATGCCCAGCTTGTATCCTCTCCCCCAAAATAAGTTGCGGTGGAATAGTTCCTGCCTGGGCCTTCAGAGGCCTTAAACAGGAACTATTCCACCGCAACTGATGAGGGGACGTGATTAGGCGACGGGCTTGGCGCGACGAATGGCCGGGAACATCACCGTGATAGCGAGGATGACGCCCGTGGCAG
>CABUUB010000142.1 GCA_902494625.1 uncultured Collinsella sp.
CGTGCCCAAGCGCCGCTTTACCATCGCCGGCCAGAGCTACCCACAGCCTTCGCCCTACGACCGCCTGATCCTCGAGAACCTCGTGCGCTACCAAAACGAGGAGGTGGCGATCGTCGCCGCCGAGACCGAGGAGGCCGCCGACAGGGCGCTCAAGCTCATCAAGGTCGACTACGAGGTGCTCGAGCCGCTGCTCGACTTTACCCAGGCACTCGATAACGACATCGTGGTTCACCCCGAGGGCGACGTGACCTTTATGTTTCCGCAGGGCGGCGACGTCCCGCGCAACTTGGTATGCAGCGGCACGAGCGACTTTGGCGACTTGGACGAGGCCTTTGCCCAGAGCGACATCGTCTTCACCCGCACCTACACCAGCCAGGCCACGCAGACCGCGCCCATGGAGACCTTCCGCGCCTTCGCGACGACCGACGCGTTTGGGCGCATCTCGGTGACCACCTCTACGCAGGTGCCCTTCCACGTGCGCCGCATGGTTGCGCAGTCGCTCGACATTCCGCAGTCGCAGGTGCAGGTCATTAAGCCGCGCATCGGCGGTGGCTTTGGCTCCAAGCAGACGGGCTGCTGCGAGATCTTCGTTGCGTTCGTCACCCAGCAGACCGGCCGTCCGAGCTACTGCTGCTACTCCCGCGAGGAGACCATCACCGCGGGCAACTCGCGCCATCAGATGCAGATGACCGTCAAGCTGGGTGCCATGAACGACGGCACCATCACGGCCATCGATTTGCATACGCTGTCCAACGCCGGCGCGTATGGCGAGCATGCCACCACGACGATCGGCCTTTCGGGCCACAAGAGCCTGCCCATCTACAACCATGTGAAGGCGAGCCGCTTTAGCTGGGACGCCGTCTACACCAATACCAACCGCGGCGGTGCGTATCGCGGCTACGGTGCCACCCAGGGCCAGTTTGCCGTGGAGAGTGCCGTCAACGAGCTCGCCGACATGCTGCACATGGATCCCGCCGACCTGCGTCTTAAGAACATGGTTCACGAGGGCGAGATTATGCCGCAGTACTACAACGAGAAGCTCAACGCCTGCGCGCTCGACCGCTGCCTGCTGCGCGCGATGGACATGATCGGCTGGCGCGACAAGCCGCTGGCCGTGGACCTGGGCGACCGCGTGCGTGCTCTGGGCTGTGCGCTCACCATGCAGGGCTCGGGCATCTCCAACGTGGACATCGCCGGCATCGACATGCGCCTGGAAGAGGACGGCTTCATTACCATCGGCACCGGCGCCACCGATAACGGCATGGGCGTCGACACGATTCTGGCGCAGATTGCCGCCGAGGAGCTGGGCGTGGAGAGCTCGCTTATCGTGGTGCGCGGCGTGGACACCGACGTGTCGCCGTTCGACGCCGGCTCGTACGCGAGCTCGGGCACGTACGTGACGGGCCTTGCCGCCAAGAACGCCGCGACCGAGCTGCGTGAGAAGATCTGCGCCAAGGCCGCCCAGATGTGGGACGTGGACGCCGCCGATGTGGTCTTTGATGGTCAGTACGTGCGCCTGTCCGACGAACGTGCCGCGCGCGAGCAGAACCGCTACCTCACGCTGCGCGACTTTGCCAACCTGTGCGTCAAGAACATCGCGGGCGGAGACGCTCTCACCTCGCATGCCTCTGCCTGCCTGCCCGTTTCGCCTCCGCCGTTTATGGCCGGCATTGCCGAGGTCGAGGTCGATAAGGCCACCGGCAAGGTGACCGTGGTGGATTATGCGGCGGCTGTGGACTGCGGTACTGTAATCAACGAGGCACTCGCGCGCGTCCAGGCCGAGGGCGGCATTGCCCAGGGCATTGGCCACGCGCTCTACGAGATCGTCGAGCACGACGACCGCGGCCGCCTGCGCACCGGCAACTTTATGAGCTACAAGTTGCCCACGCGCCTGGATATCGGCAGTATTCGCGTGGCCTTTGAGCCGAGCTACGAGCCGACGGGCCCGTTTGGCGCCAAGTCGATCGGTGAGGTCGTCATCAACACGCCGCTCGCCGCCGTGGCCTCGGCCGTGGCACACGCCACCGGCCACCAGGTTCGCTCGCTGCCGATCACGCCCGAGAAGGCCCTGCTGGGGGAGTAACAGGTCAGCGAACAAGTCGTAATTGGCGGGGCGGGACAACTCGCCCC
>CABUUB010000143.1 GCA_902494625.1 uncultured Collinsella sp.
CGACGAGTGACAACCGTGCGACGACCATCGAGATGGCGGCGCACGCGGCCGAGGAGCTCGCTATTCCCTATACCGTGGGCGGCGGCTTTCGCGACCTGGCGGGCATGCGCACCATGGTTGCAGCCGGCGCCGACAAGGTGTCGCTTAACTCTGCCGCCGTGCGCGATCCGTCGTTGATTAGCCAGGCTGCCGCGGCGTTTGGCAGCCAGGCCGTGGTCGTGGCGATCGATGCCAAGCGCGTCGGTTTGCCCGGCGCATCTGGTGCCGACAAGTGGGAGGTCTTTACCGCAGGCGGCCGCAACGCCACGGGTATCGACGCGGTGGCGTGGGCCGAGGAGGCGGCCCGTCGCGGCGCCGGCGAGATCTTGCTCACCAGTATGGACCGCGACGGCACCAAGGCCGGATTTGACCTGGCGCTCACCCGCGCCGTGGCGCGCGCGGTGCCGATTCCGGTGATCGCGAGCGGCGGTGTGGGTACGCTCGAGCATTTTGCTGAGGGTGTGATCGAGGGCGAAGCCGACGCCGTACTGGCGGCAAGCGTCTTTCACTTTGGAACCTTCAGCATTCGCCAGGTGAAGGAGTATATGGCGTCGCAGGGTATTCCTGTGAGGTTGGACTTCTAATGCTGCGGGCTTCGCTGCGGCTTGCCCAGGTGCCGCATCTTGCCGCTCAAACCGTCGCTCGCGTACCAAAGTACGCGTCGCTCCTCTTTCGCGGCAACCTGCGGCACCTGGACAACCCTCGCCGACCGGCGATGTTTAAATTTGGGGAGAGAAATGGAAGAGATAACCGATCCTTCAAAGCTTACGTATGACGCCCGCGGGCTGATTCCTTGTGTGGTTCAGCAGTATGACACTGGCGAGGTGCTTATGGTTGCCTGGATGAACGAGGAGTCGGTGGGGTTGACGCTCAAGACCGGCACCACGTGGTTTTGGAGCCGCAGTCGCCAGGAGCTCTGGAACAAGGGCGCGACGAGCGGCAATATGCAAGCGGTCAAGGAGCTCTGGGCCGACTGCGATAGCGATACGCTGCTGGTCAAGGTTGACTCGCCGGGTCCGGCCTGCCACACCGGCAACCGTACCTGCTTCTTTAAGAAACTCGCGTAGGACGGGCGCTCGACTAGGCGCTTGGCCAACCAGAAAGGATTGAACTATGGGTGTGCGCACCGCAAACGTTCAGGATGGAAATATCGGTGAGACGCTGACGGGGCTCGCCGAGGTGATTCACGGCCGTCGCGACGCATCGCCGCAGGAGAGCTACACCGCTCGTCTGTTGACCGACGTCGAGGACGAGCTGCTCAAGAAGCTTGCCGAGGAGGCGAGCGAGGTGATCATGGCCTGCAAGGATAACGATCACGATCACATCCGCTACGAGGCCGGCGACCTGGTCTACCACCTGCTCGTGACGCTCGAGCGCTACGGCATCACCCTCGACGAGCTGGCCGGCGAACTCAACGCCCGCCGCCACTAGTCGTTTGGGACAGTCTTTGTTGGTGTAACGGGGTCATGGAAGTTGCGGTGAAATAGGGACTGTTTAAGCGCTTCATCAAGCAAAACAATCCCTATTTCACCGCAACTTATGAAGGGATGGCTAGGCGAGGGGCGTGGATTCCCATTCGCCGGTGGCGTGGGGGATGTCGAAGGTTCGATAACCGCAGTCGTAGGCGTGCGCCTGGGCCTCGCGGATGTTCCAGCAGATATCGCAGGCGCGGTGCGCGTCCGAGCCAAAGGTGATCGGCACTTCGGCATGGGCAAAGCAGCGCAAAAGACCGGTTGCGGGGTAGTAGTCGCCCAAGCCCTTGCGCGGCGCGGCCGTCGAGACCTCAACGCGGCGGCCCGTATCGTGCGCGCACTCTGCCATCTGCTGCCAAAACGGTGCGGGGTCAAAATCGGGCGCAAAGCCTTCCTTCGAAAAGCGCATGACCAGGTCGGGGTGAGCCATTACATCAAAGTTGAGCGGGCTCTCGCAGGCGCGGCACCAGTCATCGACATAGCGCTCCCACACGCCGCGCACGCCTAAGTTTTCCCAAACATGCAGGTCGGTATCATCGTCGATCCAACCGCAGCGCGAATCGGGCGTATCGGGACGAACGACGTTTTCTGTTCCC
>CABUUB010000144.1 GCA_902494625.1 uncultured Collinsella sp.
CGAGCCGAGCCGCGCCTGGTCCGACGGCGCCCAGGCCCTCACCCCCGATCAGTTCGACGACACCATGCGCCGCATCCGCGCCATCCGCGAGGTTGTCTGCCAAGAGACCATGGAGTAGCCCATGGGTACGGTGAGAAACGCGCGTGTTAACCAGGGCGGCCCCAAGTGCGCCGGCATCGTCGGCCTTGGCCTCATCGGCGGCAGCTTTGCGCGCGGCTATGCGCAGGCGGGCGTCCGCGTGCTGGCCTGGGACCCCGATGACGATGTCATGACGGCCGCCAGCATGGGCACTGTCGCCGGAGAACTCAACGACAAGACACTCGGCGAATGCGACATCATCGTCCTTGCCTGCTATCCCGAGGCATGCATCGAGTGGCTCGAGGCGCACGCACAGGCGCTCGCCGACGCCACCGACACCGAGGCCATCATGGGCCCCGTGGTGATCGACACGGTGGGCGTCAAGGGCATCGTGTGCGAGCGCGCCTTTGAGCTTGCCCGCGAGCACGGCTTTTACTTTGTGGGCGCGCACCCCATGGCGGGCACACAGTACTCGGGCTATGCGCACTCCCGCGCCGACCTGTTCCAGGGCGCGCCGCTGGTACTCGTGCCGCCCGCGGTGGACGATGCGCTTAAACTGGAGCTTTTGGGCCAGGTGCGCGAGATGGTGCGTCCCCTAGGGTTTGGCAAGTTCAGCGTTACCACCGCCGCCGAGCACGACCGCGTCATCGCCTTCACGAGCCAGCTTGCGCACGTGGTATCCAACGCCTACGTCAAAAGCCCCACTGCCCAGGTCCACCACGGCTTTTCGGCCGGTAGCTACCGCGATCTCACCCGCGTGGCGCACCTTAACCCGCAAATGTGGTCCGAGCTCATGGTCGACGACGCCGATGCGCTCGCGTTCGAGATCGACCATCTGATTGAGTCGCTTGGCGCCTACAGCCGTGCGCTCAAGGACCGCGACCAGCGCTATCTGGAGAATCTCCTTGCCGAGGGCGACCGCATTAAGCGCGCGCTCGACGACGAGGCCTCCCACTAGACCACCTATCACGCCAGGTCGAAAGGACCGAAGCTTATGGCGATTACCATCGATATCGACACTGCACGCCCCTACCAGGTGCATGTTGGCACGTTTTTGCTGGAGCAGGCGGGACCGCTCGTACGCGCCACTGCCGGCGGCACCAAGGCCGTCATCGTGACGGACACCAACGTGGGTCCGCTCTACCAGATGCCCGTTAAGCAGAGTCTGGAGGCATCAGGCTACGAGGTGAGTATCTGCACCTTCGAGGCCGGCGAGGCCCATAAGCGCGCCGAAACCTATGTTGCCATTTTGGAGTTTGTGGCCGAGCACGAGCTTTCGCGCTCCGACGTGATCGTGGCACTCGGCGGCGGCGTCGTGGGCGACGTGGCGGGCTTCGTGGCCGCCACCTATATGCGCGGCTGCAAGTTTGTGCAGATCCCGACGAGCCTGCTCGCCATGGTTGATTCGTCGGTGGGCGGCAAGACCGCCATCGACCTGGCTGCCGGCAAGAACTTGGCCGGCGCCTTTTGGCAGCCGAGCGTGGTTATCGCCGACGTGGGGTGCTTGGCCACCCTCACGCCCGAGCAGTTCGCCGACGGCTGCGGCGAGGTCGTCAAGCACGCCGTGATCGCCGACCCGGAGCTTTTCGCCGAGCTGGAGAAGACCCCGCTCACGCTGGAG
The DNA here is from genome assembly GCA_902494625.1 of uncultured Collinsella sp. Taxonomy (GTDB): domain Bacteria; phylum Actinomycetota; class Coriobacteriia; order Coriobacteriales; family Coriobacteriaceae; genus Collinsella. The sequence goes on from CABUUB010000144.1 coordinate 1,700, forward strand.
CTACTCAACCACGATGTGGCCCGCGTAGCGCTCATCATCGCCCGCAATATCGACATCAAGCGCGCCGTGGTCGTCGCCGACGAGCGTGAAACCAGCCAGCGCAAGCTCCTCAACTTTGGACACAGTGCCGGACACGCCGTTGAGGCCTGCGAGCGCTTTAAGCTCGGACACGGCAGCTGCGTGTCGATCGGCATGGGCATCATCACGCGCGCCGCGGCCCTGCACGGCATTTGCGACGCAGAGCTGCCCGGTCGCATCGAGAAGCTCTGCGCACGCCACGGTCTCAAGACCCGCTGTGAGCTTTCGGCCGACGCCGTCTTTGCCGAGGCGCTACACGACAAAAAACGCTCCGGTGACACCATCGAC
>CABUUB010000145.1 GCA_902494625.1 uncultured Collinsella sp.
CAACGACGTGCTGTACAAGGAGGGCCTGGACCTTCTCGTCGTGCCCTCCGCCGAGCTCTCCCGCGGCCGCGGCGGCCCGCGCTGCATGAGCATGCCCTTCTGGCGCGAGGACCTCTAAGGTCTTCAAGGACTCGTACGGGCCATAATACATACATCTAGCTGCCATTAGATGTCTCCCATTGGGGCGGTGCGGGTTTTCGCACCGCCCCAATCTTGTATGAGGAACGTCAACACGATTGGATGACTGCTTTTGTAAGGAGCTTGGCCATGGACATCAAGACGATTGGCGTTGAGGAATGGCTCAACGTTTGGGAGAAGAGCGCCACGTGGGACATCGCCCAGTCGACGATCTCGTCGCTCACCATGGGCGAGCTGCGCGCGCTCGATGAACAGGACGGCGCCACGTTCTACGAGCGCCTGGACCGCGAGAAGATGAACTACGGCTGGATCGAGGGCTCGCCGGAGTTTAAGGCCGAGGTTGCCAAGCTGTATCGTCGGGAGGTCAATCCCGATCACATTCTGCAGACCAATGGCTGCACGGGCGCTAACCTCAACGCCATCATGGCTGTGGTCGAGCCCGGCGACCATGTTATCGCCGAGTGGCCCACCTACGCGCCGCTCTACGAGATTCCGCGCACGCTGGGCGCCGAGGTCGAGTATTGGGAGCTTCGCGAGGAACTCGGCTGGAAGCCCGATATCGAGGAACTCAAGCGCTTGGTGCGTCCCAACACCAAGCTCATCTGCATCAACAACGCATCTAACCCCATCGGTACGGTGCTCGATGCCGATATGCTCGGCCAGATTGCCGAGATCGCCCGCTCGGTGGGCGCCTACGTGCTGTGCGACGAGGTATATCTGCCGCTCGAAAACACTGAGTCCTTTATGTCGATGGTCGACGTGTACGAGAGGGCCATTGTCACCAACTCGTTGTCGAAGACCTATTCGACACCTGCGGCCCGCGTGGGCTGGGTCCTGGCAGACGAAGAGATATCCAGCCGCATCCGCACCTATCGCGATTACACCATGATCTGCGGCGGTGTGTTCAACGACGCCCTGGCGACCTATGTGCTTGAGCACAAGGATAAGATTCTCGAGCGCAATCGCAAGATCGTGTTTGGCAACCGCGATATCGCGCAGGCTTGGATCGATACGCAGCATCGCGTTTCCTGGACGGCCCCGCAGGGCGTGTCCACCTCGTTTATCCAGCTGGATATTCCCGAGGATGACGAGGAGTTCTGCAGGCGCCTGCTGTCCGAGAGGGGAGTGCTGCTGGTCCCCGGTAGCCGTTTTGAGCTTCCCTGCGGCGCACGCCTGGGCTACTGCGCGAGCGAGGACGTTCTGCGCGAGGGCCTGAGGCTTTTGGGCGAGGCACTGGCGGAGTTCGATCGCTAGGATTCCGATGGTCTTCGGGGGCCTTATCCAAATTAGCCGAAGATAATCGAAAACGGACCCGTTTCCCTAGGGGAAGCGGGTCCGTTTTTCTATACCGAGAAGTCAAGTTGTTACAAATGGGGCCGTAAAGCGAGTCGGTATCCGCCGGGCCTTATACTGAGCTTCCGGTGAACGGTATCAAGCGTCTGGTAAACGGTAATTTGTTTACCAGAAATGAATAGGACAAACTTTTTTCTGAATAAAAATGAAAATGGTTGAGACGTGGTACGAATCGCTAATTCTATTCATAGCTTTATTGGAAATATACAATTTGAGGGTGGTTTAACAAAGTTTAGTTCCATTTGATTTCTGGATTGAAAACGCGTTTAAGCACGTAAATACGCTTTATTAAGATGAAGTGTGCCATGCGTGAAGTATATGTGTATGCCGTTCACCCCCTATAAAAAACCGTTCGGGGGCAAGGTGGAAGTATGAGCTGATTTTGGATATAAATATGTCGTCAGCAATAACGCCTCACACGGAGGGGCGCTAACGAATCGGCCCTGACAAGGGCCCGAAAGAAAGGTAGGAGGCCATGACGAAAGGTCTGCACGTGCCTTCCGAGATCGGCAAGCTCAGGAAGGTCTGCCTGCACCGTCCCGGCGACGAGCTCCTCAACCTGCCGCCCGA
>CABUUB010000146.1 GCA_902494625.1 uncultured Collinsella sp.
CCCTGCCCCTCCCGGCCGGAGCTACGTTGCCTTTGCTGCGAATCCTCGTGTCCGTTGAGCGACGCGCCCCACTCATAATGCTTGGGTCGGTGGGCTGATGTATTGCGTCCCTGAGGACTACAAAGTCGAAATGAAGGTGGACAGGCGGTGGAGGCCTTCGTCCAGGTCTTTGTCGGAAACGCAATAGCTGAGGCGGACGTGGCCTTCGGTTCCGAAGCAGTCTCCCGGGACTAGGGCTACGTTTGCCTCTTTGATGGCTTTGATGCAGAAGTCTTCGCTGGTTAGGCCGAACTTTTTGATGCTCGGGAAAGTGTAGAAGGCTCCTGCGGGCTCTACTACGTCGAGGCCCATGGCGTCTAAGGCCGCGAGTACGCGTTCGCGACGGGCTCGGTAGACTTCGAGCATGGGGGTTGGGTCGACGGTCAGGGCTCGGGCTGCGGCGTCCATCTCGAAGGAGACGGCGCTCGATACTAGGTATTGGTGGGCCTTTACGATCTCGGCGATAACGGGGGCTGCGGCTGCGAGCCAGCCCAAGCGCCAGCCGGTCATGGCCCAGGGCTTGGAGAAGCTCTCGATGACGACCGTCTGCTCACGCAGCTCCGGGTGACGCTGGGCAAAGCGCTCGTAGCCATCCACATAAACCAGGCGGTTGTATACGTCGTCGCAGACCACGTAGATGCCCGCCTCCTCCGCCACGCGCGCCACGGCGTCGAGCGACGCCGTGTTGAGGATGCAACCCGTAGGATTGTTGGGCGAGCAGATGACGATGGCCTTGGTCGCCGGCGTCACGTAAGCACGAAGTGCGTCCTCGTCAATCTGGAATTGCGCAGGCTCCGTATCCAAAAAGACCGCCTTGGCGTGATTGGCCACGACGATGCTCTCGTACAGGCCAAAGGCCGGCGTGGGGATAATGACCTCGTCGCCTGGGTTGAGCATAGCCATGAATGCTGCCGACAGGGCCTCGGTCGCACCGTCGGTCAGAATGACCTCGTCCGCCGAAAACGTAAGGCCCGCATCCCCCATGTAGGCAGATAACGCCTCACGCAGGGCGGGGCGACCGTTGTTGGGCGGATAGTGCGTGTCACCGCGGTCCAGTGCGGCGGTCACCTCGGCGCTAATCACATCGGGCGTGGGAAAATCGGGCTCGCCAAGCGCAAGCGCGATGCACCCCGGGTGCTGGGCGGCGAGCGCGTTAATCCGGCGGATGCCGGAGGGCTTGAGCGTGGCAAGCGAGGTATTCATGGGCAGGCGCATGGCGTTCCTTTCGTAAGGGTTGCACTAGGATAGCGCGGCGAGGCGCTGCCAGACGGTGTAACCTAAACGGAAACGGACTGGAAAGGAGATGACATGGAGGCGATCGCACGCGGCGATAAGCCCAAAACGCTGCAGACCATTGCGTATATCAGTATTCCCGATAGCGCCGATCTTGAGTTTTTGCTCTGGGACCTGCAAGATGCCATCGCGGCCTATGCCCGGCTTTCCGGTACTTCGCTCCCCCGTCTGGTCGCTCTGGAGTCGGACGATGACGGCAGCGCTGCGGACGGTATTGTATTCGCTGTTGAGAATGCGCTCAATTACGAGGCGATGAGCGTCGTTGAGCAGGCGCTTGATTGCCTTGGGGGCACGGAAACGCGCGTCTATGTCGTTGTTCAAGCCGACTGCGGGAGTCCCGAGCGAGCGCACACGGTCGTTGGCCATCTGCGCGAAGCGTGCGAGCGTCGGGGGTTGTCGTGGTGCGGTGGCATTGTCGTCTGCACCGGCACCGGCATCGCAGCGCTTCGCCACTCCCCGCGCATGGGCCTCTTGCGCCGACCGTTTTCCGAAGCGATGGATAAGCTTGTGGGCGCCGTGCGCATGGGCTGTTCCATTGAGCATGCGCAGCTGCTTGGCGGTGGCAATGCCGGTAGCGTCGATGCCGACGGCATGGTGCGCGCCAAGCCCGCGCTGCCCGCACCGATCTGGCATGCCATCATGAAACGCCTCGGCACCCGCG
>CABUUB010000147.1 GCA_902494625.1 uncultured Collinsella sp.
CCTTCTGGCTGTACTACTGGCTGCTGTCCAAGAAGATCAACCCCATGGTGCTGATCGTTGCCACCATGGTCGTGGGCATCGTCGGCGCGTTCTTCGGCGTGCTGGCGTAAGGGCCCGGCCTATTATCTGCCCCCAAGGGAAACGGCGACCCATTGCGGTCGCCGTTTTTTATTAACGAAAGCTAGCTGGAGGTGCTTCGTGATTCGATCTGACAATCCACCCGATAATGGCGTGAGCGGGGCGATGTATCTATTTGGCACGGCGCTCTTGTGGAGTTTTATCGGCATCCTCGTTCGCGCCAATTCGCAGTCAGCTCTTTTGATCGGTGTCGTTACGGCAATATTTATGGCGCTCTTTATCCTGCTCGTCGGCAGGCCCGTCCTCCGCGTCAGCCGTCTTATTGTCCTTGTGGCCGTCTGCAACTTCGTGACGGGCACCACGTTTAACTTTGCCAACCAGCTCACGACGGTCGGCAACGCGATCGTCCTGCAGTACACCTCGATGATCTTTGTCATCGTGTATCAATCGCTCGCAACTCGCACGTTGCCCTCGCCTGCGAAGATTGCCTCCGTGGTGGTTGCTTTTACGGGTATGGGACTTTTCTTTTTAGGCGATTTGAGTGCCGAGGGCATGCTCGGCAACCTGCTTGCCGTCATTTCGGGCGCCACCTTTGGGCTGTGTTTCTTTTTGAACTCTCGCCCCGATGCGTCGCCCATGGTGTCCTCGCTCATCTCCTGCGGTATCTCGATGCTGCCGATCGTCTATTTTGCCGGTGCCCTAGACTCCGTGAGACCATTTGAGTGGGGGCTTATGCTGGTGCACGGCCTTTTTTGCAGTGGCCTTGCGAGCGTGCTGTATGCCAAGGGGATTGCGCGCACTAACGCGTTTGCGGCCAACTTGGTCTGCATGAGCGAGGTCGTGCTCGCTCCCTGCTGGTCGGCGCTCCTCTTTGGCGAGGTCTTTCGCTGGAACGAGTTTTTGGGCGCGGCGATTATCGTTTTGGTGATTGTGGCCAACTTGGCATACGATGCCTTTGGCGATGGCTTTCTGGTGGCGCTTGTCCGCCATCGAAACAAAGAGCGTGCCTAATAGGATGCGTCTGCCGTTTACGGTAAAAAACACCCCGCTGAGCGACTGGTATTAAATAAGGCGAACCTGCATACCTATAATTGGTATCAAATCATTTGTGCCTGGTATGGGTGTTAGCAGCACGCCAGGTGCGCTTCGGACCGTGTGGTCAAACTCCCGGATTGATATCAATAACGCGCGCGACGGGAGTGACGACGGTTCGAGATTCCTTATTGGGAGGAACTATGCTTGTCCAAGCAATCCTCGTCGGCTTAGTCGGAGCTTTTGGATGTCTCGACTACCAGCTCGGCACCCTCTACGCATTCCGCCCCATCGTCCTGTGCCCGCTCGTGGGCCTGGTGCTGGGGGACCTGCAGACTGGCCTTGCCGTTGGCGCCAGTCTGGAGTTGCTGTTCATGGGCTCGATCTCCATCGGCGCCTACGTACCGCCTAACGAAACCGTCGGCGGCGTGCTCGCTTGCGCCTTCGCCATTCAGCTCGGTCAGGGTACCGAGACGGCCATCGCGCTTGCCATGCCCATCGCCGTCCTTGCGCTGACGATCGGCAACATTACCAATGCCTTGTTCCCCGTGTTTGTCGATATGGCAGACAAGTTTGCCCTCAAGGGGAACCTCAAGGGTATCTACGCCGTTCATTGGGGAATTGGAATCTGGGGTTGCGTCGAGTACTTCCTGCTGTGCGGCGGCGCCTTCTATTTGGGTTCCGACGCCATCCAGGGCTTGCTCGACTTCATCCCGCCCTTCATCATCGACGGTTGTGGCGTTGCCGCCAACATCCTGCCGGCCATGGGCTTCGCCATGCTCGGCCGCCTGGTGCTCACCAAGCAGCTCGTGCCCTTCTACTTCCTGGGCTTCCTGCTGTGCTCCTACGCCAACG
>CABUUB010000148.1 GCA_902494625.1 uncultured Collinsella sp.
CGTTGGCGTAGGAGCACAGCAGGAAGCCCAGGAAGTAGAAGGGCACGAGCTGCTTGGTGAGCACCAGGCGGCCGAGCATGGCGAAGCCCATGGCCGGCAGGATGTTGGCGGCAACGCCAAAGCCAGCAAGAACAAAGTCGGGGATAAAGTCGAGCACGCCCTGGATAGCGTCAGCACCCAGATAGAACGACAGCGAGCACAGCAGGAACGCCATGATGATGCCGGTTAAACCGATCAGGAAGTGCATCGCATAGACACCCTTAAGGTTGCCCTGGCCGGAGAAGACATCAGCGCGGTCAACCAGGATCGGCAGGGCGGCGTTGAGGATGTTCTTGATGGCAAGGCACAGCGTGGCGATGGGCATGGCAAGCGCGATGGCTGCCTCGGCGCTCTGGCCCAGCTGGATAGCGAAGGCGCAGGCGAGCACGCCGCCGATCGTCTCATCAGGCGGCACGTAGGCGCCGATGGAGATCGAGCCCATGAACAGCAGCTCCAGACTCGCACCGATCGCGAGGCCGGACTGCAGGTCCCCCAGCACCAGACCCACGAGCGGGCACAGGACGATGGGGCGGAACGCATAGAGCGTACCGAGCTGGCAGTCGAACTTACCAAATGCGGCGATAAGTCCGATGAGGATTGCTTGGGTAAGCATACATCCCCCTTTCCTAATAGGACACTACGAAGAGCTCAGACTCTTCGAATTCAAACGCCTAGAGCACGCTGGCGCAGTCAACCTTGGGGTCATCGGTCAGGGGTCGAATCTCGACCTCAACGCCACGATCCAGCATCTCGCGCACATCGGCTTCCTCGGCTGCGGTCAGGAAGATCTGACGAGAGACCTGACGAGCATCGGGGCGCTTCTCGTCCTTGGGCTTGGTGTTGCCCAGGTTGACCGACTTAATCTGCGGGCAGCCCTCAACAAGCTGCTTTGCCTCAGCGATAGTGGCAACGCAGATGATCATCTTGTACTTGTCGGTCACGCCCGAGTTGATAGCCTCGATGGCATTCGCCATATCCTTGATGACGAGCTTGCAGCCGGCAGGCTTGCCCATCTTGAGCGTCGTCTTCCACACCGGGTCGTTGGCGACCTTATCGCCCACGCAGAAGATGCAGTTGGAGCCGAGGCCCTGAACCCAAGAGACCGCGACCTGGCCATGAAGTAGGCGATGGTCAACGCGAAGTAGCTGAATCATAATGTGACCCCCCAAAGGTCTTGTGCCGTCTTACGGCGTGTCAGTAGGTGCTACGGATTAGAACTCTTCTTCCTCGTCGTCATCGACCAAAAGATCGTTGACGAACTTCACGCGCGTATCGTCCGCAGCGACGATGGCGCGAATCGTCTCTTCAACCGGCGCCGACTCGTCAGAGAACAGCAGCTGGATGAGCAGAGGAAGGTTCATGTTGGTAACGAGGTACGTGCGGGGACGCGTCTGGACGATCTTGGTGAACTCGTTGTTGACGCTGCCGCCAAAGAGGTCGGTGCAGACAACGACATCATCGTCGGCAGCCATGCCTGCCAGCAGTTTTTGGGCCTCCTCGGCCACGTCCATGCGGTCATCGACGAACATTGAAAGATCGTGGACGTTGTCGCGAGCGCCCGAGAGCAGCTCGACGCTCTCCTTGATGCCGGTGGCGAAGTGCGCATGGCTGGCGATGATGTACTGTCTCATTCTGTGTTCCTCTCAATAGCCCGGCACGTTCCCGCACCCGTTTTCTTTAGTAGTCGAACTGGTGATAGTAGCGACGATACTTGAGGTTGTGCTTGGTGACCGTCTCGTAGTAGCGAGCCAGACGGTCGGTCACGAGCACCGTCAGAATCCACGGGGAGACGATGACGCGGAACTCGTCGTCAAGGCCGGGGATCGCGAACTCGGCGGTGTCGATGACGTTGATGTCGGTGTCGCCGGTCACGCCGCGGGTCAGGAACGCGCGGACGCGCTCGTCGAG
>CABUUB010000149.1 GCA_902494625.1 uncultured Collinsella sp.
CAGATTCGAACTGGTGATCTCCGCCTTGAGAGGGCGGCGTCCTAAACCGCTAGACGAACGGGCCACATGACATCTGCACTGCCGTGCTGCGTGGAAATATATTACGGGACAAAAAACGACAGCGCAAGAAGAAATTCCAAATTGCCGAAAAATTGTCGGCAGGTTATGGAACACGCAGGTAAACTGGGTGGCTAATTCAAGTTGAGATGGATCAAAAGAGCTTCGCGCTCGTTGGGAATGTTGTCTTCGATCACGGCGTCGAGGGCGGCGTTGAGTAGCTGGCCTAGCTCGGGCCCCGGTTTAACGCCGGCACGGATCAGGTCACCGCCGTTGATGGCGAGCATCTTGAGCGTATAGGGCTCCCCCGCCTTCAGCAGCTCGTGCACCATCGCGCGCATCTCCTCAATCGTCTCGACATAATAGAAGCACGACGGGGCCTTGCCGAGCGTATCGGCACGCTTAAGATCCATGAGTTCGTCAATCAGGCGGGCCGTGTCGACTCCCTCGCCCGAAAGCGCGCGCATCATATTGAGCAGGCAGGAACGCTCGGGGCGCAGCGGCTTGTCATGGTATTTGATGAGCAGGCACACGTCGCGCACCAAGTCGTGCGAGAGCGCCAGGCGATCCATAATGACGCGCGCCTTCTTGGCGCCGAGCTCTGGATGACCGTAGAAGTGACCGCTGCCCGCATGGTCGACCGTAAAGCAATCGGGCTTGGAGACGTCGTGCAAGAACGCGGCCCACATAAGACTCGAAGAGGGCGCGACGCCGTCGCACAGCGCCAGCTCCCCTGCCACCGTCAGCACACGGGCGATATGCTCGTAGACGTTAAACGCATGGTAGACACTTCGCTGATCAAACCCGCGACCCGCTGCCAACTCGGGCACGGCGGCGCAGATGAGCTCGGGATAGCGGAGCATCGCGTCTCCCCCATGACCGGTCGAAAGAATGCCCTCGAGCTCAATACCCACACGCTCGCGCGCCACGGCATCGAGCAGCGGCGCACACTCGGCAAGCGCACGCTTAGTCTCGGGCTCAATCATAAAGTCCAGGCGGCAGGCAAAGCGCACCGCACGCAACATGCGCAGGGCGTCCTCGTTAAAACGACGCTTGGGATCGCCGACAGCGCGAATCAGCTTGCGCTCCAAGTCACCCTGGCCGTCGTAGCGGTCGACAAGCCCGCGCTCGGGATGCCAGGCCATGGCGTTGACGGTAAAGTCGCGGCGCGCCAAATCGTCCTCGAGCGAGGCGGCACGCTCCACACTCTGGGGATGGCGACCATCGGTGTAAAAGCCATCCAGACGGTACGTGGTGACCTCGATACGCTCGCCATCGGAAATAGCCGTGATTCCGCCAAATTTAATGCCCGACTCCACGACCGCGATATCAGCGGCCTCGAGCGCCGCCTTGGACTCCTGCCACAGGCCGCTACAGCACATATCAACATCGTGGCTGGGGCATCCCATCAGGGCGTCGCGTACCCAACCGCCAACATACCAAGCCTCAAGACCAGCCGCCTCAAGCGCGCGCAGGACGCGCAGGGACGCATCGGACGGTTGCGTACCGTTGAGCGAAACATTGCACATACCTGTGGCCTCCTGCGACTATCAAATTGGCTATCGATTGCGTCTGCAAGAAGTCTAGCAAGAAACAGCTTCCACTGCACACGCAAGTCCGATAAACAAAAACGCATCCGTCCTAGTCTAAGACGGATGCGAAATAATCAAACAATTCAGGCAAGGTGCCGGAACTAGCAGACCTGGCGAACCTCGATGTGCTTCTTATATTCGTCCACCTTGGCAAAGTCGCCCAGGCCCGGGCACTCGACCACGTTGGCGCCGGTGGCCATCGAGAGGCGCAGAGCGTCCTCAACACGCTCGGGGGCGTCGTGCCACACGGACAGGAAGGCGGCCAGCGAGGAATCGCCGGCG
>CABUUB010000150.1 GCA_902494625.1 uncultured Collinsella sp.
CCCGCGAGCATACAGCCCGCGGGCGTTCCTCAATCAAAAGCTCTTAGGCCTGCTCGGAAGCCTTGGGCTCGTCCTTGTACAGGACAAACGAGATGGCAAAGGACACGACCGCGGCAACCGCAAACATGATCGCGTACTGCACGGGCTGGGCAAGGCACAGCAGGATACCGAAGATACCGGTAACACCCGTGCCGGAGGCAGCCAGCGAGGTGAGCGCACAGACCAGGGCGCCGCAACCGCCGCCGATGCAGCCGGCGATGAAGGGCTTAAAGAAGCGAAGGTTCACACCGAAGATGGCAGGTTCGGTAATGCCCATGAAGGCGGACAGGGCCGAAGGAAGCGCCAGGCCCTTGATCTTGGCATCGCGGGTCTTAAAGGCAACGGCAAGCGCGGCACCACCCTGGGCGATGTTGGCGGCACTGGCAATGGGCAGCCAGTAGGTCACACCGTACTGGGCGAGCTGGCCCAGGTCGATGGCGGTGTACATCTGGTGGATACCGGTAACGACCGTAGGGGCATAGAACAGGCCGACGATAAAGGAACCGATGCCGAAGGGCAGGGTCAGCAGGGCCTGGATCAGACCAAGGATGGCATTCTCGGCCCACACGAAGATGGGGCCGACGGCAACGAGCGTCACGAGCACGGTCACGAACACCGAGACGAGCGGGGTCACAAAGAGGTCGAACATCTCGGGAACGATCCTGTGCAGACGCTTCTCGAGGAAGGCCAGAATGGCGCAGGCGATGACGATGGGGATCACATGACCCTGATAGCCGACCCACTCAAAGCTGTACACGCCGGGAATGACGGTGACCATAGTCTGAACGCCCTCGGAGGCAACCGTGTAGGCGCTCTGCAGCGAGGAGTTGATAAACGCACCGCCGACGACGGCGCCCAGATACGGGTTGGCGCCAAATGCCTTAGCGGCGGAGTAGCCGATCAGGATCTGCAGAATGCCAAAGGACGTGCCCGAGACCAGGTCGGCGATCTTGTAGATAAAGTTATTGGTGTCGAGTGCGATAAAGCCGTTGGAGGCCATAAAGTTAAGGGCGCTCATAATGCCCAGCAGCAGGCCCGAAGCCACGATGGCGGGGATGATGGGGACAAAGACGTCGCCGAGCACCTTAATGGCGCGCATAAAGATGTTCTGCTGCTGCGCCGCGGCCTCCTTGACCTCGGCCTTGGTGGCAGCCTCGACGCCACTGAGCGCGATGAACTCCTCGTAGACCTTGTTGACGGTGCCAGTGCCAAAAATAATCTGGAGCTGGCCCTGAGCCTCAAAGACGCCCTTGGCGCCGTCGACGTTCTCGAGGGCCTCCTTGTCAACCTTCGCGTTATCGGCAATCACCAGACGCAGACGCGTGGCGCAATGCGCGGCAGAGACGACGTTGCCGGCTCCACCGATGTTGTCGAGCACCTCTTGGGCTGATTTGCGGTAGTCCATGACTTCCCTTTCCTCCAACGGGCGCATTTGCACCCGGCCATCTTTTGACACTTACACTGTAATCGTTTTCAGTTTCATATGTCTGTAATCGTTTTCATAGTAAGGTGAACGGTAGGAAATAGCCGGCGAATGGTAGTTTTATGGCAAAAACAGGGGCCTCAGAGGCAGGCAGACGTGCCCAGAGCCTAGACATTCATAAGCTGATGGCCGAGCTTGATCGTCTTGAGACCGCGCTTCCCCTCCACACCATCGAGCGTGTCGAGCAGCATGCTGGTGGCCTCGACGCCACTGGTCAGATACCCATAATGCACGGTAGGAATGCCGCCCGTCAGCGCGCGCAAAAACGCGTTGTCGCCAAAACCGCTCACGCGGTGTATGCCCTCGCCCATGCCGCGAACCTCATCGATGGCACGCAGCGCGCCCG
>CABUUB010000151.1 GCA_902494625.1 uncultured Collinsella sp.
CGTGATGGTGAAACCGCGCACCCAGCCGCGACCGATATGCTTGCCGATCAGGCCCAGGCCAGCGGGGCCATCGCCGTCGGCGCCCTCGGCCTGCAGCGACACGCCGCGGCCATGGCGCTCAATCAGCATAATGCGACGCAAGTCCTCGTCAGTCTCGGGACGAACCATACCCGTGATGGCCTTGCCCGGCACCACGTCAATCACGGCCTCGCCCGGCTTAAAGGCATAGTCGAATACGTCGAGCGAAAGATTCGGCAGCTTAACGGAGGCGCGCAGCTCATCGGCAAGGGCCGCAACCTCGGCCATCTCGGGTGCGATCTCGCCCACAAAGGTGCCGTCCTGCGCCACCAGGGCACCGGCGGCATATACGCGATGCGGAGCCGTGGCAAACGTCAGGTCATTGAGCACCAGCAGGTCGGCACGCTTGCCCGGGGCAATCGCACCGCGGAGTCCGTGCGGGTCGCGGCAGCCGTGATCCAGGCCAAACGCCTCGGCCGTGGAGAGGGACGCCATAGAGATAGCGACCACGGGGTCGATACCGGCCTCAATCGCCACGCGGCAGGCATTGTCGATCATGCCGGTTGCAAGCGCATCGGAAGGAGCGCGGTCGTCAGTCGCAAAGCAGCAGCGGCGGGCGCGCGCGGGATTCTCCAGCAGCATCGGCGACAGGTTGGCCAGATCATGGCTGCACGTACCCTCGCGCAGCATCACGTACATGCCGCGAGACAGCTTGTCGAGCGCCTCCTCGGGAATCGTCGACTCGTGGTCGGCGATAATGCCTGCTGCAGCATAGGCGTTGAGGTCCTTGCCGGCAACGAGCGGGGCATGACCGTCGACCTGTTTGGACGGCGTCTGATTGGCAGCGTCGATACGAGCACAGGTCTCGGGATCGGCCATAAAGACGCCCGGTAGGTTCATCATCTCACCCAGGCCAAAGACATCACCCGGATATTCGGCAAAAAACGCTTGCATATCGGCAGCGGTGATGACGGCACCGGCCTGCTCGTCGGGCAGTGCGGGCACGCACGAGGGCATCATGTACTTGATGGAAATAGGAGCGCGACGACCGTCCTCGATCATAAAGCGCAGGCCATCGAGCCCCGCCACGTTGGCAATCTCGTGGCTGTCGGCAATAGCGGTGGTGGTACCGCGCGTCGCCGCCATGCGCGCATACTCGGCAGGGCGGATGTTCGAAGACTCGATATGCAGATGTCCGTCGATAAAGCCGGGAGCGATATAGCGACCCTGGCAGTCGATAACCTCGGTCGCCTCGTAGGTGCCGGCGGCATCGTCGCGACCGTCGTAGAGCACGCCGACGATCACGCCATCCTTGACGGCAACGCTACCGGGCGCCACGCGCTGGCCGTACACATCGACGATCTGCGCGTTGGCAAACAGCGTGTCGACGGGTACGCGACCCTCGGCGGCCTCGATCACAGACCTCATGACCTCAACGGACATACATACTCCTTTAACCGTAGAAAAAAGCTGCGGAGCGGACAGGCCTTCACCGCAGCAAACCAATAGTCATTGTATGCCCAAAAGGAAGCCGCCGATAACACCCCTTCCCCTTAACGGCACACGCCGCTCAGCGCAATGGAGACAGGTTGCTTTGCACCAATGACAAGGAGTGTCCCAAAGTGCCGGCACAAAAGGATCGTCCCCAAGTACCACCCAAGTGCCAACCACGGCAGCGCCGATTTTTTGGCAACGACAGCGAGCGGGCCGCATTTGAGACAAGGTGACGTGAAACGAAAGGGCGCTGACCTTCTGGTCGCGCCCTTGAAGTTGAACGTCAGATTGTCCAAATGCGGCCCGCGC
>CABUUB010000152.1 GCA_902494625.1 uncultured Collinsella sp.
CCTTCTGGCTGTACTACTGGCTGCTGTCCAAGAAGATCAACCCCATGGTGCTGATCGTTGCCACCATGGTCGTGGGCATCGTCGGCGCGTTCTTCGGCGTGCTGGCGTAAGGGCCCGGCTGCATGGATTTTCGTTGCAACCTGGAAAGGGGATGGAGCAGGCCTATGCCCTCCATCCCCTTTTTGTATAGAAGGAGTTCGTATGTTCGCGAAGGATCGCGAAGCAATGCGCCTGACGCCGGCAGAGGTCAGGCTGATTCTTATTGAGTCCCTGCAGTGGTGCGCTAACAACGCGGTCTACTTTTTGGGGCTTATCGGTGCGGCCACGTATGATCTGGCCGGCACGGCCTTTTTGGTTGCTGCCATTACGCTCGTACGCAATCTTATGACGTCGGCGGGCAATATGGTGTCGGGCTCGGTCATCGACCGCTTTGGACCGCGCCGGACGTCGTTTGTGACGTGCGTGATTACGGCGGTGCTATCGCTTGGCGTGGGGTTGGCGCCGTTGTCTGTCCCCGGGCTTGTGTTTGCCGCGTGCGTCTTGGGGCTTGCGGGCGGCTTTATCAACACCTGCACGCATGCGTTTCCGGGATACCTGGAGTCGACCACCGAGGGCCGTACCCGCGTGAACGGTCTCATGGTGTTCTACAGCAATATCGCCTATACCGCCGGCCCGCTGCTCGGTGGTGCCATCGTGAGCTGTTTTGCCACGCAATCGGTCTATCTGCTCATGGCGGGCATGATGGGTGTGGCGGCCGTGCTCTCCTTGGGCTGTCACGAGTGTGTTGCTCCTGCAAAAGGGGGGAAGCCGAAGGGCGGTATTCTGGGCGGCATGGCCGAGGGCGCGCGACTTACATTTCGCGACCACGACCTGCGCCTCATCTTTATCTCGGGCTTTTTGGGTTTCTTTGCGTTTGGCGCGTTCGATTCGCTGGAGTCGTTGTTCTATCGCGATGTGCTCAACGTGGATATCGTCTGGCTGGGCTGGCTGTCCTCGGTCGTGGGCCTCACTTCCTCGGTGGGCGCGTTCATCCTGACCAAGCTTTCTGCCCGCCATGTCAACCTGCGATTGCTGCTCGGCGCGCTCATGGCCGTGGGCATTGGGTCCATGGTGTACGTGGGCACCGATATGCTGGGGGTCGCGATTATCGGTCAGGCGATTAACGGTCTGGCCTGGGGATTCCTGGAACCGCTGCAGATGATCTTGATTCAGGAGCGCGCTGACATCAAATACCTGGGGCGCATTACCGGCTTTGTGCGTTTTGGCCTGATGAGCGCCGGCGTGCTGCCGCTGCTGGCGGCTCCGTTTTTGGCGGAGGCTTTGGGTGTCCAGACGGTACTGTTTGGGGCATCGACCATTATTGCGCTGGTAGGAACGCTGTTCTTTGTCACACAAGGGAGGCGCCAGAGGCGTTAGCTATACATTCAATTCTAATTTAATACCACTCACCAGAGAATTTCGACCGTTCACCGAGGATTGGAGCAGATTGATAAGTGGTATTAAAAACACATTAGGTGTATGTCTATAATTGGTATCGAAAAGAAACGCGATGTATAGAGTTGCGTGCAGGACAGAAAGGAAAAGCCATGAAGGAAACCGAGAAGATCGAGATCATGCACTTTAGCCAGGAGGGCTACGTCGAGGACGGCAAGAACGTCTACGAGACCGGCAAGAAGATGATTGAGCTCGCCGACAAGGTCGCCGACGAGGGCTACGACGCCGTGTTCCTGATGGGCGTCGGCGGCACCTGGGACGAGCTCATGCAGCTCGAGTACCTCATGAACAAGTTCGGCGACCGCGACC
>CABUUB010000153.1 GCA_902494625.1 uncultured Collinsella sp.
AACATCTCGAGTTCGCGATCCAAGTCAAAAATCACGGCGATGCGCACGCCGTCCACGTCGAACACCGGCGGCGCCCAACGCGTGTCGCTGTTCTCGCCACGCTGCAGGGCAATGCTCGAACGCGCCGGCACCACATGACCGTCCTTGAGCATCATGTAGTCGAGCAGCGGCTGGCCCTCAAACGAAACCGCCGCGGGCACGATGCAGATCATGTCAAGCTCCTGGATACGCTCGGCGACACCAGTCAAGCCGGCAAGCATGTCGTGCTCAAAGTCGGCAGCGCCCACCAGGCCACCGGGCATGGCGCCCATAAAGAGCGGAGCCGGAACGCACAGCACGCGCGCCCCGCGCTCGCGGGCCAGACGAGCCTGGTCCTCGATGCGGCCGCAAATGCCCTCAATATCACCCAGGCGCATATCGATCTGTGCAAGCGCGAGCTTCATGGCCCAGCCCTTTCCGTCGTAAACCATCGAAATCGTAGTAAAAGCGCCGGCCGCATAATGCAGTCGGCGCTTGCATGTGCATATGCTAGCTATGATACCCCGAGCGGGGGTACGCTCCTAGAATGTCGCGGACCACAGCCCGTGCAGGTTGCAGTAGGCATAGACGGTACCGGTCTTGGAGCCGCCGGCGAAAAACGTTGCGGGTTTCATGCCGGGCTCAAGGTAATGAACCTCTAAGCGGCCCTCGGCCTCAAGGGCAATCCACTCAATATAGTGCTCAGGCAGGCTGGGATGCTCAACCGAGCCCACGCGTGCGCGGATCACGTGACCGTCACGCTCGGTCTCGACAACAGGCACGTGCTTCTCGTGCGCCGCGTCCTCAGTGTTTGCAGTCAGTTCCGTGCAGCCGGCAGGGGTCGCAACGTCGTCGCCAAGGGCGGCGATGAGCTTGCCGTCAGGGTCCTTAAAGAATTTCGCCATGATGTTCTCCTTTGCTGATGTGCCAATGTTCTTGATGGTTCTTATGCCCAAAGGCAGACAAACCATCCACGGCATTGCAAATGAACACATAACGGATCAGGCAAGCGGTCAGGCCAAAATGCGTCGACCGTCCTGTCCGCTCCAGCAGTCCCACCCCGCGCGCGGCTAGCGACCGTCACCGCCGAGCAGTGCCAGAACATCCTCGCGCGTGAACAGTGCCGACGAGATGCCGTCGCCGCCGAGCACGCTGTTGACCAGATCGCGCTTGGACTCCTGCATCTGCATAATGCGTTCCTCGATCGTGTCCTTGGCGATGAGCTTGTACACGGTCACGGTATGTTGCTGGCCAATACGATGCGCGCGGTCAGTCGCTTGGTCCTGCGCCGCCACGTTCCACCACGGGTCGTAGTGGATGACCACGTCGGCCGCCGTCAGGTTAAGGCCCACGCCGCCCGCCTTGAGCGAGATCAGAAACACCGGCACCTCGCCCGCCTGGAACTGTGCGACCATCTTGGCGCGGCTCTCTTTAGACGATGCGCCCGTGAGCTTAAGGAAGGCGATATCCTCCTTGGCCAAGCGCTTACCGATGATATCGAGCATGCCCGTAAACTGGCTGAACAACAGGATGCGATGACCGCCGTCGAGTGCGCCGTGCACGAGCTCCATGCACGTATCGAGCTTGG